>NZ_JBFBJL010000005.1:0-237768 GCF_040686075.1 Streptomyces sp. NPDC086519
TCGCGCGCGGCGGGTCGAGCTCGATCGGGTACTGCTCCAGCCCGGGGCCCTTGGGAATGACGATGCCGACGCCCTCGCCGCCGTGCTCGTTGCGGCGCACCCCCCACCGCGGTCAGCAGCGCCAACGGCGCCGTCGCCGACCGAGACTCCCGCACGCACGCATGCGGATACGGCACCGGCTCCGGATGCGAGTCCCTCCCGTACCCGGCCAGCACCTCCGGCAACCGGTGCCCGCCCGCCGTGGCCGCGTCCACCAGCCCGTGCGCCACGGCCCGCGCCTCGTCGTGCAGCCCGTAGCGGGCCAGCCCCAGCGCGATCAGCGCGTTGTCGTGCGGCCACACCGAACCGCGGTGGTACGACAGCGGGTGGTACGCCGCCTGCCCCGCGGCCAGCGTCCGCACCCCCCACCCCGAGAAGAAGTCCGGCTCCAGCAACCGGCGCCCGACCACCTCCCCGTACTCCTTGTCCAGCAGCCCGGACCACAGCAGATGCCCGGCGTCCGAGGCGAGCGCGTCGACCTGGCGCCCCTCCCCGTCCAGCGCCAGCGCGGGGAAGGACGCCTCCCGCATCCAGAAGTCCTGCTGGAACCGGTCCCGCAGATCACCGGCGGCCTGCTCCAGGAGCGCCGCGTACGTCTCGTCGGCCCACACCGTCCGCGCCACCCAGGCGGTCCGGCGCAGCGCGTCGTACGCGTACCCCTGCGCCCCCGCAGCCATCACGGTCCCCACCGGCCGGCTGCCGTCGGCGTAGCAGATCGCGCCGGGGGAGTCCTTCCAGTTCTGGTTGGCGAGGCCGCCCTTGTCCGCGCGGTAGACGAGATAGCCGCGTGAGGTGAGCCCGCCGTGGTCGAGCATCCAGCCGACGGCAGCGCGCGCGTTGCGTTCGAGCCGCCGGGCCATGTCCAGGTCCCCGGTCTGCTCCACGTACGCGCCCAGCAGTATCAGGAACAGCGGTGTCGCGTCGACCGAGCCGTAGTAACGCCCGTACGGCACCTGCCCGAAGTGGGCCAGCTCGCCGTGCCGTACCTCGTGGACGATCTTCCCGGGCTGGGCCACGGAGTGCGCGCCGGTCTCGGTGGCCTGGGTGGCGGCGAGGGCGGGGAGGGTGGCGGCGGCCAGGCGCGGGCGGTAGGGGAGGGCGAACAGGGAGGTGAGGAGGGCGTCGCGGCCGAGCAGGGTGAGGAACCAAGGGGCCCCGGCGGCCGGAACCCTGAGCTCCTCGCCGTCCGGGCCGGTGGCCGGCACCTGGAGGGTGGCGAGGTCGCAGAGGCCGCGGGCGCAGGCCGCCGCCAGCTCCGGCCAACCGGTCGGGAAGGCCACGCCCTGGACGAACTCCCCTTCCAGCGCGAGGAGTTGCTCGTTCAGCGCGGCCGGGTCGCGGGGCACCCGGAGCGCCCGTTTGTCGCCGTGCGGGCGTGCCATCACCCGTACCAGCAGTTCGGCCGTGCCGTGCGGCCGGAGTTCCAGCGTCCAGACCATCCGGCGGGCGCCGGTCCCGGTCTCCTCCACGCCGTCGGGGGCCGGTTCGGCGGTGATCGTCGTGGAGGACCGCCACTCGCCCCGGCGGTAGCCGAACTCCAGCCCGTCGTCGAGGACCTGGCGGGAGCGGACGGCGCCGGGCTTGGTGTAGGTGCGGTGGTCGGCCCGGAGTTCGAACTGGTCGGTGAAGTCGGCGTCGGCGGTGATCGCGAGCCGGATCGTGGTCGGCACCGGGCGGTTGCTGGTGACCCGCAGGGACTCCACGAACGAGCCGTCGCCGACGGCCTGTTCACGGAAGAGCGTGTGCGCGGGCGGTTCCTGGCGGCCGCCGCGCGGGACCAGGACACAGTGCGTGCCGTCCCCGTCGGCGACCGGGGTGAGCACCTCGGGCAGCGCCCCGTCGACCGTCAGCTGCCAGCGGCTGAGGTGCCGGGCGTCCCGTACGAATAACCCGTCCGGGGAACCGCCGCCCCGCACGCCGCTGATGTCGCCGCGGTCGTCCACGGCCGCGAACGTCGTGCCGTGCACGAGCAGATGATGCCGGTCCGTCATCCCCGGTCCCCTCCTTCGTCCCTCTGGTCGAACGTGCGGTGCCCGTCGAGGACACCCCGTTTTGTCAGCTCTTGTCCAGGTTTTGACGATCACTGTGTGGTTCGTCGTACGGCGCGGCGTGCGGCGCGTGCCGCTGGTGGTGCAGGTCCAGCGCGAGCGCCGCCGTCCAGCTGAACCCGGTCGCGCCGCACGCCTCACCGGTGAACGGGTCGACGTACTCGGCGAACCCGCTCGCGTCGGCCGTCCTTACGACCGCCTCGCCGAGCGCGTCCGCCCGCTCCCGTTCGCCGTGCTCGCGCAGCCCCCGCTCCAGCAGCCAGCCGGTGTTGGACCAGGCGGGCCCGCGCCAGTAGCGGTGCGGGTCGAAGGCCTCGCCGAGCAGGTCGTAACTGGGCACCAGCCGGGTGCCGGTGCCGAAGTGCGGGCCGTCCAGCGTGCGCACGAGCGCCGCGACGATCTCCCGGGGCAGCGTGGGCAGGAGCAGCGGGATCAGCCCGGAGACGCCGCGCTCGGGGATCAGCCCGCCGCCCTTGCCGTCCGCGCCGCCGTTGCCGCCGTTGCCGCCGTTGCGGCCGTCGCCGCCCGCGCCGGCCCGCAGGTCCCGGCAGAGGAACATCTCCCGCTCGGGATCCCACAGCCGCTCCACCAGCGCCGCCGTCAGCCGCTGGGCCCGCGCGTGCCGGGCCGTGCCGGGCGCGCCCAGCTCCCGCGCGATCCGCGCGAGGGCGTGCTCGGAGGCGATGAGCAGCGCGTTGAAGGCGGGGTCCTCGACGGCGAAGTCTCTCGCCTGGTCCGCGTATCCGGCGTCGCGGTAGTCGGCCGCCAGCCGCACGTACCGCCCGTAGTCGAGATCGGTCGGCCGGTCCTCGGCGGCGCCGTGGTCCAGGTCGGCGCGGCGGAAGGAGCGCGCCGGGGCCGGGACGACCCGGGCCAGCGGGGCGTCCCAGCAGGGGCTGTTGTCCATGCCCTGCTCCCAGGGGTGGACGACGGACGCCAGCCCGCCCCCGCCCAGGTCACGCCGGTGCAGCAGATAGCGGTGCCAGGCGGCGAGCCGTGGGTAGACACCGGGCAGGAAGCCCCGCGCACGCGACAGACCCGGGTCGGCGAGGTGCACCAGCCAGGCCGCCAGCGCGTGCACCGGTGGCTGCACGATCCCGGAGGTCTGTACGGTGCGCGGGGCGCCCGCAGCGCGCCCCGCGGTCGAGGAGCGCCAGAAGTCGGGGCTCGGGAAGTACGCGTCGAGCGGCACGGAGGGGTTGAACACGATGTGCGGGATCCGCCCGTCCCCCCACTGGGCGGCCAGCAGCGTCTCCAGCTCCGTCTGCGCGCGCAGCGGCGACAGGTGCCTGAGGCCGATCGCGATGAAGGCCGAGTCCCACGACCACTGGTGCGGATACAGGCTCCGGGAGGGCACGGTCGAGCTGCCGGTCCAGTTGTCGTCGAGCACCTGTGCGGCTCTGACGTGCAGCGACCGTCCGCCACTCGCGCCGTCGGCGGCGAGCGCGGGCGGCGGATCGTATGCAATGCCGCGACCGAGCGCATGGGTGGTGAGCTGGGCAGTGCGATCCACTCGGGACTCCCCGAAGACGTCCGGCCGACCGGGTTTGGCAGTGGCTACCGTAGGGTTACGTCTATTTAACACGCAAAACTCAATATGTAATGCAAGCTTGAGAAACACAAGGGGGTGCGCATGACCGGACGTCCCGGCAGGACCGGCAAGGGCGGCGGACAGGCGAGCGCCGGCGATCTGCTCGAACTGGTGCGCAATGGACGGGCCGTGACCCGTGGCGCGCTCCAGCAGGCGACCGGCCTCTCCCGCGCGACCGTCGGCCACCGCCTGGACCGCCTGTTCCGCGCGGGCTGGCTGCGCGAGGGCGCCGGCGGCCCGGTCGACTCCCCGCTGGGCGGACGCCCCTCCATCACCCTCGAATTCGACGACTCGCACGCGGTCGTCCTCGCCGCCGACCTGGAGACCCGCCACGCCCGCGCCGCCGTGCTCTCGCTCACCGGCGAGATCCTCGCCGAGCACTCCGGCACCCTGGTCATCCAGGACGGCCCGGACGCCGTGCTCGGCGAACTCGGCCGCTGGTTCGCCGAACTGCTGGAGAAGGCCGGCCACCCCGCCGCGGAGGTGTGCGGGATCGGCCTCGCGGTGCCGGGGCCGGTCGACATGGAGAGCGGCCGGGTGGTCCAGCCGCCGATCATGCCGGGCTGGGACGGCTACGACATACGGGGCCGCCTGGCCGGGGCGTTCACCGAGCACACGGGCGCCTCGCCCGTTCCGGTCCTGGTGGACAACGACGCGAACCTGCTGGCGTACGGGGAGCAGCGCACCGGCTACCCGGACTGCTCGGCGTTCGTCCTCGTGAAGGTCTCGACGGGTATCGGCGCCGGGGTCGTGGTGGACGGCTCGATCTACCGGGGCGTCGACGGCGGCGCCGGGGACATCGGCCACATCCGGGTGGGCGCCGAGGCGCAGTGCCGCTGCGGTTCGTACGGCTGCCTCGCCGCGGTGGCCAGCGGCGGTGCCGTGGCCCGGCGGCTGGCGGCGGCCGGGGTGCCCGCGGCCTCCGGCTCGGACGTGCGCGACCTGCTCGCCTCGGGCCACCCGGAGGCGGCCGCCCTGGCGCGGGAGGCCGGCCGCATGGTCGGGGACGTGCTGGCGACGGTCGTGACCCTGCTCAACCCGGGCGTCCTGATGATCGCGGGCGACCTGGCGGGCACCCCGTTCCTCACCGGCGTGCGCGAACTGCTCTACCAGCGGGCGCTGCCCCGCTCCACCGCTCATCTGGACGTCGTGACCTCGAAGCTGGGGGAGCGGGCCGGGCTGATCGGGGCCGGGGCGCTGGTCGTGGAGCACCTGTACGCGCCGGAGCGGGTGGAGGAGCGGTTGCTGGCGCTGGGCGTGTGACCGGCGCGTTTCGAGCGTGTTCTGGTGTCCGCGGCCCCGTCCGGATGGTGAACTCGGGCGGTCTGTGACAGCGTGATTCTCGCCACCCTTGATAAGGGTAGCGCTCAGATGAGCGGATCATGGGCGACTGCACTTCTCCAAAGGGTGGCACTGGGTGCCACCCTTTGATCGTTCATCGATCGAAATCAGACGTGCGGGATGTCCGCTCACCTGAGCGGAAAGGTGCGGTGCTGAGCGGTCTTGTGTTCAAGAAATGAAAACATCGGCCGGTCTTCGCTTGCCAAGCTTTGACTTTCGATCCGGTGGCGGACGACTGGTTACGAGCGCATGACACGCAAGTAGACATACCCAGGAGCCTTTGATCTGGGTATGTTCCTGGCCGTCAGGGCAGCCACCGAGTCTTCCAGGGAGTCGAGACCCGTGTCGGAAAACAAAGAACCCCACGCGGTGAAGTTCGTTTACGACTTCACCGAGGGAAACAAGGACCTCAAGGACCTCCTGGGCGGCAAGGGTGCGAACCTCGCCGAGATGACCAACCTGGGGCTTCCCGTTCCCCCCGGCTTCACGATCACGACAGAAGCCTGCAAGGTCTACCTCGGCAGCGGCGAGGAGCCGACGGCACTGCGTGACGAGGTGAGTGCGCACCTCGACGCCCTCGAAGAGCGGATGGGCAAGAAGCTCGGCCAGGCCGACAACCCGCTCCTGGTCTCGGTCCGCTCCGGCGCCAAGTTCTCCATGCCCGGCATGATGGACACGGTCCTGAACATCGGCCTCTCCGACAAGTCCGTGCAGGGCCTCGCCAAGCAGGCCGGCGACGACCGCTTCGCCTGGGACTCCTACCGCCGCCTCATCCAGATGTTCGGCAAGACGGTCCTCGGCGTCGACGGCGAGCTCTTCGAGGAGGCCCTGGACGCGGCGAAGGAGGCCAAGCAGGTCACCGTCGACACCGACCTGGAGGCCGCCGACCTCAAGAAGCTCGTCACCAAGTTCAAGAGGATCGTCAAGACCGAGGCCGGCCGGGACTTCCCGCAGGACCCGCGCGAGCAGATGGACCTCGCGATCAAGGCGGTCTTCGAGTCCTGGAACACCGACCGGGCCAAGCTCTACCGCCGCCAGGAGCGCATCCCCGGCGACCTCGGCACCGCCGTCAACGTCTGCTCCATGGTCTTCGGCAACCTCGGCCCCGACTCCGGCACGGGCGTCGCCTTCACCCGCGACCCCGCCTCCGGCCACCAGGGCGTCTACGGCGACTACCTCCAGAACGCCCAGGGCGAGGACGTGGTCGCGGGCATCCGCAACACGGTCCCGCTGGCCGAGCTGGAGAACATCGACAAGAAGTCGTACGACCAGCTGATGCAGATCATGGAGACGCTGGAGAACCACTACAAGGACCTCTGCGACATCGAGTTCACGATCGAGCGCGGTCAGCTGTGGATGCTCCAGACCCGGGTCGGCAAGCGCACGGCGGGCGCGGCCTTCCGGATCGCGACCCAGCTGGTGGACCAGGGCCTGATCGACGAGACCGAGGCCCTCCAGCGGGTGACGGGCGCCCAGCTCGCCCAGCTGATGTTCCCCCGCTTCGACGAGCAGGCCAAGGCCCAGCAGGTCGGCCGTGGCATCGCGGCCTCGCCGGGCGCGGCGGTGGGCAAGGCGGTCTTCGACTCGTACACGGCGGTGAAGTGGTCCCGCTCGGGCGAGAAGGTCATCCTGGTCCGCCGCGAGACCAACCCCGACGACCTCGACGGCATGATCGCCGCCGAGGGCATCCTGACCTCGCGGGGCGGCAAGACCTCCCACGCGGCCGTGGTCGCGCGCGGCATGGGCAAGACCTGCGTGTGCGGCGCGGAGGACCTGGAGGTCGACACCAAGCGCCGGCGGATGACCGTCCCCGGCGGTCACGTGGTCGAAGAGGGCGACGTGATCTCCATCGACGGCTCGTCCGGCAAGGTCTACCTGGGTGAGGTACCGGTCGTACCCTCCCCGGTCGTCGAGTACTTCGAGGGCCGGATGCACGCGGGCGCCCAGGACGCCGACGAACTGGTCGAGGCCGTCCACCGCATCATGGCCTTCGCGGACCGCAAGCGCCGGCTGCGCGTGCGCGCCAACGCCGACAACGCCGAGGACGCCCTGCGGGCCCGCCGCTTCGGCGCCCAGGGCATCGGCCTGTGCCGCACGGAGCACATGTTCCTCGGCGACCGCCGCGAACTGGTGGAACGTCTGATCCTGGCGGACACCGAGGAGGACCGCGAGGAGGCCCTCAGCGCTCTTCTCCCCCTGCAGAAGCAGGACTTCGTCGAGCTCTTCTCGGCGATGGACGGCCTCCCGGTCACCGTCCGCCTCCTCGACCCGCCGCTGCACGAGTTCCTCCCGGACATCACGGAACTCTCGGTCCGCGTGGCCCTCGCCGAGTCCCGCCAGGAACCCCACGAGAACGAACTGCGCCTCCTCCAGGCGGTCCACCGCCTGCACGAGCAGAACCCGATGCTCGGCCTGCGCGGCGTACGCCTTGGCCTGGTCATCCCCGGCCTGTTCACGATGCAGGTCCGGGCCATCGCCGAGGCCGCCGCCGAACGCAAGAACGCCAAGGGCGACCCGCGCGCCGAGATCATGATCCCGCTGGTCGGCACGGTCCAGGAGCTGGAGATCGTCCGCGAGGAGGCCGACCAGGTCATCGCGGAGGTGGAGGCGGCGACGGGCACCAACCTGAAGCTGTCGATCGGCACCATGATCGAACTCCCGCGGGCGGCCCTGACGGCGGCCCAGATCGCGGAAGCGGCGGAGTTCTTCTCCTTCGGCACGAACGACCTGACCCAGACGGTCTGGGGCTTCTCCCGCGACGACGTCGAGGCCTCCTTCTTCACCGCCTACCTGGAGAAGGGCATCTTCGGAGTCTCCCCCTTCGAGACGATCGACCGGGACGGCGTCGGCTCCCTGGTGGCGGCCGCGGCGAAGGCCGGCCGCGCCACCCGCCCGGACCTGAAACTGGGCGTCTGCGGCGAACACGGCGGCGACCCGGAGTCGGTCCACTTCTTCCACGAGGTAGGCCTGGACTACGTCTCCTGCAGCCCGTTCCGCATCCCGGTGGCCCGCCTGGAGGCGGGCCGCGCGGCCACCCAGTCGGCGGGCAGCGACCACCGCTGAGCCCGTCGGGGTCCCGTGAACCCCGGGTCCGCCGTCCGTCCCCGACCCTCAAGACCGATGGACGGCGGACCCGGCACGCAAGAGGAGGGGCGGCACCCCATGTGCGGGGGTGCCGCCCCTTCGTGTGCCGCGCTGCAAGTATTTGCCGGGCTTCATCGAGGACTGAAACAGCAGGTCAGGGGTGTGATGCCGGGATTTTCCGGTGGATCTGTGCCGACGGCCACAGCGGACGGGGCGCAACGTGGGCTCATACTGAGTCATGACTAAGCCCGCGGCACCGAAGCGTCATCTGCCCACCAGCCCCTTCAAGGCCCCGGTCACACCGGCTCCCAAGCACTTCGCGATGGGGGACCAGGTCACACATGACGTGTACGGCCTTGGCCGGGTCATCGGCGTCGAGGACGGAATCGCCGCCCTCGTGGATTTCGGCTCGGCGCAGATGCGGATCCTGAGCCCGTACGCCAAGATGACCAAGCTCTAGGATCGTTGTGCCTGGGGACCTGTAACGAAAGGCAGACCTCTCATCGACGCCACCTCGCTGTTCTCCGCCCTGGAAGGGCAACCCCGCCGTTCCACCGCGGTGTCGCCGCCTCCGACGACACAGCCCTTCCACGCCCCGGACTTCGGGGAAGACGAGTTCGTCTGGTCCGGGGACGCATCGGAGCCCGACCCGGGCACGTCCGCGGCCGCGTAGTCCGTTCAGCCGTTCAGCCGTTCAGCCCTGTTCACGGCCGTTCCGGCGAACCCCGGCGCCGTCCCGGCACCGGCCCGTCGCCGCCCGGCCGTGAACCTGGGCGCACACCCGGCCGGTCAGAGAAGGCCGAGGTCGTCCAGTTCCTTGTACAGGTCGGCGCGCGGCGAGCCGGGACCCGGCTGCGCGGTGCCGCCGGTGGCGGGGCGCGGGGCGGGGCGCGGGGCGATGCCGCCGGCGGCCGCCCGCGGCGCGCGGCGGTCGCGGAAGAGCCATGCTCCGACCAGGCCCCCCAGCAGCCCGCCGAGGTGACCGAGCCAGCTCACGCCCGGGGTGCCGGGGACGGCCACGGTCAGGAGGTAGGCGAAGGACGCGCCCATGACGAGCCCGATCAGCGTGTCGATCAGGTGCCGGTCGAAGAGGCCCCGTACGACGACGTAACCGAAGTATCCGAAGATCAGGCCGCTGGCGCCGACCGTCGCCACGTCGCCGTGCTCGAAGAACCAGACGACCAGGCCGCTGCTCAGCGCGATCAGCAGGGTCAGTCCGAGGAACCGCGCCACGCCCCGGTAGGCGGCGAGGAAGCCGAAGACGAACAGCGGGCCGGAGTTGCTCTCGATGTGCGCCCAGCTCCAGTGCAGCAGCGGCGCCACCAGGATGTCGGGCAGGGTGCCGACGTCGCCGGAGACCACCGCGTAGTGCCGGGAGAGGGCGTAGTGGTCGGAGTAGTTGGCCAGCTGCACCAGCCAGACGACCGCGAGCAGACCGAACATCACGAAGAACGCCTTCCGCGCCTCCGCGATCATCTGCTCGGGACTCATCGGCACCGCTCCGGGCCGGTCCTTCTGAAGCGCACCCATGGCAGGCTCCCCCTCGAACGGCCGTCGCGTCCCCACCACGGCGCACTGTACGACAGCCCGGTGACAGGAGCCGATCCCCCGTCACAAGGCCACAAGGCCACAAGGCCACAGGGCCACAGGGCCACAGGGCCGCTCCAGGTGCCGTGCGGGCTCGGCTGCGGCGCGTCGGTCAGCGCCGCCCGTCCTCGCCCGGCAGGCCCGCAACGGTGGCGGCATCCCGCGTTCCGCGTCGTCCGAGCCGGAATCCTGCGCTTCGAAGCCGTTGTGCGCCATTCTCCCCTTGTGGATCAGCAGGGCCCGCACCCCGCGGGGCTCCGACGTGAAGAAGGGCCGGATCATGGCGTTCGCCGACTACCAGAACGAGATCTACCTCGACGGGCTGCGCGGAGTGGTGCCGCCGTTCCCGATGTCGTACGCCGACCTGGAGCCGTTGGCCCAGGCCGCGCTGCCCCCGTCGGTGCGCTCGTACGTCGCGGGCGGCGCCGGTGACGAGCGGACGCAGCGGGCCAATGTCAGCGCGTTCGAGCGCTGGGGGCTGGTGCCGCGCATGCTGGTGGGGGCCGTGGAGCGGGACCTGTCCGTCGACCTGTTCGGGATACGGCTGCCCTCGCCGCTGTTCATGGCGCCGGTCGGGGTGATCGGGCTGTGCGCGCAGGACGGCCACGGTGACCTCGCCGTCGCCCGCGCCGCCGCCCGTACCGGGGTACCGATGGTCGCCTCGACGCTGACCGTCGACCCGCTGGAGCAGGTGGCCGGCGAGTCCGGCTCCACCCCGGCGTTCTTCCAGCTCTACACCCCCACCGACCGGGAGCTGGCCGAGAGCCTGGTGCACCGGGCCGAGCAGGCCGGGTTCAAGGGGATCGTGGTCACCCTGGACACCTGGATCACCGGCTGGCGGCCCCGCGACCTGAGCACCAGCAACTTCCCGCAACTGCGTGGGCACTGCCTGGCCAACTACACCAGCGACCCCGTCTTCCGGGCCCGCCTCGGCAAGAACCCCGAGGACGACCCGCAGGCCGCCGTCGCGCTCTGGGCGGGGATCTTCGGCAACCCGCTCACCTGGAACGACCTGCCCTGGCTGCGGTCGATCACCGATCTGCCGCTGATCCTCAAGGGCATCTGCCACCCCGAGGACGTCCGCCGCGCCAAGGACGCCGGCGTGGACGGGATCTACTGCTCCAACCACGGCGGCCGGCAGGCCAACGGCGGCCTGCCCGCCCTCGACGCGCTGCCGGGGGTGGTCGAGGCCGCCGACGGCCTGCCCGTCCTGTTCGACTCCGGCGTCCGCACGGGCGCCGACATCGTCAAGGCGGTCGCGCTGGGTGCGACGGCCGTGGGCGTCGGCCGCCCGTACGCCTACGGTCTCGCCTACGGCGGTGAGCCCGGCCTCGTCCACGTCCTGCGGGCGCTGCTCGCCGAGGCCGACCTGATCATGGCCGTCGACGGCTACCCGGCCCTCGCCGACCTGACCCCCGAGACCCTGCGCCGCGTCGCCTGACCGGCACGGCGAGACCCCCGGCCGCCGAGCAGAACCAGCGATACAGAATCAGCAGAACATGTTCAGTGCGCCCAGTCGGTATGGTCGGCACATGGCCGCGACCCGAGGGGACACCCGGCGCCGCGAGCAGGTGCTCGCGGCGGCGCTCACCGTTTTCGCCACGTTCGGCTATCGCAAGACGTCGATGGACGCGGTGGCCCGCGCCGCCGACATCTCCCGCCCCGGCCTGTACTTCCTCTTCTCCGGCAAGGAGGAGATGTTCCGCGAGACCGTGCGGCAGGAGCTGGACCGGGCGCTGGCGGACGTCCGTACGGCGCTGGCCGCACCCGGCGCGGACCTCGGCGCGCGCCTGGTGGCCGCGCTCGACGCGAACCTCGGCCGGTACGTCGGCACGCACCTCGGCAAGGGCGTCGACGACCTGCTGGAGCACGGGAGCGCGCAGCTCCACGACATGTACGACGACCACCGCGGCGCTTTCCTCGACGCGCTGGCGAAAGCGATCACCGACTCCGGCCCGCCCCTGCCCGGCAGTGTCACCCCCCAGCAGATCGCCGAGGTCCTGCGGGCGGCCGGCGAGGGCTGGAAGCACCGGGTCACCGACCGCCCGGAGTTCGTGGCCAGGCTGCGCGTGGCGGTCGCGGTGGCGCTGCGCCCGTAGGACGGGCCCGCGGGCGTGCGTGCTCGCGGCCGGCCGCCGCGGAAACCGTGTTGATGCGCTGTGGCGTCCTGCGGAAGGCTCCGTGCGCATGGAGTTCTTCTGTTACCACCGTGACCGTGCCGGCTCCGCGGCGTTGCGCGCGGAGTCGGTGGAGGACCACTGGGCCTACATGGACCGCTTCGCGGCCGAGCTGATCGCTCGGGGGCCGACGTTCGACGCGGGCGGTGAGGTGCCGGCCGGGAGCGTGCACATCGTCGACCTGCCCGGCCCCGCCGCCGCCCGCGCGTTCGCCTTCGACGAGCCCAACTACCAGGCCGGCGTGTACCGGGACGTGCTGCTGCGGCGGTGGCGCAACCTGCTGGGGCGCACCATGTGGGAGTTCCCCGGCGGCCGCACCGGCGGCAACCGGTACCTGGTGCTCGGCCTGGGGCCGGTGCCGGTGCCGGTGCCGGTGCCGGTGCCGGTGCCAGTGCCAGTGCCAGTCCCAGTGCCGCTGCACGCCGCCGCCGACGGTGCCGTCACCTGCCCCGGCCTTCCGCCCGGCACCGACCACGACGACCTGATCGCCTTCGGCCCGCTGCTGTCCGACGACGGCGCCACCTGGGTCGGCACGGCGGCCCTGGTGCGGGCCCCGGACCGGGAGCGGGCGGCGGGTGTGCTGGGGCCGGTGCGGTACGCGGACGTCGAGGTGTACGAGTGGGAGTTCGGCGGCCGCCGGTGACGACATGAACCGCGCCCGGACGACCAGGGACGTGACCAGCCGGTCGGCGCGGGCGGTGGGCCCGGTCCCCTGGCGGACGGGGACGATCACCGCCGCACCGCCGTGCGTCACCTCGCCGACGGGTGCGCCGATCACCCCGGCACCCCACGCGACGGGAGGCAGGCTCAGGCCGCTCGTACCTCGTAGGCCGCCACCCGTACCGTCTCGTCGTCCAGGCACACGCCGGTCTCCAGGTCGAAGCGCTGCTTCAGCAGCGGGGAGGCCACGAAGGGGCGGCCCTGGTGGGTGCCGGTCAGGCCGCGGGAGAGGACCGCCGCGCCACCGAACGGGTCACGGTTGTCGATGGCGTAGAGGCGGTCGGAGCGGTCACGGAAGACGGCGACCTGGCGGCCGTCCGCAAGGAGGACGGCCACGCCCCGGCCGGGGGTCAGCAGGCTCAGGTCACAGACCGTGAACCAGCTGTCCGCCAGCTGGAGCTGGACCTTCAGGTCGGTGGTCTCGGGTGCCAGGGTCATCGCTGGGTGCTTCCTTCCAGGACGTCCGCCGTGTCGTCCGCGCGGCGCAGGCCGATGGACAGCAGCGGCAGGTCGGGCTTCATCTGGTCGCGCTCGGGCACGAAGCCGACGACCGGGTCGGGGGTGTCCGGGGCGTTGACGAAGGACACGAACCGGGCGAGCTTCTCGGGGTCGTTGATGGTCGACGCCCACTCGTCCGCGTAATGGGCGACGTGCGCCGCCATCAGCGACTCCAGCTCCTCGCAGATACCGAGGGAGTCCTCGACCACCACGTCTCGGACGTGGTCCAGGCCCCCCGGGATCCGCTCCAGCCAGGTCGACGTGCGCTCCAGGCGGTCGGCCGTACGGATGTAGAACATCAGGAAACGGTCGATCAGCCGGATCAGTTCGGCGTCGGAGAGGTCCTGGGCGAGCAGGTCCGCGTGGCGCGGGGTGGCGCCGCCGTTGCCGCCGACGTACAGGTTCCAGCCGGCCGCGGTGGCGATCACGCCGAAGTCCTTCGACTGGGCCTCGGCGCACTCGCGGGCGCACCCCGACACCGCCGACTTGAGCTTGTGCGGCGACCTGAGCCCCCGGTAGCGCAGCTCCAGGTCGATCGCCATCCGGACCGAGTCCTGGACGCCGTAACGGCACCAGGTGGACCCCACACAGGACTTGACGGTCCGCAGGGCCTTTCCGTACGCGTGGCCCGACTCGAAGCCGGCGTCCACCAGCCGCATCCAGATCAGCGGGAGCTGCTCGACCCGCGCGCCGAACATGTCGATGCGCTGGCCGCCGGTGATCTTCGTGTAGAGCCCGAAGTCGCGGGCGATCTCGCCGATCATGATCAGCCCCTCGGGGGTGATCTCGCCGCCGGGGATGCGCGGGACGACCGAGTACGAGCCGTTCTTCTGCAGGTTGGCGAGGAAGTGGTCGTTGCTGTCCTGGAGCGCCGCCTGCTCGCCGTCCAGGACGTAACCGCTCGCGCCGATCGTCGGGGCGAGGGACGCGATGATCGACGCCACCGCCGGCTTGCAGACCTCGCAGCCGTCGCCGCCCCGGGCGCCCTCCCGGCCGTACCGGTCGAGCAGGTCCCGGTAGGTGCTGATGCGCAGCGCGAGGACGATCTCGTACAGCTCCTCGCGGGTCTGCCCGAAGCAGCCGCACAGGCCCTTGTCGACCTCGACGCCGGACGCCTCCAGCTCCGCCGTGACCAGCTGCCCGAGCACCTTGAGGCAACTGCCGCAGCCGGTACCGGCCTTGGTGCACTTCTTCACCTCCGGCACGGTGGTGCAGGAGTGCTCGGTCACCGCGCCGCGGATCGTGCCCTTGCTGACGTTGTGGCAGGAGCAGATGACCGCCTCGTCGGGCAGCGCGGACGGGCCGAGCTGCGCGCCGCCGCTCGCGCCGGCCGGCAGCACCAGCGACTCGGGGGCGACCGGCGGCACCGAACCGGTGAAGGCCTTCAGGGTGCCGTACGCGTCGGCGTCGCCGACCAGGATGCCGCCGAGCAGGGTGCCGTCCCGGCCGATGACCAGCTTCTTGTACAGGCCCGAACGGGAGTCGGAGTAGACGACGTCCAGGCAGTCCTCGGTCGTGCCGTGCGCGTCCCCGAAGGAGGCCACGTCCACGCCGAGCAGCTTCAGCTTGGTGGACAGGTCGGCCCCGGTGAACGTCAGCTGCTCGGCCTCGTCGGCGGCGATGGCCGCCGCGGCCGTCTCGGCCTGCTCGTAACCCGGCGCGACCAGCCCGTACACCCGGCCGTCCGCCGCCAGCGCGCACTCGCCGATCGCGAACACGTGCGGGTCGGCGACCGTACGGCACTGCTCGTCGACGGTGATGCCCCCGCGCTCGCCGACCGTCAGACCGCAGTCCCGGGCGAGCTGGTCCCGCGGCCGGACACCGGCGCTGAACACCACCAGGTCGGTGGCGAGTTCGGATCCGTCGGACAGCTTCATGCCCGTCACGGCGCCGTCGGAGCCGACCGTGATCTCCTGCGTGCCGACGCCCGTGTGGACCGTCAGGCCCATCTCCTCGATGGTGCGCAGCAGGGCCGCGCCACCGCCCTCGTCCACCTGCACCGGCATCAGCCGCGGCGCGAACTCCACGATGTGGGAGGTGAGTCCGAGCCCCTTCAGGGCGCCGGCCGCCTCCAGGCCGAGCAGTCCGCCGCCGACCACGGCACCGGTCGATGCCGTCCTCGCGTACTCCTCGATCGCGAGCAGGTCCTCGATCGTGCGGTAGACGAAGCAACCGGTCGCGTCCTTGTTGGGGACCGGCGGCACGAACGGGTACGAACCGGTGGCGAGCACGAGCGTGTCGTACGCGAAGACCTTGCCGGACCTGGCCGTCACCGTCCGCGCCGCGCGGTCGATCGTCTCCGCCGGGTCGCCCACGTACAGCTCGATGCCGTGCGCGTCGATGAACTCCATGTCGGTCATGGAGAGGTCGTCGGGGGTCTTGCCCGAGAAGTACGAGGTGAGGGCGACGCGGTCGTACGCGGGACGTGGCTCCTCGCACAGCACGACCACGCGGTGCGTGGCGGTCAGACCGCGCTCGGCGAGGGCCTCGAGGAAGCGCTGGCCGACCATGCCGTGACCGACGAGCACGAGCGTGGGGGCGGCCCCGGGGGCGGTGGTCATCAGGAGCCTCCATCGTTGGTGAGCAGGTGGCGCAGAGGGGGGAACGGGCGGCGCGGCGGCGGGAGCACGGGGTGGTGGGGGTGGCAGCCGATGGCCGGGGCCGGCGTGTCGTATGCGATCGCCGTGCCGTCCGCGTGGCCGGCGGTCCGGGCGGTCACCTCGGGGGTGTGGCGGCGGCCGGCCGGCAGCCCGGCGCGGGGCGCCCGGCCGGACCGGCGGTGCTCCTCGTCGCGGACGGGCGGCGCGGGCGTCCCGGGCATCACGGGCGTCCCGGGCGTCACGGAGATGCCGGCGAACTCGCCGGCCCGCCGGGCGGGCCGGGCGGGACGGGTGCCCGTTGGGCCGGCGCCGATCACCACCACACGCGTATTCGAGGTCATACCCAGGAGCGTGCGGGGCCGACGTTACCCGGCCGCATCACCGCTGTTTCCCGCGAGGAACGCTGCCCTCTTCGGGAGAGGGGGGTGGGTGTGAGGGGTCCGGGGGAGGGGTGGCGCGGACTGTGAGGTGCCGGAAACGCGGGGCGGCGTGGGGCGGTTACGCGGGGGAGCGGTTGTGTACGTCGGCCTTGAGACTCGTATGTCGATCTCGTACGCGATCTCGTACGTCGGCCGCTAACGCAGACCTCGACCTCGTGCACCGCGTCCGTGTACGTCGTCCGCGTACGTCGTCACTCCGGACCGCGGCCGACCGGCGGCTACCGAGGGTGACGGCCTCCGTCGTCAGCGGCTGCCGGTCAGGTGGGCGAAGACGACGACGTTCCCCTGGTATCCGGTCGTGCGCGAGTAGCCGCCGCCGCAGGTGATGACCCGGAGCTCGGGGCGTTTCGCGGCACCGTACACCTTCTCGTCGGGGAAGTCGCGGGCCTGGTAGACCTCCACCGCGTCGACGCTGAACACGGCGACGCTCCTGTCCTGCCGGTCCACCTCGATGGTCGCGCCGCGCTTGAGGGCGCCGAGGTCGTAGAAGACGGCGGGGCCCTCGGTGTTGTCGACGTGCCCGGCGACGATCGCGGTGCCGGTCTCGCCGGGGGTGGTGCCGGCCTCGTACCAGCCGGCGAGGTTCTTCTTCGCGGCGGGCGGGACGTCGAGGCTGCCGGTGGGGGTGAGGGCGAGGCCCATGAGAGGGGCGTTCACGCGGATGGCGGGGATGCGGATGCGGGTGGGCGGGGAGGGGGGCAGTGCGGGGGCTTCGAGGCGTTCCTCGCGGGGGTCGGGGCGGCCCTCGGCGGCGGACGGCTGGGGCGGCGGGGTGCGGGGGCCGCTGCCGGGGCCGAGCAGCCACACGCCGGAGCAGAGGGCTGTGACGGATACGGCGGCTATCGCGGCGTCCCCGATCCTGCGCATGTGAACCCCCTGTCCCCTCTCCTTGAGGTCCTTGAGGTCTCCTCGGGGTCTCCCTGAGGTGACCCCCTACCCCCTCCGGGCCGCGAGGGGCGTCGGACCCGGAGGGGGTGGGATGTGCGGTACCGGCGGACGGACAGCGGAGGGTGTCCGTCAGATCGCATCGCCTCTCGCCCGGCGATGCAGGAGCCAGGTACCGCCCGCGGCGGCGACGGCCAGAGCCGCCACGCCCGCCGTGGTCTGCACGGGGTCGGAGCCAAGAGCGCCACCGACCCCCGTCTTCACACTGCCGTGGGGCTGCACCTGCCCCGCGGCCGACGTCAGTGCCACCACCAGGTCCCCGATCACCTGCCGGTTCCCCTCGGCGCACTTCGCGACGATCTCGTACGTCCCCGGTTGCGCGCTCGCGGGCACCTGGAACTGCCCGATCGCCTCGCCCTGGTGCGTACTGGGCGCAAGGGTGAACTGGCCGGCGCCGACCGAACTGGCGTCCCCGACCGCCGTGCCCTTCTCGCCGCACGCCGCCGTGTTCACGGTGACCTGAGCGCCCGCCGCCGCGGTCGACGGGTACACGTCGAGGCTGCCGGTGCCGCCGCCGTACGCCGGCGCGACGGCGAGTCCGGCGGCGGCCACGGCCAGCGCGGTCCCGGTCAGCAGACGGGCGGTGCGTCGCATGGTGCTCCCTCGGTCGAGGTCGTCCACTCCCTTGCTCTACCGAGGTAAAAGCCAACCGCCCGGCCCCGCTCCCTGAGGCTCCGTCAGTTTTGCGATGAACGGGTGTCACCGGGAGGGACCGCGACGCCCGTTGGGAGGGAATTCGGGCAGGTCAAGGGGGTTGCGCGAGTACCGGTATGAAGAACACGCGAATGGTGGGGGCGGGGGGAGTGAACGGGTGACCTCCCGGCCGCGGCCGCCCCCTGTGACCGCGTCGGCCGCGGCGCCGGGCCGCCGGGGACCGCCTTCGGCAGGTACTGGAACTGCGCCTCCCGACGCACCCTCACCCCTGCGCAGGCGGCCGCTTTGGTGGCCGGAGCCCGAGCTCGCCGTCCACTCTCCGGATTACTTGAGTGACTGGACACTCTCTTATATGGTGAAGGTATGGCCAGACCACGAAGTGAGGAGCGCCGCCTCGCGATCCTGTCGGCGGCAACGCGCGTCATCGCCTCTCAAGGGATCGGGGCGGCGTCCACCGCCGTGATCGCGAAGGAGGCCGGGATCTCCAACGGTTCTCTGTTCACGTACTTCGACACCAAGGCTGCGCTGCTGAACGAGCTGTACGTCCGGCTCAAGACCGAGATGGCGGAAGTGGCCGTGGCAGGTCTTGCGCCGGACAGCGGCGCACGCGAGCAGGTCCGCCACATGTGGACGCACTGGGCGCGCTGGGCGATCGACCATCCCGCCAAGCGCCGGGCCCTGGCCCAGCTCCAGGTCGCGGACGACATCACCGCCGAGAGCCATGAGCAGGTGGGCCTCGCCTCGGCCGGGATCGCGGACCTGCTGGAACGCGCCCGCACCGGCGGACCGATGGGGGACGTGCCGCTGGGCTTCGTCCTCACCCTGGCCAACGCCCTGGCCGAGGCCGCGATCGACGAGATGATCCGGGACCCCGACCGGGCCGGTGCCAACGCCGACACCGCATTCGAAGCCCTGTGGAGGCTGCTGGCCGGCGCCTGACCCGCGACATCCACTCCGACCACACCAGAAGGGCCCATCACCACATGACCACCCAGCCTCGCAAGGCATGGATCATCACCGGCCCCACGTCCGGCATCGGCCACCGCACCGCCCTGGAAATGGCGCCGCACGGCACCCTCGTCCTGGTCGGCCGCAGCCCGGCCAGGCTCAAGAACGTCGAGAAGGAGATCAACGCCCTGCCCGCAGGGCACGCCCTCCCCGTCGTCTGCGACTTCTCCGACCCGGCCGACGTGCGGCGTGCCGCCGAGGAGATCGCTGCCCTCGGCCTGCCGATCGCCGGGCTGCTCAACAACGCCGGCATCATGTCCACCGCGACGAGCACCACCGCCCAGGGATGGGATCTGGCGTTCACCACCAACCATCTCGGCCCGTTCGCCTTCACCGAGGCCCTGATCCCGCACCTGCCCGACGGCGCGAACGTCGTCTTCACCTGCTCGGCCGTCGAAGACCCCGAACGCAAGCCCGCCGTCGCCGCCGGATTCCGTGGCGCCCGCTATCTCTCCGCCGAAGACTGCCTGCACGGCCGCTGGATGCCCGGCGGCTCGGCCAAGCCCGGCTACGACGCGTACGCCACCTCCAAGCAGGCCAACCTCGCCACCGTCCTCGCTTTCGCCCGCGAGACCCCCCGCCTGCGGTTCAACGCCGTCGAACCCGGCTTCAGCCCCGGCACCGGTCTCGGCCGCGACGCCAACCCGGTCCTGAAGCTGCTCGCGACCTACCTCCTCGGTCCACTGGCGCCGCTCATGCCGGGCGGCAGCACACCCAAGCGCGCCGCCCGCATGATCACCGGCGTGCTCACCGACACCTCGAACCGCACCGGCGTCTACCACGACGAGAAGGGCAACCCCATGCTCGGCTCCACCCAGGTGCGCGACAGTGCCTTCCAGGACCGCGTCGTCGCCGAGACCCGCGCCCTGCTCAAGCAACTGTCCTGATCTCCGCCCCCCGAGGCTGCTCCGTCAGCCCGCTCGCCGACGTGCTCCTCGGCGCTCCGCGACACGGCGAACTCCGTTCTGCGGCCGTACTCGGAAGGCGTCTCCGTGGAGAGCGTGGGGTGCCTCAGTCTCTCTCCGGCGCCGTCCGGATCGCCGCGATGTCGAACTGCAGCCGCACCGTCTCGCTCACCATCGCGCCGCCCTCCGCCAGGCGGGAGTTGTAGGACAGGCCCCAGTCCATGCGGTTGATGGTGGTGGTGCCGTCGAAGCCGGCGCGCTGGTAGCCGAAGGGGTCGGTGACGTTGCCTATGTAGGTGAGTTCCAGGTCCACCGGGCGTGTCGTGCTCTTGATGGTCAGGTCGCCGGTCATGACGTAGACATCCGGCGCTTTCAGGCGCACCGCCGTGCTCCGGAAACGCATGTGCGGGTGGGCCGCGGCGTCCAGGAAGTCGCGGCCGACCAGGTGGGCGTCCCGCTGTTCCACGCCCGTGTCGACGCTGCCCGTGGACAGCACGATCTCCGCCTGCGAGCGGGACGGGTCGCGGCCGTCGAAGTAGAGGCGGCTCTTGTAGTCGGTGAAGGCCCCGCGGACCGTCGTCACCATCGCGTGCCGGACCGAGAAGCCGATTCTGCTGTGCGCCGGATCGATGATCCACTCGCCGGTGAGGGCGGCGAGGGCCGGGTCGAGGAGGGTGGGCGCGGAGGTGGGGGAGGAGGGTGCCTGCGGGGGGCGGGACGGGGCCGTGGGGGTGCGCCGGGAGGTGTGGGGGCGGCTGAACAAGTTCATGCTTTATCTAGTTAGTGCACGCGGGAAAATGCCGCAAGGGCATGTCAGGACAACGGAGTTGTGGAATTCGGCGGACCGTCACGGAAATCGCACATCTCCGTCATGGAATCTGCGCGGGGTGCCGGATGAATGCCCAGGCCGTCCCCGGGTGTCCTCGGCTGTCCTCGGCTGTTCCTTGAATTCCGTGTATTCGCCGTATTCGTCGTATTCACCGAATACGGCGTATCCGTCGTATTCACCATGGTCCGGGATGGGGTGCGGCCGCCCCGGTTCGTACGCCGGGAAACCGGGGCGGCCGCCCTCATGTGTCCGAGCCGTCGCTCAGTTCACATTCACCGCGCTCCACGCCGCCGCCACCGCGTTGTACTCCGTGCTGCCCGCGCCGTACAGGTCCTTCGCGGCGTTGAGGGTCGCCGTGCGGGCGCCCGCGTAGTTCGTCGAGGACGTCATGTAGACGGTCAGCGCGCGGTACCAGATCGCGCCCAGCTTGTCGCGGCCGATGCCGGTGACCGTCGAGCCGTTGTACGTCGGTGAGTTGTAGCTCACGCCGTTGATGGTCTTGGCGCCGCTGCCCTCCGCGAGGAGGTACGCGAAGTGGTTCGCGACGCCGGACGAGTAGTGGACGTCCAGATTGCCCACCGACGAACTCCAGTAGTCCGCCGAACTCCCGTCCTTCGACGGCTGGTCCATGAACCGCAGTGCCGTCTTTCCGAAGCCGGAGCGGACGATCTCCTCGCCGATCAGGTAGTCACCCGGGTCGGAGGAGTTGTTCGCGTACCACTCCACCAGCGTGCCGAGGATGTCGGAGGTCGCCTCGTTCAGGCCGCCGGACTCGCCCGAGTAGGTCAGCGCGGCCGTCTTGGAGGTGACCCCGTGCGTCATCTCGTGGCCCGCCACGTCCAGCGCCACCAGCGGGCCGAAGGTCGTCCCGTCCCCGTCGCCGTACGTCATGCAGAAGCAGCTGTCGTCCCAGAAGGCGTTGTTGTAGCTGTTGCCGTAGTGGACGCGGTTGTACGAGCCCTTGCCGTCGCCGGCGATGCCGTTGCGGCCGTGGACGTTCTTGTAGTAGTCCCAGGTCTCGTTGGTGCCGTACTGGGCGTCGACGGCCGCCGAGGAGCGGTCCGAAGTGGCGCCGGTGCCCCAGTGGTTGTCGGCGTCCGTGAAGACCGTGTTCGGCGCCCGGCTGATGCAGATGCCGAAGATGCACAGGTCGGTCTTGTTGGCCGCGTCCCCGGTGAACGTGTTGCCGCGCGTCGGGTCCGTGAGGTTGTACGTCGAACCGGAGAGGGTCGTCTCCAGCGGGACCGTGCCGCTGTACAGCGACTTGCCGTCGCCGGTCGCCGTCTCGATGCTGTCCCAGGCGTCGATCTGGGCGCCGCTGCGGGCGTCCGTCAGCACCGTGCGGGCGACCGGGTTGCCGAGCGAGTCCTTGCCGACGGCGTTGGTGCGCCAGGCCAGCTTCGGGGCGCCGTGCAGGGCGTCGACGACCAGCTCCGGCTTGGCCCGGACCTGCTTCAGCGCGTCGCCGAGGTTCGCCGCCCGCAGCGCGTTCACCGCGAGGTCGGCGGCCTTCGGGGCGGAGACGTTCGGGACGGTCGAGGCGAGGGATATCCTGCTCCGGGTCGCCCGGTCGGCGCCGCGGTACGCGCCGTCCGCCTTGAGATGGACGACGAAGTCGCCGCCCAGGACCGGGAGGTCGCGGTAGGTGCGGTCGTAACGGACGTGCTGGGTACCGTTCTTGTCCACGATCACGTCACGGACCGAGGTGCCCTCGGCGGACGTGAGGCCCAGGGCGGTGGCGTGCTGGACGAGCGCCTGCGCCGCGTTCTCGATCGCGGTGGCCCGGGTCGGTCTCGTGTCGGCGTGGGCGGCGGGGGAGAGGGCGGCGGCCAGCAGGGTCGCGGTGGTGACGGCGACGCCGGCCGTGGCGAGACGGGAGGCTCGGGTGTTCCGTGTCCGGCTCATCGGTCTCCTTGGAGATGCGCCTCGAAGGCGTGGGGGTGGCGCTGATGACGACAGAGATTTAAGTGGGCATGACATGTCATGTCCATAGCGCCTCCATGGAGATGTGTGTGGAGGCGGCGGGGGTGCAGAATCCTTCCTGTGATCCCCCGGAACCCCCATCACCTCCCGTTCTTCGTCTACGGCACGCTCCGCCCCGGCGAGGTCAACCACGACGCGTACCTGCGGGGGCGGACGGAGACCGGGGAACCCGGCCGCCTCGACGGGGCGGTGCTCTACGACGGGCCCGGCTATCCCTACGCCGTCGAGGAGCCCGGGGCGGCGGCGGTCCGCGGCGAACTCGTCACCGCGCGCCCCGAGTCGTACGACCGGCTCCTCCTGGAACTCGACGAACTGGAGGAGTGCGTGCCCGAGGACCCGGCGAGCCTGTACGTACGCGTCGCGCGAAACGTCGTACGGCTGCGGGACGGGGTGGCCGTCCGGGCCTGGGTGTACGTCGCCGGGCCCGCCGTGGCCGAGAAGCTGCGCGTCGACGGGCGGCGCGTCCCCGGCGGCGACTGGCAGGCCCACCGCTGACCGAGGGGAGGGGCCGGAGGCCTCGACGCCCTCGCGGGCAGGGGCGGACAGAGCCGTCACGGGAGCGGGCGGGCGCCGAGGCGGTCTCCACGGCACCCAGCGTGCTTCCGGCGTGTCACGCCCCGTGCCGGACCCGTGTTGCACGGCCGAAACGGTCGACTCCCCGCGCAATCCCCGCCATCGTGAGAACCGATACCGGCCCGCCGCTCGTCGTCACCGGGCCGACGCCCGTCGCCACCCGGCCCGAGCGGGACTGATGGGCGGCCGGTCCGCCGCCGCCCCGGTGGCACGGCACCCCGCGGGTGGCTCGTTCCCCGCCCCCGTTGGCCGGTCTCACCCCGTTGAGTCCCGAGGCGGCCCGACCACAGCCGTCGTCTGCCACCGCCGCCCCGCCGCCCCGCCGGGCGGATCATGCCGCGGACGCGGGGTGCGGCACGCCCTCTCCCGGGAACGAGCTCGCGCCGGAGGGACCCCACGACCCCGCTCACCTCGGCTGACGCGGCGCCGCGGCCAGGGCCCTGGCCACCCCTGGTTCCTTCTTGCCCAGGAACCGGGGGTTCGGCTCGAAGACCACGTCGAGGGCCGCCTTGCCCGCCGCGAAGACCTCCCGCGTGCCCCCGTAGTACCAGGTCACGTCGTGTTTGGCGTCGACCCCGACCCCGTAGGACGCCACGCCCGCCGCCTCGCACAGCGCCACCGCCCGCCGGATGTGGAACTCCTGGCTGATCAGCACGGCCCGATCCACGCCGAAGATCTTCTTCGCGCGGACGCAGGAGTCCCAGGTGTCGAAGCCGGCGTAGTCGCTGACGACGCGCCCGGCGGGGACGCCGTGCTCGGTCAGGTAGGTGCGCATGGCGTCCGGCTCGTCGTAGTCCTCGCGGCTGTTGTCGCCGGTGACGAGGACCACCTTGATGCGGCCCTCCTTGTACAGCGTCGCCGCCGCGTTCAGGCGGTTCGCGAGGTACGGCGACGGCTCCCCGTCCCACAGGCCCGCGCCGAAGACGACCGCGACGTCGGTGCGCGGCACGTCCGCCAGGGTGCGCAGCCGGCCGGCCGTCGAGACGTACAGCCAGGTGGCCGGCAGCAGCGCCAGCACGCATCCGGCCATCACGCCCTGCACCAGGCGCCGCCGGCCGGCACGGGTCCGCGGCAGTCGCGGTCGGCGGATACGCATACGCTTCTTCCCCCCTCGTTCTCCCCGTGGGCTTCGACCATGGAGGACGCGGCACGGGCCGGTCCGGTTCGCTCACAGCGGGCGGGCGCGTGCCGTGAAGCGCCGGAAAACACTCGTGACGGTCAGGCAACGGGTGCGCAATCTCGCCCGGCGAGGATCCTCGCATGACGGTGACCGACCTCTCCCCGCGCCCCGGCCCGCCCGCCCTGGTCCTGGTGGCCCACGGCAGCCGCGACCCGCGCGCGCTCAGCACCGTGCGGGCGCTCATGGACCGGGTGCGCGCACTGCGCCCCGGCCTGCCCGTGCGCCTCGGTCACATCGAGCTGAACGAGCCGCTGCTCCCCGACACCCTCGCCGCCCTCGGGCACGCCGAGGCCGTCCTCGTCCCGCTCCTCCTCAGCCGCGGCTACCACGTCAAGCAGGACATCCCCGAGATGGCGGCCGCCGCCACCGCCCGCACCCGCGTCGCCGCCCCGCTGGGCCCGCACCCTCTCCTGGCCGACACCCTGCACGCCCGGCTGCTGGAGGCGGGCTGGCGCCCGAGGCCCGCCAGCGCCGTGGTCCTGGCGGCGGCCGGCTCCCGCGACCCCGACGCCGCGGCCGACACCCACCGCATGGCCCAGCTCCTGGCCGGCCGCCTGGGCGTCCCGGTCCTCCCGGCGTACGCGTCCGCGGCGGCGCCGACGGTCCAGGAGGCGATCACCGCCCTGCGCGCGAAGGGCCGCCGCCACATCGCCGTCGCCTCCTACTTCACGGCCCCCGGCCGCTTCGCCACCGAGTGCGCGGCGAACGCCCCGTGGATCGCGTCGGCCCCCCTGGGCGCCCACGACGCGATGGCCGAGCTGATCCTCCACCGATACGAGCGGGCACTGGGAACGCCGGTGACCGCGGCCGCCTAGGGGTGCGTGGTTCGCCGCGGGTGCTTTGTACTTGATCGCGCAGTTCCCCGCGCCCCCGAGAAGGTGGGTCCACTCAGCCGGCCCAGAAGGGGCGCGGGGAACTGCGCGACAAGCCCCCACGCACCCGCACCCGCGAACGCAACCCAGCCCGGCAGATCAGTAGGCGTACCAAACACCCATTTGTCACTACCGCCCCGTACTGTCGAACCATGGCAGTCCCCGCACCCGCCGCACCCTCTTCGGCCTACGACCCGGCGTCAGCCGACCGCTGGGCCCCCGAACCCGACAAACGTCCCGGCCGCACCGCCTTCCAGCGCGACCGCGCCCGCATCCTGCACTCCGCGGCCCTCAGAAGGCTCGCCGGCAAGACCCAGGTCGTCGCCCCCGGCACCTCCGCCCAGGCATGGGACGCCAGCCCCCGCACCCGCCTCACCCACTCCCTGGAATGCGCCCAGGTCGGCCGGGAGTTGGGCGCGGCCCTCGGCTGCGACCCCGACCTCGTGGAGGCCGCCTGCCTCTCCCACGACCTCGGCCACCCGCCCTTCGGCCACAACGGCGAACAGGCGCTGAACGAGTTCGCGGACGACTGCGGCGGTTTCGAGGGCAACGCCCAGTCCCTGCGGCTCCTCACCCGCATCGAACCCAAGCGGTTCACCCCCGAGGGCTCCGTCGGCCTCAACCTCACCCGCGCCGCGCTCGACGCCGCCACCAAGTACCCGTGGCCGCGCGGCGCGCACCCCACCGACCCGGCCTCGCCCAAGTTCGGTGTGTACGAGGACGACCGGCCGGTCTTCGACTGGGTCCGCAAGGAGGCGCCCGGCACCCGCACCTGCTTCGAGGCCCAGGTCATGGACTGGTCCGACGACGTCGCCTACTCCGTGCACGACGTCGAGGACGGCCTGCACGCCGGTCACGTCGACCCCGGCTGCCTGCGCGCGGAGCCGGAACGGCAGGAGGTGTACGCCGTCGCCGTCCGGCTGTACGTGCCCGCCGGCACCGACCCCGCCGAACTCGCCGCCGCCCTCGACCGGCTCCAGGCCGAGGAGTGGTGGCCGCACCGCTACGACGGCACCGCGGTCGCCCAGGCCCGCCTCAAGGACGCCACCAGCCAGCTCATCGGCCGGTTCTGCCTGGCCGCGGAGGGCGCCACCCGCGAGGCGTACGGCACCGGCCGGCTCACCCGCTACGGCGCCGAACTGGTCGTACCGCGCGAGGCCCGGATGGAGTGCGCGGTGCTCAAGGCGATCGCGCACCGTTACGTCATGCAGCGCGCCGAGCAGGAGCGGCTCCGGGCCGATCAGCGCGTCGTCGTCGCCGAACTCGCCGAGGCGCTCACCGCCCGCGCGCCCGACGGACTCGACCCGCAGTTCCGGACGCTGTTCGAGGCGGCCGGTGACGACCACGCCCGCAAGCGGGTGATCGTCGATCAGATCGCGTCGCTCACCGACGCGTCCGCGCGGTCGTTGCACGCGCGGCTGACGGGACGTATGTGAACACTTTGTGACTCTGTGTGGCCTGATCGGGTCATGATCGAGTCAGTGGGGGTCACTCCCCCTTCCCGCATCACGTTGCGTGCGGGAGGCTCACAGTGCGGCGCATGTGGGCGGCATATGTGGCGGCACCTTACGAGGAGGCATCAAGTGGTCGACGCGGACCAGACATTCGTCATCGTCGGAGGCGGACTCGCCGGCGCCAAGGCGGCCGAGACGCTCCGAGCCGAGGGCTTCAGCGGCCGGGTGATACTGATCTGCGACGAACGCGACCACCCGTACGAGCGGCCGCCGCTCTCCAAGGGATACCTGCTCGGCAAGGCGGAACGCGACAGCGTCTTCGTGCACGAGCCGGCCTGGTACGCGCAGCACGACATCGAACTCCACCTCGGCCAGACCGTGGACCGCATCGACCGTGCCGCGAAGACCGTCCGGTTCGGTGACGACGGCACGCTGGTGCGCTACGACAAGCTGCTGCTCGCCACCGGAGCGGAGCCCCGCCGCCTCGACATCCCCGGCACCGACCTGGCCGGCGTCCACCACCTGCGCCGCCTCGCGCACGCCGAGCGGCTCAAGGGCGTCCTCGCCGCGCTCGGCCGGGACAACGGGCACCTCGTCATCGCGGGCGCCGGCTGGATCGGCCTGGAGGTCGCGGCGGCGGCGCGGACGTACGGCGCCGAGGTGACCGTCATCGAGCACGGGCCGACCCCGCTGCACAGCGTGCTCGGGCCCGAACTGGGCAACGTCTTCGCCCAGCTGCACAAGGAGCACGGGGTCCGGTTCCGCTTCGGGGTGCGGCTCACCGAGATCGTCGGTCAGGACGGCATGGTGCTCGCCGCGCGCACCGACGACGGCGAGGAGCACCCGGCGCACGACGTGCTCGCGGCGATCGGCGCGGCGCCGCGGGTCGGGCTGGCCGAGGCGGCGGGGCTGGAGCTGGCCGACCGGGCGCACGGCGGGGGCGTCGTCGTCGACGAACGGCTGCGGACGTCCGACCCGGACATCTACGCGGCCGGCGACGTGGCCGCGTTCCCGCACGCGCTGTTCGACACGAGGCTCCGCGTGGAGCACTGGGCCAACGCGCTGAACGGCGGTCCGGCGGCGGCCCGCTCGATGCTGGGGCAGGACGTCACGTACGACCGGGTGCCGTACTTCTTCACCGACCAGTACGACCTGGGCATGGAGTACAGCGGGTGGGCGCCGCCGGGGTCGTACGACCAGGTGGTGATCCGGGGGGACGCGGGGAAGCGGGAGTTCATCGCGTTCTGGGTGAAGGAGGGAAGGGTGCTGGCCGGGATGAACGTGAACGTGTGGGATGTCACAGAGCCGATCCAGAGGCTGATCACGTCGCGGGCCGTGGTGGACACCGACGCCCTGGCGGATCCTCATGTGCCGTTGGAGAGCCTGGGCGCCTGAGGGGGTGCCGCTTTCGTCGTCGGGCGGGTGCGGGCCGTACGGGTCTGGTCGCGCCCGCGCGGCGGAGCCGCATATCGGACACCGTCCCGCGCCCCTGGAGGGGCGCTCCAGCTCGCCGGAGTTGTCACCGCGCCCCCGTAGAATTCACCCGTGGCTGGACGGATCAATGACGAGGATGTGAAGGCGGTACGGGACGCGGTCCCGATCGACGCCGTCGTGTCCGAGTACCTCCAGTTGCGCAACGCGGGCGGCGGGAACCTGAAGGGCCTGTGCCCGTTCCACGACGAGAAGTCGCCGTCCTTCCAGGTCAGCCCGAGCAAGGGACTCTTCCACTGCTTCGGCTGCCAGGAGGGCGGCGACACCCTCACCTTCGTGATGAAGGTGGACCACCTCTCCTTCTCGGAGGCGGTCGAGCGGCTGGCCGCGCGCGCCGGTATCACCCTGCGTTACGAGGAGGGCGGGTACAACCCGTCCCACCAGCGCGGTGAGCGCATCCGGCTGGTCGAGGCGCACAAGATCGCCGCCGTCTGGTACGCGGAGCAGCTGGCCACCAGTCCCGAGGCCGAGACCGGCCGGGTCTTCCTCGCCGAGCGCGGCTTCGACCAGGCCGCCGCCGTCCACTTCGGCGTCGGCTACAGCCCCCAGGGCTGGGACCACCTCACCCGCTACCTGCGCGGCCAGGGCTTCACCGACAAGGAGCTGCTGCTCTCCGGACTCTCGCAGGAGGGCAGGCGCGGGCCCATCGACCGGTTCCGGGGCCGCCTCATGTGGCCGATCCGGGACATCGGCGGCGAGGTCGTCGGCTTCGGCGCCCGCAAGCTCTACGAGGCCGACAACGGGCCCAAGTACCTCAACACGCCCGACACCGCGATCTACAAGAAGTCCCAGGTCCTGTACGGCATCGACCTCGCCAAGCAGCACATCGCGAAGGCCAGCCGCGCGGTCGTGGTCGAGGGCTACACCGACGTCATGGCCTGCCACCTGGCCGGGGTGACGACCGCGATCGCCACCTGCGGCACGGCCTTCGGCGGTGAGCACATCAAGATCCTGCGGCGGTTGCTGATGGACAACGGCTCGGCCCGCGTGATCTTCACCTTCGACGGCGACGCGGCCGGGCAGAAGGCGGCCCTGCGCGCCTTCGAGGACGACCAGAAGTTCGCCGCCGAGACGTACATCGCCATCGCGCCGGACGGCATGGACCCCTGCGAGCTGCGCCTCGCGAAGGGCGACGAGGCGGTCGCCGACCTGGTCGAACCCCGGACCCCGCTCTTCGAGTTCGCGCTCCGCCAGATCGTCGCCCGCTACGACCTGGACACCCCGGCGGGCCGCGCGGCCGCCCTCGACGAGGCGGCGCCGATCGTCGCCCGGATCAAGAACAGCGGCGCCCAGCACGAGGTCGCCGTCGAACTGGCCGGCATGCTCGGCATCCTCGACACCCAGTTCGTGGTGAAGCGGGTGGCCCAGCTGGCCCGTTGGGCGCGGGAGAAGGGCGGCGGCGGCAGGGGGGCGGGCGGTCCGGCGCGCGGCCCGCAGCAGCCGTCGTACGACACCGCCGCCGCCCGTCCCGCCGTCTCCGGCCCCGCCCTCAACCTCCGCAACCCGGTCTACGCCACCGAGCGCGAACTGCTGAAGCTCGCACTCCAGCGCCCCGAGCTGGTCTCCCCGGCCTTCGACGTGTACGGCATCGACGAGTTCACCGCGGAGCCGTACGCGGCCGTCCGGCAGACCATCATGGAGGCGGGCGGCGCCGAGTACGGCGTCCAGGACCCCCAGGAGTACCTGGTCCGGGTCCGGGAGGCGGCGCCCGACGACGCCGTCCGCGCGATGGTCACGGAGCTCGCCGTCGAGGCGATCATGCGCCGCACGGTCGACGAGAACTACGCCGGCGAGCAACTCGTGACCGTCCGCCGCCGGGCCGTGGACCGCCGTATCCACGAGATCCAGATCACCCTCACCCGCCTCAGCAGCGGCGGCGACCCCGCCCAACTCGCCTCCGTGCAGAACGAGTTGTGGGTGCTCCAGCAGTACGGGCAGGCGCTGCGCGAGCACGGCGCGGCCGCCCTGTGAGCCCCGGCCGGCAGGCCGCATAACCGCGCGGTCACGGACCGGGCGCAAAAAGTCACCGCACGCCCCTCGTGGCGGTGATGTGTCTTACCCCACACTGGGGGCGGTGCCTGAGTCCTCGGAGCGCGGCCGGCCCGTCCCGGACGGGTCCCACACCCCCGCCGTTCCGCTCATCGCGTACGGGACGGACAGCGGCGAGGCCGTCGTCTCCGCCCCCGAAGTACCGCTGCCGTACCCCCCTGGCAGCGATCATCCTGGAGGTCGCCCCGTGCAGACCCAGACCCTGACCCAGACAGACAGCGGCCGTGCCGGCGTACCGCCGCAGAGCCGGGCCGTGCTGCACCCCGAGACCGAGCCGGAGGGCCCGCCCCCGGAGGAACTCGCGGCCGACGCCCCCGACCCGGAGCCCGAACCCGGACCCGAGCCGCCCGTCGCCGCCCGCGCGGACACCGGCAGCCCCTCCTCGGACCTGTTCCGCCAGTACCTGCGCGAGATCGGCCGTATCCCGCTGCTGACCGCCGCCGAGGAGGTCGAGCTCGCCCGCCGCGTCGAGGCCGGTCTGTTCGCCGAGGAGAAGCTGGGCAGCACCCCCGACCTCGACAGCGAGTTGGCGCTGGATCTGGACCGGCTGGTCGTCATGGGCCGGATGGCCAAGCGCCGCCTCATCGAGGCGAACCTGCGGCTGGTGGTGTCGGTCGCGAAGCGGTACGTCGGGCGCGGCCTGACCATGCTCGACCTGGTCCAGGAGGGAAACCTCGGCCTGATCCGCGCCGTCGAGAAGTTCGACTACGCCCGCGGCTACAAGTTCTCCACGTACGCGACCTGGTGGATCCGGCAGGCCATGTCCCGGGCCCTCGCCGACCAGGCCCGCACCATCCGCGTCCCCGTGCACGTGGTGGAGCTGATCAACCGGGTCGTCCGCGTCCAGCGCCGGATGCTCCAGGAGCGGGGCTACGAGCCGACGCCCGACGAGGTCGCCGCGCACCTGGATCTGGCGCCGGAGCGGGTGGGGGAGGTGCTGCGGCTGGCACAGGAGCCGGTGTCCCTGCACGCCCCGGTGGGCGAGGAGGACGACGTCGCCCTCGGCGACCTCATCGAGGACGGCGACGCGGCGAGCCCGGTCGAGTCGGCGGCGTTCCTGCTGCTGCGGGAGCACCTGGAGGCGGTGCTGTCGACGCTCGGGGAGCGGGAGCGGAAGGTCGTCCAGCTGCGGTACGGCCTGGCCGACGGGCGGCCTCGGACGCTGGAGGAGATAGGGCGGATCTTCGGGGTGACGCGGGAGCGGATCCGGCAGATCGAGTCCAAGACCTTGAACAAGCTGCGGGATCACGCGTTCGCGGATCAGCTGAGGGGTTATCTGGACTGACGCCGGGTGCGGGTGCGTGGGGGTTGCTCGCGCAGTTCCCCGCGCCCCTGACGGGGCGCCGTAGCCGCCGCTTCTTCCCAGCTGCGGGCAGCCGTGCCTCCCCCGCGCGAGCGAAGCCGAGCGTGGGGGAGGGTGGGCGCGGCGGCACCCGGCAAGCGCCGGTGAGCCTCCCCACCCGTGCCCAGCCCCCCAGCGGCCGGTGCCGGACTCAGTCCACCTCAGCCACCGCCTGAGCGAACTGCGCCTTGTACAGCCGTGCGTACGCCCCGTCCGCCGCCAGCAGCTCCGTGTGCGCGCCCTGTTCCACGATCGAGCCGTTCTCCATCACCAGGATGGTGTCGGCGTCGCGGATCGTGGACAGCCGGTGCGCGATCACGAACGACGTGCGCCCGTCGGCCAGTTTGGCCATCGCCTTCTGGATCAGCACCTCGGTACGGGTGTCGACCGACGACGTCGCCTCGTCGAGGACCAGGATCGTCGGGTCGGACAGGAACGCCCGCGCGATGGTGATGAGCTGCTTCTCGCCCGCGCTGACGCCCGTGCCCTCGTCGTCGATGACGGTGTCGTAACCGTCGGGCAGGGTCCGGATGAACCGGTCGGCATGGGCCGCCCGCGCCGCCTCCTCGATCTCGCCCCGGGTGACCTCGCGCGCGGAGCCGTACGCGATGTTGTCCGCGATCGAGCCGCCGAACAGCCAGGTGTCCTGGAGCACCATGCCGATCCCGGCGCGGAGTTCGTCCCGGGACGTGCGGGTGATGTCGACGCCGTCGAGGGTGATCCGGCCGCCGGAGACCTCGTAGAACCGCATGAGCAGGTTGACCAGCGTGGTCTTGCCGGCGCCCGTCGGGCCGACGATCGCGACCGTGTGGCCGGGTTCCACCGTCAGGGAGAGGTCCTCGATGAGCGGCTTCTCCGGGTCGTAGCGGAAGGAGACGTGCTCCAGGGCCACCCGCCCGCGCAGTTCGGCGGGCCGCTCGCCCGGGACCGGGTCCGCCCCCTGCTCCTCCGCGTCGAGGAGTTCGAAGATCCGCTCGGCGGAGGCGACACCGGACTGCACCAGGTTGGCCATGGAGGCGACCTGGGTCAGCGGCATCGAGAACTGCCGGGAGTACTGGATGAAGGCCTGGACGTCACCGATGGACAGCGCGCCGGAGGCGACCCGCAGGCCGCCGACCACGGCCACCAGCACGTAGTTCAGGTTCGACACGAACATCATCAGCGGCTGCATCACACCGCTGTTGAACTGCGCCTTGAACCCGGCCTCGTACAGCGCCTCGTTCTGCTCGGCGAACTGCTGCGCCGACTCGTCCTGGCGGCCGAACACCTTCACCAGGGTGTGCCCGGTGTACATCTCCTCGACGTGGGCGTTCAGCTTGCCGGTGGAGCGCCACTGCTGCACGAAGTGCGGCTGCGAGCGCTTGCCGATGCGGGTGGCGACCAGGAAGGACAGCGGCACGGTGACCAGGGCCACCAGCGCCAGGAGCCAGGAGACCCAGAACATCACCGCGAGCACGCCGATGATGGTGAGCACCGAGTTGATGAGCTGGCCCATCGACTGCTGGAGCGTCTGGCCGATGTTGTCGATGTCGTTGGTGGCGCGGGAGAGCACCTCGCCGCGCTGCCGCTTGTCGAAGTAGGAGAGCGGCAGCCGGGACAGCTTCCCCTGGACGTCCTCGCGCAGCCGGTACATCGTGCGGTTGACGGACCGGTTGACGAGCCGGGTCGCCACCGCCATCAGGAGGCCGGCGGCCAGGTACGTGCACAGGGCGAAGAGCAGGACGTGTCCGACCCGGTCGAAGTCGATGCCCTTGCCCGGCGTGAAGTCGGTGCTCTTCAGCATGTCGGCGACGGTGCCCTGGCCCCGCTCGCGCATGCCCGCCAGCACCTGGTCCTTGGTGGTCCCGGCGGGCATCTGCTTGCCGATGACACCGGCGAAGACCAGGTCGGTGGCCCGGCCGAGGATCTTGGGGCCGATCACGCTGAGGGTGACGCTCGCGACCACGCAGAACAGCAGCGCGTAGATCGTGAACTGTTCGGGTTTGAACCGGGCGAGGAGCCGTTTGCCCGAGTTCTTGAAGTCCATCGAGCGCTGGTCGGGGCCGCCCCCGGCCATCATGCGTCCCATGGGCCCGGCCATCAGGCAGCCTCCGCTTCCGTCAGCTGGGAGAGCACGATCTCCCGGTAGGTGTCGTTGCCGGCCATGAGTTCGTGGTGGCGGCCGGTGCCGACGACGCGTCCCTCGTCGAGGACGACGATCCGGTCGGCGTCTCTGATGGTCGCCACCCGCTGGGCGACGATGACGACGGTCGCCTCGGCCGTCTCCTCGGCGAGCGCGGCGCGCAGGGCGGCGTCGGTCGCGTAGTCGAGGGCGGAGAAGGAGTCGTCGAAGAGGTAGATCTCCGGGCGCTGCACCAGCGTGCGGGCGATGGCGAGGCGCTGGCGCTGACCGCCGGACACGTTCGTACCGCCCTGGGCGATGGGCGCGTTCAGCCCGCCCTCCAGTGTGCTGACGAAGCCCTTGGCCTGCGCCACCTCCAGCGCGTGCCAGAGCTCCTCGTCGGTGGCGTCCGGATTGCCGTAGCGCAGGTTGGTCGCCACGGTGCCGGCGAACAGGTACGGCCTCTGCGGGACCAGCCCGACGGTCTTCGCGAGCAGCTTCGGGTCGAGCCCCGAGACGTCCTCCCCGTCCACGAGGACCCGACCGTCCGTGGCGTCGAAGAGGCGCGCCACCAGACCGAGCAGGGTGGACTTGCCGCTGCCGGTGGAGCCGATCACGGCGGTCACCTCGCCGGGCCGGGCCACCAGGTCGACGGCCTTGAGCACCGGCTCCTCGGCACCCGGATAGCAGAACCCGGCGGCGCGGATCTCCAGATGGCCGTGCCGGCGCAGCTCGGTGACCGGCGCGAGCGGCGGGACGACACTGGAGTCGGTGTCCAGGACCTCCTCGATGCGCTCGGCGCAGACCTCCGCGCGCGGCACCATCATGAACATGAACGTGGCCATCATCACGGACATCACGATCTGCATGAGATAGGCGAGGAACGCCGTCAGGTCACCGATCGCCATCTGGCCGCTGTCGATGCGGTGGGCCCCGAACCAGACCACCGCGATCGAGGAGACGTTCACCGTCGTCATGACGATCGGGAACATCAGCGCGAGCATGTTGCCGGTGGCCAGCTGCATCTCGGTCAGGTCCTTGTTGGCCTTCCCGAACCGGCCCTGCTCGTACTCGTCGCGGACGAACGCGCGGATCACCCGGTTGCCGGTGATCTGCTCGCGCAGCACCCGGTTCACGGTGTCGAGCCGCACCTGCATGGCCCGGAACAGCGGGCGCAGCCGCCGCACGATCAGGGTCACCGAGACACCGAGCACGGGTACGACGGCGACCAGCACCCCGGACAGCGGAACGTCCAGGCCGAGGGCGAGCACGATGCCGCCGACGCACATGATGGGCGCCGACGCCATCAGTGTGAACGCCATCAGGACCAGCATCTGGACCTGCTGTACGTCGTTGGTCGTACGAGTGATGAGCGAGGGTGCTCCGAAGTGACCTACCTCACGCGAGGAGAAGGACTGCACCCGGTCGAAGACCGCGGCACGCACGTCCCGGCCGAGCGCGGACGCCGTCCTGGCGCCGTAGTAGACGGCACCGACGTTGCACACCACCTGCGCGAGCGAGATGCCGATCATCAGGGCGCCGAAGGACAGGATGTAATTCGTGTCACCCTTCACGACACCGTTGTCGATGATGTGCGCGTTGAGCGTGGGCAGGTAGAGAGTGGCGCAGGTCTGCAGGAACTGCAGCAGCACCAGGATGGAGATGGGTTTCTTGTAGGGCCTGAGATAGGTCCGCAGAAGTCGTATGAGCACGCTACGTCTCTCGGAGTCGGCGGTGGGGGCGGGGTCGCTGGCCCGAAAAGGCGGGGTCGCTTGCCCTAGGCCCCTATCGTCCGACACTCCACCCGCGTTACCTCAACCGATTAACCCGACAGCGGACGCACGTGGACGTACGCGGACGCGCGCGGGCGTGCGCTTCGCAGTGGTTACGCCCTGAACGCCCCCGGATGGGTCTGCTCCCGCACCGAGATGAACTGCTGCCGCACCGCCTGCCCGACCGCCAACTCGTCCCCGGGCTCCAGCACCTGCGCCGCCGCGCCCTGCCACACCGGCGGGGTACGCGGGTCCAGCGTCCCCTGCGAGACCCCGAGCGCCCAGGCCGCCTGCCGCGCGGCCCCCATCGCCGCGTAGTCCGCCGGCTGCGGTACGACGACCTGCGCGCCGAACAGCATCGGTGCCGCCGCCTGCACGGCCGGCAGCTCCGCGGCCTTGCCCAGCAGGAAGATCCGCCGCACCTCGACACCCCGGCCGCGCAGCACGTCCAGCGCGTCGGCGAGCCCGCACAGCATGCCCTCGAAGGACGCCCGCGCCAGATGCTCGGCCCGCATCGACTCCCGGCGCAGCCCGGCCAGCGTCCCGGCGGTGTGCGGCAGGTTCGGCGTCCGCTCACCTTCCAGGTACGGCAGCATGACCAGCCCGTGCGACCCCGGCGTGGACTTCATCGCCAGGTCGGACAGGGCCTCCAGATCGGTAAGTCCGAGCAGCTCCGCGGTACCGCGCAGGGCCCGTACGGCGTTGAGGGTGGTGACGACCGGCAGGTGCATCCCGGTGGCGTCGGCGAGCGCGGTGATCATCCCGGAGGTGTCGGCGAGCGCCTCCGGATGCACGGCCATCACCGACCCCGAGGCGCCGAGGGAGACCACGGCGTCCCCGAACCCGAGCCCCAGCCCGAAGGCGGCGGCCATGGTCTCGCCGGTCCCCGCGGAGATCAGCAGCCCCTCCGGGGTCGTACCGGCCGCGTCGGACGGCCCGATCACCTCGGGCAGCATCGTCTGGTGCCCCAGGGCGAGTTCGACGAGGTCGGGCCGGTAGGCGCCGGTGGCGGCGGACCAGTACCCGGTCCCGGAGGCCCCGCCCCGGTCGGTGGTCCTCCTGACCGGGCGCCCGAGCAACTGCCACACCAGCCAGTCGTGGGCCTGCATCAGTACGGCGGTCCGCCGGGCGTTCTCCGGCTCGGTCTTCGCCAGCCAGCGCAGCTTGGTGACGGGCTGCGCGGCCTGCGGCACCGACCCCACCGCCCGCGCCCAGGCCTCCCGGCCGCCGAGGGCGTCGATGAGATCGGCGGCCGAGACCTGGGAGCGCTTGTCGCCGCCGACCATCGCCGGGCGGACGGTGTTGCCCTGGGCGTCCAGCGGAATCAGCGCGTTCTGCTGCGCGGAGACGCCGATGGCCTGCACACCCTCCAGGAGCCCGCCGCCGGCGGCCTCGCCGAGGGAGAGCAGCCAGGCCTGCGGGTCGACGTCACTGGGGCGCGCCGCGCCGTCCGGCGTGTCGACCGGGTGCGGTGCGTATCCCTGGCGGAGCACCGCGCCCGTGTCCGTGTCGCAGACCACGATGCGCGTGAAATCCGGTGAGCTGTCCAACCCGGCGACTATCCCCATGACCGAAATTCTGCCGCACGCTCCGCTGTGGTTCGGCCGACGGGCGCCATTGGGGTGAGGGCCGCCTCGGGTGCGGGGCGTCGGGGCTGGTCGCGCCCACGCGGCGGAGCCGCAACGCGACACGGCCCCGCGCGCCCGGGGGGCGCGTGTGGGCGTGGCGGAATCGGAAAGCGGGCGTCAGGTGTTGCTCGTGCCCCAGTCGTCCTCGGCCGCGCCGTTCGGACTGCGGTCGCGCAGGGAGCGGACCCGGGCCGTGACCGAGTCGGGCATACGGTCGCCGACCTTCTCGCTCACCGTGTGGAAGGCCCGGCCGGCGTAGACGCGGCCCTGCTGGGCGGCGGTCTCGGCGGTGTTGCGGACGGCCGGGTTCTGGGCGACCTGGCGGGCCGACTTCTTCAGCTGTTCGTAGCGCTCTCGTCCGGCCCGCGTGCCGAGCACGTAACCGAGAGCGAGCCCGACGACGAACGTGAGCTTGTAGCGCATGGCGGCCACCCTTCCGACGTGGGGGGAAGTACCGATTGGCGGAGCACCCCCCTGCTTGCGCTAATGTATGTGTCGCAGCGAGCGGGCGCCCCCTGGCGAATACCCAGGGAGGTACGTTCGATGCAACGAGGCATTCCTCCGTAGCTCAATTGGCAGAGCAGCCGGCTGTTAACCGGCAGGTTACTGGTTCGAGTCCAGTCGGGGGAGCTCGGTCCTCCGTAGCTCAATTGGCAGAGCAGCCGGCTGTTAACCGGCAGGTTACTGGTTCGAGTCCAGTCGGGGGAGCATGCTGAACGAGGACCCCTGGCGGGGTCCTTTTTCATGTCCGCGGGAACCGCCGTGCCTGCACCGATGTCCTCAAGGTCGTGAACGTCCGCAGAAGCCGACCAGCCGAGGCAGGAGATCGTATGAGCGGCTATGCTGCGGCAGACGGCGCGCACACTTGTACGCGACACGCCGCTATGGGGCGGTAGCTCAGCCGGTTAGAGCAGCGGACTCATAATCCGTCGGCCGTGGGTTCGAGTCCCACCCGCCCCACTTTCACGGTCCAGCGCAGGAACGTTCTCATCTGCGAGACAGCGTCAAGCCCCTTCGGTTGGAGGGGCTTTCATCGCCTCTCAAGATCGTTAGCTGGCTCGCTGCTGGCCCGAGAGCAAAGCGATCAAGACACGAAAAAGCCCCGGCCGGGTCGGCGTCTGGCCGGGGCGTCTACCTGACGACGACCACCATGGAGCGGCTTCGGTCAGCGGTAAGACCTAGCGCGGCACGACTTCACGGCATGCTGCCCATTCCCGGGCCGCAGCAATGAGCGCAGCGCGGTGAGGCAGCGGGCGCGAGCGCTCCCATTCCTCCCATGCGGCGTAGACAGTGCGTGCAAAGACGGTCACGGCCGCAGGATCCGCTGCGCGGTACGCGGGAACCTGCCGCGCGATCATCTCGGCCTGCTCGGGGGTGTGGCCGGCCGAGATGAGGCGGGGAATGGTCAGCGCGGTGTCGGCCCACGCCGGGGCAGGGCACGCGAGCGCCCAGTCCAGGAGCAGCAGGTCGCCGCGGGGGGTGACGAGCATGTTGTGCGGGGACATGTCGGTGTGCGCGAGCCCGCGGCCTTGGAGGCCGGCTGGCACGGTCTCGGGTAGGAAGTCGACCCAGCGGGAGTGCAGCGGCCGCTTGCTCACCTGGTCGGGCCACGGCGTCTGGGACACGGCGGCGAGTGTGCGCAGCAGCGGGGCGAGGTCGCGCGAGCTGGGTGACAGGTCCGGGTATCGGCCGTCCACGTACTCGTATCCGTACAGCAGCCATCCCCCGGCGTCGGCCTCGAACAGCACGCGCGGCGCGCACGGTGCGAGCTGGGTGACGCGGGCCTCGTGCCGGTACACCCACGCCTGCGGGTCGTCGTGCCGAGTGCCCTTGACGAACACCCGGCCGGCGCGAGTGTGGAGGGTGCAGGCGAGCCGCGACATGATCCCGTGCGGCGCGGTTTCGGCTGTCGTGACGGTACCGGTGTGCTTCTCGACAGCGACCCGGGTGACTGCGGGAAGGTGCTGCCATTCGATGCGGTCCACCGTGGTCTCCTGCGTCGGGTTGAGCGAAACGGGAAGGCCCCCGGCCTGGCCACAGCGTGGCACAGACCGAGGGCCGGCGAGCACCCGTCAGGAACGAGTGCCAGGGTGGTTGGGGCTGTCCGAGCAGTTCGCGTGGCACTGCGAGCAGTCGGCGAGGTCCAGCTCGGGCCAGAACTGCATGTCGATCTCGTACCCGGCGAGGGTGATCGCGTCGACGGTGCGGGCGCGGAGCGCCTTGCCGCCGCCGTGCTCCTCCGGGTCCAGGTAGCCGGGCTGGTGGTCCAGGAACCGGCCGAAGTTCTCCGTGCAGAACTCGCGGTACGCCTTGGTGTGGAGAAGGAAGGCGTGCCAGAAGTCGTCCACCAGCGGCGATGGGGAGAGCGGCCTCTCGCTGTAGTCGCAGGCGGCGAGGAAGGCGAGCATCTGACCGACGCCGCGGGCTGCCTTCTCTTCCGTCAACTCCGGGAACTTGTAGCACATGTTGGCGACGAGAGTGGCCTGCATCTCGTCGCCGATCAGGGCGCGCGCGTCCATCAGCGGGGGTTTCTGCGTGTTGGTCACGTTCCGTGCCTCCTTGGTCGGTGGTGCTTCGGACGTGGGTGGTACGGCCCGTCCCGGCTGCTCGACCTGTCCAGGGTTGGGGAGCCGGGACGGGGGTCTTAGGCCCCTGTTGTGGGGGCGCCGCCGAGGATGCGGTAGTGGTCGCACAGGGCGTTCACGGAGCGGGCGAGCTTCATCGCCACTGTCATCTGGCCGGGGCTGTTGAACCCGGGCCGCAGGCCGAGTCGCATGCGGGCCTCGCGGACGCCGGCGAGCGCGCACTCTCGGGACACGTCGCCCTTCGCGAAGCTGCCGGCCAGCCGCTCGACCTCGGGGATCATCAGCTCGATGTGGCCGCGCAGGGCCAGCCGCAGCGTGTCCAGCTCCTCGGCCTTGATCGGCTTCGCGTCGAGGGCGAGCAGCCGGTTGGCGGTGGCGCGCATCGTGGTGATGTCCGGTGGGGCCTGATCCTGCCCTTCGGCCGTGGGCGGGTGGACGGTAGCGTGCCTCATGTCGACGCTCCTCAGCAGCGTTGGCCATGCCCCGGGAGGCTCCGCCGCCTCGCCGGGGTTTCGTCGTACCTGGCGACGCTAGGAGTGCGCACACGGCGACAGCCAGCAATGTGCACCGATGTACACGCGACTTGTTTGTGGTCTTGACCTGCCATGTTCCATCCACGACGGTGGTGTACATCGCTGAACACGAACCGTGCAGGAGGCGGCCATGCCCCTACAGTTCATCGGAATCGACCCGAACACCGGCACAGGCGAAAGCCCAACCGTCTGGGTCGACGACAGCACGAACGAACTCGTCATCCAGGGATGGAAGCCAGGCCCTGAGCTCGAAGCGCAATGCGCCGCGTTCGAGGTGCCAGGGCATGCGACAGGCATCCCCGACCACGAGGCAGTTGTCCGGATCCCGGCCCGCATGGTGCCGGCCCTACGAAAGGCGTGCGATGTCGCAGAGCGTGCCCAGCTTCGATGACCTCCTCGACGGCGCCGAGCACACTGCCGTCCACCTGGAGATGCGAGACGCCTACGGAGTGGCCAGCGAGGCCGACGACTTCGCCCGATGGAAGGCCACAGGCGAACGGGACACCGACCCGGACTCCCCGTACTGGGGGCCGTGGACCAGGCTGATCCGGCGGACCGTCGCCCGCGGCGTGACCGTGCGCCGCGCCCGGATCGTCTCCGAACCCGTGAGCGACTACATCCGGTACGAACACGCGAGCACCAACGTCAACCTGGCGGCCGGCGAAGAAGTGCGGTGGCTCGCCCGTCGGCGAGCCTCGGACATCGCCCTGCCCGGCAACGACTTCTGGCTGATCGACGGACGCCTGATCCGCTGGAACCATTTCACCGGAGACGGAGCCTCGGGAGGCGGGGAGATCAGCGACGACCCAGCTGCGGCCAGGCTGTGCGCCGACGCCTTCGACGCCGTGTGGGCGCGCGCGATTCCCCACGAGAACTACAAGATCAGCTAACGCGAAAGTGACCAGGCCAGCTCATGCCTCTCTCCCCGTCCTCCTCGGCCCAGGCCGCCCGCGAAGCCGTCGCCGGGCGCCTGAAAGAACTCCGTGCCGACACCGGGATCACCGGGTCCGAGCTGGCCACACGCTGCGGCTGGAGCCACCCGAAGACCTACCGGATCGAAGCCGCACGCACTCCGCCCTCGGCAGACGACATCCGCCGCTGGTGCGAAGCCTGCGGGGCCCAGGATCAGGCCGACGACATCATCGCCCAGTCCCGTACTGCCGAGTCCATGTACGTCGAATGGCGGCGCAAGGTCCGCACAGGTCTGAAGCAGCTGCAGAACAGCTATGTCCCGCTGTTCAAGGCCACCAAGCTGTTCCGGGTCTACTCGCCAACCATGGTTCCCGGCCTGCTCCAGACCGAGGGCTACGCGCGCGGGCTGATGGCCTCGATCACCCGCTTCCGTGACATCCCCGACGACGTCGCTGCCGCTGTGGCCGCACGCCTCGAACGGTCCCGGATCATCCACGAGCCGGGTCACCAGTTCGCGATGGTCATCGAGGAGCCGGTGCTCCACTACCAGCTGGGGGATCCGGAGGCGATGGCCGCCCAACTCGGGTATCTGCTCACCGCAGGGGCCCTGCCGCAGGTGTCGCTCGGCATCATCCCCAGCGCCGTCCCGGAGCGCCCGATGTGGCCGCAGGAGGTGTTCCACGTGTACGACGAGAGCCTCGTGTCCGTGGAGTTGCTCGCGGCCCGGGTGCAGGTGACGCAGCCGTCCGAGATCGCCATGTACATCCGGGCGTTCGAGGAACTGCGCGCCATGGCCGTGTACGGGGCTGAGGCGCGCGCCCTGATCCTCAAGGCCATCGACGCCCTGGGCTGACGAAGGGGTGGGCACTGGTGCCCACCCCTTCAGGTCAGCGCGGCCGTCTTGGCGAGAGGGGCTAATCTCCTCGGGATGTTCGACATGCTGGGGTCTTGTTGATCAATGAGGGGGTATCCGATGTCCGCACCTGACGCCGACAAGACGAAGCGAAAGCTGCGTCTGACATTCGAGTTCGAAGTTCCTCCTGGGGCGCCGGACGTGCGCACGAAGGCCCGCATGGGCGCCGTAAGCGAGTTGACGGCGGCCATGCAGGCGGCGGCTCTTCGCGAGTTGCCGTGGGCGACGTCGATGACCGTTCGGCACGAGTGGATGTACGCCTGGTACGACGAGACGACTCCTGTGCCGCTCACGGCCCACGACGCCGTTGAAGATGCACTCTGACCTCAGACGCACGAAAGCGGCCCCGCCCTCCCGAAGGAGAGCGGGGCCAACGCCTGCGTGAAGGGAGTCCTGCGGCGCCAACGCTGCCCGGAGTGTGCAACGCGCAAACGGCGAGGTGCCCGCTAACGTCCCGCCATGGACTACCTGGCAATAACCAGCACCGCCGCGGCTGGGCTCAGTGCCCTCGCCGCGATCGGCTCGTGGAACGCAGCACGCCGCGCCAACAAGACCAGCGCCCAGGCGCAGGCCACCGGCGAACGCGCCTACGAGACCGCCAATGCCGTGGCGCGCATCGAACGCGACCGTCGACGCGAGGAAAGACGACCACAGTTCGATCTGACGCTGGAGCCGAGAAGCCCGCAACACTCCATGCTCAACGTCCATCTGGCTGGCCCCGACGAACTGGGCGAGGTCGAGAGCGTCAGCATCCGTGTGGATGACGACGACAAGGACCGCACTCATCTAACGCCTGGCGGCGCCACCCGCGAGGACATCGACAACCAGATATGGGGCCCCTCCGATTCACCCCCGCCTTGTCGGAGTCGACCAGCGTGGCCGCACCGCTGGCCCATTCACCCTGCGAGTCGGGCGAGGCCGCCCCTTCCAGATGGAACCCACCCCCCCCCGCGGCCACTGGATGACGGGCACCACGCAGGAGCAGTGGCAGGACCAGTACCGAGGGCATTCTGTGCGTCTCGTTATCACCTGCCGCGTCGGAGACGAGGAGTGGATGTTGGCCCGGCCATGCCAAAAACAACCGTCACCCTTCGTTACCACCGATTACGGGACAGAGCCGCTCACCGTACAGACCCGTCAGTAGTAGATTGGACCGAGCTCACCACCGCTGGCGATGATCGGATCGCCGTTGAGCGCGACGCTGCGCGGGCTGGCCAGAAACGCGATCACTGCGGCGACCTCGCCCGGCGTGACGATCCGGCCGATCGAGATCGCCGCGCTGAACTCGCGTTCGACCTCCTCCACAGTCAGCCCGCGGGACTCGGCGTTGGCCGCCAGCGCCTTGGCCATGGTGTCGCTGCTGGTGGGGCCGGGGTGTACGACGGTGACGTTCACGCCACGTGGGCCAAGTTCGTCGGCGAGGTTCTTGGTCAGCGCGGCAACGGCGACATTGCGTATCGAGCCGGTTACCGAGCCGGTGCGCCGCGCCGCAGCGCCGCCGACGTTGATGATCCGGCCCCAGCCGCGCTCGACCATGCCGGGCGCGAACGCCCTCGCGCAGCGCAGATAGCCCCGCACCTTGACGTTGATCTCCGCTTCCAACGCTGACTCCGCGATCACGCCGGGGTTGGTCATGGCCGCGTTGTTGACCAGGATGTCGACGCCGCCCAACTGCTCAATGGCGGCCGCGGCCATGGTCGCTACCGAGGCGTCGTCACCGGTGTCCGCGCCGATCCCGATCACGCGCGCCCCGGTGTCGGCGGCGAGCGCAGCGGCCTGCTCGGCCGCCGCCTGCGCATTGCGGCCGACAAGTGCGACATCGGCCCCTTCCTGGGCGAGAGCCCGGCCCACTGCCAGGCCAATGCCCCGGCTGCCACCGGTGACCACCGCGCGTTTGTCCTTCAGCCTCAAATCCATGGCATGCTCTCCTCATTTGATCACCTCTCATTCGAGGCGGTGGCGACAGCCGCGTTCGCCGCGGGCGGCCCGGACGGTTTCCTGAGCACGCCTCAGTAGATGAGATCGGTACTGTCCTGTTTCTGATGATCTTTTCGTGATGTCGTGCCTTGGCCGACGATCGTCGCAGTTCAGGCGGACGCCGTCTGCGACATCACACGTGGAATCTCAGTAGCAGTGTGGGGCGGCGACATGGCGCCTATAGCACCATGTCTCCATATCGGCGTCAGAGTCATGTTCTGGGGCTCATTGTGCGAGTTCGTCCAAGCCCAGCTGCGTGATCGACTCGATCAGGTCCTCCTTGGTGGCGAAACCTCGGTGGCGCGACGGATCGGGGCGACTCGTGGTCGACCTCAGTGTGATCTCTTAGCGTCGCGCCGGCAGGAGCACGGGCTTGACCGTGGTTCCCGCGATCGCGTCGGATTCCGCCTGATTGATGTCGTCCAGGGAGTAGGTACGGACGAGCTTTTCGAACGGGAAGAGCCCGCGCTCCCAGAAGCGGAGCAGCCTCGGCAGGAAGAGCTGGGGGACGGAGTTGCCCTCCAGGGAGAAGGTGAGGGTGCGCCCGGCCAACATCGCGGGCGGGACGGAGACCTCCTCGCTGCCGACACCGACCAGCACGGCCTTGCCTGGCCGGGCCAGGCATGCCACGGCCGTGCGCATCACACCGGGGACGCCCGTGGTGTCGAGGGTGAAGTCGACGCCCGGACCACCGTTGACGATCCGCGCGAGTACGTCGTCGGTGTCGCCCGGGACCGTGCGTGTCGCGCCGAGTTCGAGGGCGAGGTCGAGACGGCCGGGGACGAGGTCGACGACCACGATGTCGGCCGCACCGGCGATCTTGGCCGCCATGACGGCGGCGAGGCCGACTGCGCCCGCGCCGAAGACGGCGATTGACTGGCCGGCGCTCGGCGCCATCTCGTTGAGTACCGCGCCCGCCCCGGTCTGGAGCCCGCAGCCCAGAGGCCCCAGCAGTTCGAGCGGGAGTTTGCGGTCCACGACGACGGCGTTGCGCTCGGTGGCCACGGCGTGCTCGGCGAACGAGGACTGGCCGAACCACCGCACCGCGAGCGGGACACCGTCCCGGTCCGTCGCTCCGTGGGTGCCGTCGGTGCGCCGGCCCGTCATGTTGCGCTGCGAGAACTCGGTGCAGTAGGCGGGTGCCCCGCGCAGGCACGTCGCGCACCAGCCACAGGAGTCGAAGCTGAGCAGGACATGGTCGCCGACCTGAATTCTGGTCACCGCGGATCCGACCTGCTCGACTGCCCCGGACCCTTCGTGCCCGAGCACGACGGGTCCCAGCCGGGCCGCGAAACCGGGGTCACGGGGCATCATGTCGGTGTGGCACAGGCCGGCACCGGCGATGCGTACCAGGATCTCGTCCGGGCGCAGCGGACCCAGCTCGACGTCCTCGACGGCGAACGCGCGGTCGTGTCCGCGCAGTACCGCCGCGCGGGTAGTCGTCATCGGGTGCTCACCGACTTGGCCCGCACCAGTTCCACGGCCTCGTACCAGCTGCCGCGGGTGGCGATCAGCCGCCGCAACTTCATGATCAGTCGGGGTTCGTCCAGGGTGGCGGCCCCGATCACTCGGTCGCCGGTGCGATAGAGCGCGGTGAACCGGTCGTCGTCCGGCAGGCTGTCGACGAACTTGACGCTCTCAGCGGTCGCGGTGCCGACGAACTGGATGCGCCGGCCGTACCAGTCACTCCAGAAGTACGGGACCGTCTCGTACCCCCGCGCCTTCTCGGGGAAGAGTGCGTTCAGGGCTGCACGCGCCCCCTGGTCGGCTGCGTTCGTCCAGTTCTCCAGGCGCATGGTGGTGTCCATGAGCGCATTCGGCCAGTGCACGAGGTCGCCGGCGGCGTACACGTGCTCGTTGGACGTGCGCAGTTTGGCATCGCACACCAGTCCGCCGTCGACGGGATGGAGCTCCAGCCCGGAATCGCGGAGCCAGCCGGTGGCCGGTGCGGCGCCGACGCCGACGACGAGCAGATCGGTTTCAAGGGTCTCGCCGGTACTCAGAGTGACGGCGGTGATGTGCCCGTCACCGACGATCTTCTCCAGCGCCGTGCCGCGCAGCAGTCGTACTCCGTTACGCCCGTGGAGGCCGGAGACCGCGGCACCGACGGTTTCGCCGAGGGCGCGGACCAGCGGAGTGGCGGCGGCCTCCACGATCGTCACCCGGGCGCCCAGTGCGTGCGCCGAGGAGGCGACCTCCGAGCCGATGAAGCCGGCGCCGACGATGACCACGTTCTTCGCGTCCCGCAGCGCGTGGCGCAGCGCGGCCGCCTCCGAGAGCGTGCGCAGGGTGTGCACGCCGGTGAGCGGGGGTGTCCCGGCCAGGGGGCGGGCGTCCGCGCCCGTCGCGACGATCAGCTTGTCGTAGGCGAGGGGCGTGCCGCCGACGGTGACGGTGCGGGAGGCGAGGTCGACACCGGTGGCTTCCGCTCCGAGGCGCAGTTCGACGTCGAGTCCGGCGAGTTCCGCCTCGTCGACGTAGAAGGTCGGCTCGGCGTCCTGCTCGGTGAGGAACGACTTCGACAGGGGAGGGCGGTCGTAGGGCAGCTGATGTTCCCGTCCGACCAGTACGATCCGGCCACGGAAGCCGCCTCGCCGCGCGGCCTGGACGGCTCGCAGTCCCGCGAGGCAGCCACCGATCACCACGAGGCCGGCACCAGTGGTCGACGTCATGGCCATCAGTCCTCGACGATCGAGAGGGCGAGCGCGGGGCAGGAGCGCACGGCGTCCTCGACTTCCGCCCGCTGCGGGTCGTCGATGTGCTCGCGCAGGAGGACGAGACCGCCGTCGTCGCCCACCTCGAAATAGTCGGGTGCGACCGACTCGCAGATGCCGATGCCGGTGCAGCGGCCACGGTCCACCTTGATCTTCATGCCATGCGTCCTTACTGAACTGAATTGCCGGTTATGAATTGCTAGCTGGGGATGACGACGGGCAGGTGGCGGATGCCGTGGATGAATTCGCTCTGGAGCATTTCCGGCTCGCCCACCCGCATGTCGGGGAGCTTGGTGAGGATGTTGGAGAAGAGGGCGCGCAACTGCGCCTTCGCGATCCCGTTGCCGAGGCAGAAGTGGACGCCTCCGCCGCCGAAGCCGTAGTGCGGGACGGGCGTCCGCCTCAGGTCGAAGCGGTGCGGCGCGTCGAACACCTCCTCGTCGCGGTTGGCCGAGGCGTAGAAGACGACGACCTTGTCGCCGGCGAGGATCTCCTGGCCCCCCAGTTCCAGGTCCTGGGTCGCGGTGCGGGCGAACTCGACGACCGGTGAGGCGTGGCGGATGAACTCCTCGATGGAGGCGGCGATACGGCCGTCGAAGTCCTCCGTCAGCCAGGCCTTCTGGTCCGGGTGCTTCCACAGCTGGACGACACTGTGCGAGGTGGTCTGCTTGGTGGTGTCGTTCCCGGCCACGCTGAGCAGCAGCATGGCCGACTGGATGTCGTCGTCCGAGAGCGGCTTGCCGTCGAACTCGGCCTGTGCGAGCGCCGTCGCGATGTCGTCCGTGGGGTGGGTGCGGCGGTGCCGGACGAGGTCGAGCCCGATCTCGCGCAGCACGCGCATCTGCCGCATCGCGAACTGGGTGCGGTCCGTGCCGCCGTTGATCTCCGGGTCGTCGGCCCCGACGAAGCGGTCGCCGGCCTCGGCGAACGTCTCGACCAGTTCCTCGGGGACGCCGACGAGGTCGGCCACCGTCATCATCGGCAGCTTCGCCGAGACCTCGGTGACGAAGTCGATCTCGCCGGCCCCCATGACGCGGTCGACGATCCGTGCGGCGCGCTGCTCGATCAGCCCACGCAGCCGGTTCACGGCCTTGGGGGTGAACCCTGCGCTCATGATGCGGCGGTAGCGCGTGTGCTCGGGGGGGTCCATGGTGAGGAAAGTCGGCGACGGCACGAGCGAGGGGTCCGCCGGCCGGAACATGACCGAGCGGCCGTGCTTCTTCGCGTCGGAGCTGAACATTTCGTGGTTGCGGCTCACGAAGGCGACGTCCTCGGCACGTACCACGGCCCAGAAACCCGGCTCCCCATGCACCTCGGGCAAAAGCTCGGGGGTCTCCAGCGGAGGGTGCCAGCTCACCGGTGCGTTCTTCCGCAGCCAGCCGAACGTCTCGTCCCGCTCGACGAAGGAGCGCGACCAGAATTCGGCGCTCGATATGTCCTTGTCCGTAGTGAACGGGTGTGCGTGTGTGGGTACCGGCATGGTAAGTGCCTCTCGCTGTGCATTTTCCTCGATGGCAGTCACGAAGATAGCGCGCCGGGGTGGATCGGTAAACTCCTGTAAACCAATAATTTCATGCGAGGGTGTATGGGACAATGACGGCCTGGTGGGGCGGACGAAGAGGGGCCACGCGTGACGAAGAAATCGACCGGCGAGTCGGCTGAGCAGGCCGTCGGTCCACGGGCCGGTTCCCGTCGCACGCCCAATCGAAAGGGCGAAGGCGGACGCCTGCGTGTCGACCTGCTCGACGCCGCTGCCCGGGTGCTGGCCGAGAAGGGGCCCTCGGGAGTGACACTGCGGTCGGTGGCCAGAGAGGCCAATGTGACCGCACCCGCGCTCTACCTCCACTTCGAGGACAGAGGCGATCTGATGTGGCACCTCTTGCTCAGGGCGTGGGACGAGCTCGCGAAGGTGATGGATCAGGCCGACCGAAAGGCAGCCGGCGAGGGGCCGTTCGCGCAGCTGGAGGCACAGCTCGCCGCCTATGTCGAATACGCGACCCGGAACCCGACCAACTACGAGTTGCTGTTCTCGGCCTCTCCCGACCACGCCCGTGTGGTGCAGGAGGACTACGCCACGCCCTGGCCGGTCTACGACACCCTGGAGCGGGCCGTCGCACGGTGCCGTGAGGCGGGCTTCGTCATGCCTCTGGGGCAAGACGACGTCGACCCGACGACCGTACTGCTGTTCGTCATCGCTCACGGCCGGGTCGCCCTGGGCCATGCGACGAAACGGCCTGCCTTCCAGGGGAAGGACGATGCTCAGGCGTTCGTCGCCGCTTCGTTGCGCGCTCTCGTCAGACCGCCCGCGTCTTCCTGACCGGAGCGCCCCACCTGCATGCGCGAGCACTTTCAGGGGGATTACCCGCGCGGTCGCTCTCGTCACCTCCGGTTCAGGCGATGCCGTAGATGCTCTTGAGTTGCTGGTAGGAGGCCAGACCCTCGGGGCCGAGTTCGCGGCCGAGACCGCTGTCCTTGACGCCGCCGAAGGGTGCGCCGAGGTCCAGCGCGTATCCGTTGATGCCGACGCTTCCTGTACGGACCCGGCGGGCGACAGCGAGGGCGCGCTCGCTGTCGGTGCCCCAGACGGTGCCGCCGAGGCCGTAATCGGAGTCGTTGGCGATACGGACGGCGTCGTCGACATCGTGGTACGGCAGCACGCACAGGACCGGTCCGAAGATCTCCTCGCGGGCCGGGGTGAAGTCGTTGTCCACGTCCGCGAAGATCGTCGGCTCCACGAACCAGCCGCGGTCCAGGCCCTGCGGCCTACCGCCGCCGGTGGTGATCCGCCCGCCTTCCGCGCGGCCCTTGGCGATGTAGCCCTCCACGCGCTCGCGCTGCCGTCGGGAGACGAGCGGGCCGACGCGCGTCCCCTCGTCGAGCGGGTCGCCGATGCTGAGGGAGCCGAAGTAGTCGGTGAGCAGGTCGACCACCTCGCCGTAGCGGCTGCGCGGGGCGAGGACGCGGGTGCCGATCAGACAGGTCTGCCCGTTGTTGTTCAAGGTCGCGCGGAAGAACGCGTCGAGGTTGGGCTCCAGGTCCGCGTCGTCGAGGACGATCGCGGCGGACTTGCCCCCCAGCTCCAGGGTGACCGGACGCAGCAGCCTGCCGCACTGCTCGGCGATTGCCCGGCCGGTGGCGGTGGAACCGGTGAAGGCGACCTTGTCCACGCCGGGATGACCGACGAGGTAGCCGGAAGCCTCACGGTCGGCGGGCACGACGTTCACCACGCCGGGTGGAAGGCCGGCCTCCCTGACGGCCTCGGCCAGCAGGAAGGCGTCGAGGGCGGTCTCCGACGCGGGCTTGAGGACGACCGTGCAACCTGCCGCGAGGGCCGGCCCCAGCTTGAACATGGTCAGGGTCTGCGGGAAGTTCCACGGCACGATCGCGGCGACCACCCCGACCGGGGCACGGCGTACGACGGTGGTGCCGTTGCCGGCCACCGCCGGGCGGGACTCCTCGACGCCGGTTTGCCGGGCAAGGGCGGCGTAGTACCGCAGTACGGCGGCGCCGATGACGGCCTCCGAGCGGCGGCTGGTCACGATGGGCATGCCGTTCTCACGGCTGACGAGCTGCGCGAACTGCTCGCCGCGCTTGCCCAGCATGTCGGCGAGCCGTTCCATCGCCTCGGCCCGGCGGCCCGGCTCCCATGTCGCCCACCCGGTCGGGTCGTCGAAGGCGCTGCGGGCAGCGGCGACGGCAGCGTCGACATCGGCCGACACCGCCTCTGGCACCCGTCCGATGGGCTCTTCGGTGGTCGCCGAGGCGACGGTGATCGTCGCCGCCGACGACGGTGCGATCCAGTCGCCGCCGATGAACAGAGAGTCGTATGTGTGTTCCATTGTTTGCATGCTCCTTCGGAAGTGCAGGCCCGGTCAGCAGACGTAGTACTCGCCGCTGGCACGGACCGTGATGTCGCTGAGGCGGACTGCAGGGGTGCGGACGTCCGTCGGGCGTCGGCCCAGACGACGTCGATGGCAACGAGCACAGGGGCGATGCGCTAATCGCCGAGTTCGGCCAACTGGAGGGTCGCGTCGCGGAACGGGGGCTGCTGTATCTGCTGCAGGGCCTTGGGTCCGGCCGCCGACTGGAGCGTGCAGGAGGCGGCCGCCTCACGCGTCGACCACCCTGCCCGCTCCCGCACCGCGAGATCGTTTGCACGCTCGGCGAGCCCGCTGGGGTCGGCCGGCTTGTCGAAACCCGGATCGGCGATGATGGTGAAGAAGACTCCCCTGCGGGTCACGACGTCCTCAACCCGCCGGCCCGCAGCCGCGCTGTCCTGGGTCCGGTCGTGGCCGTCGAGCTCGCCGAGCAGCACCAGTACGTCCCGGACGAGCACATGCGCGGCTTCGACTCCGGCTTGGGACATGAGAAGCCCGGCCTTTCAAGGGAGATTGAAGGGTGCGGGTCAGGGGATATGGGCGACGGACTACGCCGCCGTCCTGTTCGGTGCGTCGGGGAGCAGCCCTGCCTTCGCCTGGCGCTGAAGTTCACGGGCCGACTCGATCAGCTTCACCGCGTCGGGGCCCCACATCAGCCGCATCATGTGGCGTTCCGTCTGCGGCTGCTGGGCCAGCCAGATCAGCGGCAGCATGGTCTTGGTCGATGCGACGGCCATGGCGTTCTTGACCGGTCCGATGCCCATGTTGCGCCGGGTCTTGCCCGAGACGGCACCCAGGATCGGGTACCGGAACAGCTTCTGACTCAGCAGCAACTGGGCCTGGATGCGCAGTTGGGAGACGTGGAAGTTCTTCTTGATCGAGTCATGCTGGATCTTGTGGAAGCTCTGTCCGGTCGCGGGGATGACGTCCATGGTCCGGCTGGGCGTGAACATGTCGTCGTACTTCTCGTAGAGCGCCTTCAGCTCGGCCATGGTCGTGGGGATCTCTCCCTCGGGCGAGTCGAATAGGCGGCAGTACACGGCCACCTCGGCGATGTACTGGTCGCGCTGCTCGGGGGTGAGGCGGTGCGGGGCCTTGCCGTCGCGGAAGGCGAGGTTCTCGTAGACCCACAGCATGGTGTGCATCTCGGTGAGCGCCGCCCACATGGCCTCGCGCGGGCCGTTGGCCTGGTAGCCGCCGAGCTCGGGATGGGCGATGTCGATGAGGTCACCGGCCACCTTGGCGTGGATGTTGTGCAGGTGCTGGGCAACGCGGCGGGCGGTGGGGGTGTCACCGAGCCACATGGGGGCGTGGATCCCGGAGTTCCGCTGCTGCCGGTCGAAGCGGTCGAAGATGGTGAGTTCGCCCTTGCGCGCCTTGCGCGAGATCGGGTCCCAGTCGCGCACGCCCGCCAGGATCGGCTTGTACGTCAGCTGGAGCACGAACTGCGCGGGGCTCTGGAAGAAGACAGTGGCCGGGTGCAGCAGCACGTCCCACGCGATGCTGCCCGGCCCGAACACGCCGTAGTCCGGCGTCCCGTCCTCCTTGAGGGAGCCGCCCGCGGGGGTCGGCTCGCCGAACCGGCGCCACCGTGACTCGGTGCCGAGCATGCGCTCTTTGGTGACGACCGGGTCGACCCGGCCGGCAGTCTTCGGGCTCTTGTCTGTGGCAGCCATACCGAACTCCTTTGTTCACCGATGGGCGAGGAAGGCGCTGGACCGGGCGGCCGTCGTCTCCGGCGCAACGCTCCCGAGGGGCCCGCCGAGTCAGGCCGTATGAGACCGAGGCGACTCCCTCAAAGTCGCTTGTTAAGCGTTCAGCAATGATTTGGAAGATAGTAAGCTCGGCACATGCCGTCAACCCCGCTGAACTCGGAAACCGCAGCTCCCGCCCCGCCGCGCACCAAGCAGGAGCGGCGCGACCAGGCGGAACGAGCACTCCTGGACGCCGCGAGTCGGCTCGTCGCGCGCAGGGGCGTTGACCAGACCTCGGTGGCGGATGTCGGCGCGGAGGCCGGATACAGCCGAGGGCTGGTCAACCACCACTTCGGATCCAAGGTGGTGCTGCTGCAACGCGTGGCGCGAGAGAGTCAGCGGGGGATTGTCGAGATCATCGACGGCCTCACCGGGGATCCGCTGGAGTTGCTGGTCGGGCTGGTCCGCTCCTACCTCACCTGGGTCGCCCGGGAGCCAGAGGCCGCCCGTGCCTTCTTCGCGCTGTGGGGTGCGTCCCTGCCCGAGGAATCGGTCGTGCGGGAAGTGTTCGTGGAGTTCGACCGCGTTATCCGGGCCAAGCTCGAGACGTACGTGCGCTCCGGTCAGGAGGGCGGGACGGTCAGGACGGACGTCGACCCGGCCGGCGTGGCGGCCGCGATCACCGGGATGCTGCGCGGCACCGCGGCCCAACTGCTGGTGGCACCTGAGGCGTTCGCCCTGGAGGTGGCGTGTACCACATGTGAGCAGTTCGTCCGCCGCATGCTGGCCGCGCCCGGTGAAACCCGCCGCTGAACGTAAACGGGCCGTCGCGCGCAGCACAGGACCGGTGAGACAGGCCGCTGCCGGAATTGAGAACGAGGCTGTCGGCCTGCAGCACAGTCCGACTCGGCATCAAGCCACACCTGCTGACCTGAGCACTTCTGTCGATCAGGACGGCGGCGAAGAACGGGCCACTCCGGCTCAACGCCCTCGAACTGCTGATCGGGCACCTCCTGTCGGCCCCGGTCCACCGCTCACACGCGGCTGCACCGCACTCCGCACGCACCGCACTACGGGGAGCGCCGCCGACGAGGGGCACCTCGCCCGCCACGTGGACCTCGCGGTGCGGGCCGGGCTGGTGGAGAGGGGCGAGGCGATGACGCTGCTCACCCGGTGGCGTTGCACCCCGGCGCGTGAGCACGGGGGACGCCTGTCCGGCGCGTTACGTCTCCTTGGTGCCCTCGGCCTTCCGGGCGAAGTCCCGATGTCGGAAGACCGTGCTCAACCGGGGATCAGCGCGGCCGTCCGGGGCGAGGAGGATCGGCTGTCCGGACCGGATCCCGAGCCCGCGCTCCCGCTCGGCCAAGTCGCCCCAGGAACCCAGCACATCGTTTCGACCACCATCCGGGTCACCGCCGATCCCCGTCCAGAACAGACGCCACTCACTCGATCGACAACCTCGCCTGCGCCGGCGATCCCGTCGGCGCGTGCTTCGACGGGATCGCGGCCCCGGCCGGTCAACGTGCATGAGGGCGCCGTCCTGGCAGCCGCCCGCCCCCATAACTGCTCGCGGTCTCGGGGACGCTGTCTCCAGCGCCGGGGTCAGCGGGCGAGGACGCGGTTCAGCCAGGCCAGCAGGTCGCTGACGATCTCCTGTTTGTTGGTCTCGTGGAACAGCTCGTGGCGGGCTGCGGGATAGATGAGATAGGCCACGTCGGTGAGGCCGGCCTCGCTGTAGCGTTCGACAAGCAGGTTGCTGAGTGAGAGATCGGCGTTCAGCGGGTCGTGATCCCCGACCAGGACGCAGATGGGCAGATCCGCCGGGATGCCCTTGGGCTGGGCAAGTGACGCCGAGGCGATGGTGACGTCGGCCATGCCCTGGGCGTCGAGGCTGAAGCCGCACATGGGGTCGGAGAGGTAGGCGTCGACGGCCGGTTCGTCCCGGCTGAGCCAGTCGAACGGCGTGCGGCTCGGCTGGAACGCCTGGTTGAGCGCGAGCAGCGGGTCTCCTCCCTCCGCGGCTGCCTGCGCCTGTGCCGCGAGCATGACGTCGACCGCGGTGGTACCGGCGAGGGCAAGGGCGTCGATCAGGTGGGCGTGGTCCAGGACGTACTGCTGTGAGGCGAAGGAACCGAGGCTGTGTCCGAGCAGCACCAGGGGCAGGCCCGGGTGCTGCTCGCGGATGGTCTCTGACAGGGTGACCATGTCACTGATGAGTCGGTTCCAGCCGTCGTCTCCGAGATGACCGGGCTCGGCGTGCCTGCTCAGCCCGTGTCCGCGATGATCGTTGGCGTAGACGGCATAGCCCTGAGTGGTCAGTGCTGCCGCGAGTGGGGCGTAACGGCCGGCGTGCTCTCCCATGCCGTGGGCGATCTGCACGACGGCTCGCGGTGGGGTGTCCGGCTTCCATTCGTGCACGTGGATCTGGACGCCGTCTTCGCTGTCGAAGGTGAACATCGGACTCCTTGTCTTGGTACGCGGGCAGCACTGAGCGTCCGGCCGAGTCGTAGGGGGGTGGGGCGGCCCGAGCCGTTCGGGCTCACGGCGGTTGTGGCCGCCCGGCCGGGTCAGGCGTGCTGCTCGCCGAGGTAGCCGGCGATGATTCGGGACTGGTCGGCGCGGAGTTCCTGAGCCGTGGCGTGCGCGGTGATCTCGCCGTGGGACAGGACGTAGCCGCGGTCAGCCATGTCGAGGGCGAGGCCGACGTGCTGTTCGACGAGCAGCACCCCGCAGCCGGTGTCGTCGGCATAGCGCCTGACTATGGGCAGCAACTCCTCGACGATGATGGGTGCCAGGCCGAGGCTCAGCTCGTCGAGCAGGAGCAGCTTGGGGCTGCGGGCCAGGGCCCGTCCCATGGCGAGCATCTGCTGCTCGCCGCCGGAGAGCAGTCCTGCCTTGCGGTCCTGGAGGCGGGACAGGGCGGGGAAGTAACGTTGGGCGGCCGCCTGGTCGAGGCGCTCGCCCCGGTGACCGAGGCGCAGGTGCTCCGCCACCGTGAGGCCGGAGAAGATGCCTCTTCCCTCCGGAACGTGGGCGATGCCGAGGCGGGCGCGGGTCGCTGCCGGGATCCTGCCGAGGTCCGTTCCGTTGAAAGTGATCGTGCCTGCGAGGGGGCGCAGCAGCGCGGAGACGGCCTTGAGCGTGGTGGTCTTCCCTGCGCCGTTGGCCCCGAGGAGGGCGACGACCTCTCCCGCGCCCACTTCGAGGTCGATCCCGCGGATGACAGCGGCTCCGTCGTATCCGGCGGTGAGGCCGGCCACCTTCAGGACTGGGGTACTCATGGTGTCTCCGGTGTGCTGGTCAAGGCCTTGGCGGAGCCACCGGTCGAAGTGCCGGACGCGGTGGCAGGCCGGACGGCGGATGCCCCGAGGTAGGCGGTGACGACGGCGGGGTCGGTTCGGACCTGTGCGGGTGTCCCGGAGGCGATCACCTTGCCGAACTCCAGGACGACGACGTGGTCGCAGATGCCCATCACGAGGCTCATGTCGTGGTCGATGAGGAGCAGCGCGGTGCCGGCTTCAGCGACGTTGCGCAGTCTGCGTCCCAGTTCGGCGCTCTCCGTCGTGTCCAGGCCGGCCGCGGGTTCGTCGAGACAGATGATGCGGGGCCGGGCGGCCAAAGCCCGGGCCACACCGACGAGTTTGCGTCTGCCCTGGGACAGTTCGTGTGCCGAGGCGTCGGCCAGGTCGTCGAGTCCCAGGGCCGCAAGGGCCTCCGGGACGGCGGGGTTCGGGGACGGGCGGCGCCCGAAGGTCTCGCCGAGCGCGGTCCACCACGTCGAAGGGTCCGCCGTGACCTGGAGGTTCTCCGCGACCGTGAGGTCTTCGAAGAGTTCGCTGCTCTGGAAGGTGCGGGCGAGTCCTCGGCGGGCTCGTACATGGGGAGGCCGTCCGGTCAGGTCCTTGCCATCCAGTGCCACTTTTCCCCGGGAGGCGACGAGGCCGGTGACCGCGTCCACGAAGGTGGTCTTGCCGGCCCCGTTGGGGCCAATCAGCCCCACGAGTTGGCCCTCGCCGACCTCCAGGGAGACATCGTTGAGCGCGTGGACGCCGCCGTAGCTGACGCCCAACTGCTGGACAGAGAGCACGTTCACGGTGCGACCTCCTTGGCTTCGGCAGTGGTACGGCCGAGGTGGATCTCCGGGGAGCCGACGGTGGATGCGCCGGCAGCCGGTGGTCCCGTCGTGGCCGCCGCGCGTTCCGCCCTCCTCGCTGTCCTCCGGCGGTGGGCGGCGCCCGCGATGCCGTCGGGGTTGGCGATCAGCGTCACGATCAGGGAGACGCCGCCGAAGAGCAGGGCCCAGGTCCCCTTGATCCCGAACCACTTGTCCAGGGCGTGGGGCAGCAGCGCCTCGGTGGACATCAGTCCCGCGATCACGGCTCCGGACACCATGGTGATGCCGCCGATGTAGGCGAAACCGATCAGCCCGAGGGCGGCCAGCGCGGTGAACCGGGCGGCGCTGACCGAGCCGAAGTTGTAGCCGTAGAGGGTGCCGGCGGCGCTGGCGATGAAGGAACTGATCCCGAACGCGGCGATCTTCACGCCCCGCACGTCGACACCGGCTGCCGCCGCGGCGCGCTCGTTGGAGCGGACGGCGAGCATCCGCCGGCCGAGTCCGGTGCGCCTGAGGTGGGCGACGTACAGTCCGAGGGCGACGGTGACGGCCAGGACGAGGAAGCCGAACATGGGGCTGGGTTCGTTGCCGTCCAGGCCGCGGAAGTCCGCTTTCGGTCCGAGGTCGATCCCGAACAGGCGCGGTGGGGGTACGGACACTCCGGCCGTTCCGCCGAACGAGGTGTTGTTGAACAGTGCCTGTTCCATGGCCAGGGCCGCGGCCAGGGTGACGACGGCCAGGCTCACACCCCGCACCCGCAGGGCGGAGACGCCTGCGGCCACTCCCAGCAGGGTGGCCGGCACTATTGCGCCGAGGGCGGAGAACGGGAACGGGATTCCCAGCCGGACCGAGAGGTGGGAGAGGACGAAGCCCGCGGTTCCGGAGAGCGCGAGCTGCATCACGGAGATCTGTCCCACGTAGCCGGTGATGACGACGTAGGACAGGACGATGACCATGCCGATCATCGAGTTCGTGAGTGCCTGGCGGAAATCGAACGGGAGCACTATCAGTGCGGCGGCGGCGACCGCTGTGGCCGTCAAGGCGGGACGCAGCAGCCGCTCGGGCAGGGGCACCGCGGGCAGCCGCTGTTCGACGAGTTCACCGCGGCGCGGCAGACCGGCGCCGCGCACGTACAGGGCGACGACCATCAGGGCGAAGACGAGGAGCTGCTGGAGGCCGGGCATGGCGTTGCCGTTGTCGGTCGGAAACCAGCTCTGCGTGGACAGGTAGTACACGATCGACTGGAGCACTCCGATGAGGATGCCCGAGGCGCAGGCGATCCACAGCGAGGTGAAACCGGCGAAGAGGGCGGCGGCCAGGGCCGGGACCACCTGCAAGGGCAGCGTCATGGAGTCCACCTGGACGATGGGCGCGGCCAGGACACCGAGGAGCCCGGCGACCAGGGCGGCCAGGAGTGTGTTGGCCATCGAGACGCTGTTGGGCGACAGGCCTGCCAGAAGAGCGGCCTGTTCGTTCTCCGAGGCCGCGCGGGTGGCCAGGCCGAAGCGGCTCCACCGGTACAGGGCCCCCAGGACCAGGGCGATCACGACGACCAGTCCGGCCAGGACGAAGCGGTCGGAGGGTGTGGTGACGCCCAGCATGGTGACGGTGCCGGCCGGAAGGATGCTCGGTGCCTGCTGCGGCTGCACCCCGAAGACCAGGAGCACGATGGCCTGCAGGGTGAGCAGGATGCCGAGGGAGGCCGCGAGTTTGGCCAGGGGCGAGACGGTGCGCAGCGGCTTGAAGACCGCCACCTCTGTCAGAACTCCGACGGCGAGCGCGACTGCGAGGGCACCGGCGAGAGCGGGTCCCACGGGCAGCGTGACCCCGAAGAAACCGGTGGTCAGGGCCCAGAAGGCATAGGCCGAGGCCATGGCGACCGCGCCGGTGGACAGGTTGATGATGCCCGAGCCCCGGTAGGTGACCACCACGCCGAGCGCGATGCCGGCGATCAGTGCCCCCTGGCCGAGGCCGAGCACGGCGAAGAGCAGGATCTGTTCCAATTCATGACTCCTGTCATGAGTCCGCACATCCGCGAGTCCGCGCTGCTGAGGCTGCGTCCGGCGGGGGCTGCGGCCTCAGCGGCGGCGGGGCGGGCGGGGCTCACTGGGGCGGGCGGATCCAGTCGGTCAGGGGCTTGAACTGGCCCTTGCCTTCGTACTGGTAGAACCTGGCCTGGTCGTTGCAGACGGCGGGGGCGGCCGGGTACTTGCCGCACTCGACCTCTGCGGCGCCCATGATGACCGGCCCGGTGAACTTCTTGAGCTGCTCGGTCACCGACGCGGGGGTGATCTTGTCCGGGCCGATGGCGTCGAGCACCTTCGCGTACGTCAGGATCGTGCTCCAGCCCAGCGGCGCGAAGACCTTGGACTGGTCGTCCTTGCCCAGCCCCGCCTGCGCCGAGGCCTTCAGGAACGCCTTGGAGTCGGCGGCCGAGGAGTCCATCGGCAGTGTCTGGGCGACGCCGTACGTCCAGGTGGGCAGGTCCCCTCCGAGCCCCTGGGCGACATCGGGGGACATGCACAGCGGCGTGGAGACCACCGGCTTGGTGACATTGAGCTGCTTCAGCGCCTTGGCGATCCCGACGCATCCGCCACCGATGGAGATGGGCACCACGACATCCGCGGTGTTCGCCCCGGCCGCGGTGACCGGGCCGATCAGATCGGTGGACTGCGCGTCGAATCCGACGGACTTCACCTTCAGACCGGCGGCTTCCAGGCCCTTCACCGCGGCCCCGGAGGCGATCTTGTCGCCGGGCGTGTTCGTGTGGATCACCGCCGCGGTCTTCGCCTTCAGTGCGTCACGGGCGTACGTGCCCCAGGTACCGAAGATGTGCGGCAGGTCGCCGAACGTACTGAAGGTGTTCTTCGCGCTGGGCATGGTCGGACCCGTCGCCACTCCGACCAGTACGGGCTTCTTCCCCGCGATCACGGAGTTGAAGGACGCGTCTCCGAGGTAGAGGTTGCCCACACCGATGGCGGAGACCTCTTTGGCGCCGAGCAGTTGCTGGCCGCACTTCTGCCCCTCCTCCTCGGCGGACACCACCGTGCAGACGTTCAGCTTCAGCGGGTGCCCGCCGATACCGCCCAACCTGTCGTTGACGTACTCCACGGCGGCACGGGCACCCAGGGTGGCCTCGGGGTTGCCGCCGGGGCCGCCCTCGACGTTCACCCAGCCCAGGGTGACCGGGTCGAGGCCGGCGTCGGCCTTACCCGCCTTTCCGCCGACGTAGCCGAGGTAGTCGGTCACGACGTCACTCGCCGAGCGGGAGTCCGCACTCGCGGAGGAGCCACCCCTGGAGGCGCCGGACGACGAGGGTGCGTTGGTGCCCGATCCGCCGCATGCGGCGATGCCCAGCAGGGGCGCCATGGCGGCGGAGACGAGGCCGAGTCTTAGGGGACGTGAGGTTGCGGGCATGCGGGATCCTCCAGGATCGGAAAACGGCAGGGCGGTGCCCGGCACGGCATGCGGGGAGAGCGCGGAAGGCAGAGAGGGCAGGAGGGCGCACAGGGATGACCGGTGCCTGGGTCCAGCCCGAGATACTTCGAAAGGCCAGGTGATCAGCGCTTTCGAGTTTCGTAACTTTCTTACGGATCGGGAATCTAGGTGTACGCTGGCGCCCTGTCAACGCCCCGGTTCACACCGAATTAACGATCATGCAATGGGAGGGGAAGGACATGACGGCGGACGCCGTGAGGCGCAGGCTCCCTCGGCGCACACCCGAAGAGACCCGGGCTCTCATGCTGGAGGCGGCCACCGAACTCGTCTGCGCCGGCACCTCTGACACGAGTGAGGCGGCTGTCTCCGCAGCCCTTGCTCATATCCGCGTCAAGCGGGTCACCGAGGAAGCCACCCGCATCATGCGGGAGAGGCTGGGCGACGACACGGCACCGGCGATCACGACCGGATCCATCTACCAGATCTGGCCCGCGCAGGCCGACTTCCAGGCGGATCTCCTCTTCCATCTCACCAGCCGACAGGCCGAACTGGTCCCGGGGCTGCCGGAGAGCATCCGTCGTTTCAAGGAGGCGGTCGACAGCGGCACGACCTGGCAGGAGGCTCTCAACGATGTCCTGACGGACAACCACGAGAACCACCGCGTGGACCCGATCTACCGCGTGCTGCTCGGCTTCTACGCCAGCGCCGCCAACCCACGCGTTCGCGACGCCCTGGGGCACTACGGCGAGTCGTTCACCGAGGTCGCCTGCGAGGCGTACCAGGCGCTGCTGGACGCCTACGGGCTACGCATGCGAGCGCCCTACAAGGTCGAACACCTCGCCACCACCATCGCCGCCCTGCTCGACGGCTTCCACATGCGCTGGATCGCCGGACACCCCAACCTGGAGGACCCGGAAGGAGAGGACGGCTGGTCCCTCGTCACCCGGGCCGCCGTGACGGTGTTCGACCAGTTCACCGAACCGGCGTAGTGGGTTCGCGCGGCCGTGCGTCGCTGCGCGCGGAGGTCTGCCCATGGGAAGGGCGATCCGTTGCGAACGGGTTCGAAACCCACCTCCGAGCTGGCGTTGTAACCGGCTGTCCTGTTGTGCGGGCGATGGTTTCGAAGTCGCGGTCGTAGTGGAGCAGGGTGAGTCCGGCTTCCTCGGCCGCGGCGGCCACCGAGAGATCGACGGGGCACCAGGCGTAGTGGGTGTCGAGGGCCGCCTTCACGCGGGTGCGGCTGGCGGCGGAACGGGCCGAGTGGAGGACTTCCAGTTCGGTGAGGTCGCAGATCGCGACGAGGCCGGCGGCGATCCTGTCGTCCCAGTCGGCGGTGTTCCGGCGGAGCAGGAGATCGTCGGGCGGAAGCGGAGCATCGTCACCGACCCCATCGGTCTCCTGCTTGCCGTGGTGGTCACTGCGGCGAGCATGCGGGACTCCGTCGCCAACACCCGGCTCCTGGAACAGGTCGCCGCCGTAATCATTCCGGCTTTCCTGGCCCAGTGGACGGCGATCGCATCCGCGCCGCCTCCCGGTACAAGACCCGAGGGTCGGCCAACCCGACCGGGCTAGCATGGCCTCACAAGCTTGACGCGACCCGATCCTGGCGTGAGGACGGGAGCATCTCCCAGGCCATCGTGTCCTCCGCCGCCCGGGGTGCCGGCACATCGCGCGGCGACCCTGCCGCACGGTCCGGGCGCCGCGGCGATGGACAAGGTCCGTCGGTACGGCGCTGTCAGCGGGTGCCGGGCCGACCTGTGAGGCGTCGGAGTCGTTCGGCGTCGGGGCTGCCGCCGGCGGCGGTGCAGACCATGAGCGCGGGGCCGGGGTTGCCCGGTATCGGGCGGGCGTCCCAGCCGAGGTTCAGCTCATCGACCTGGGGGACGGAGTCCGGTCAGTGCGGGGTGTGGTGCGGGCCGATGCCGCGGGCCTGGGCGTCCGCGGTCACGATCCGGGTCGCCAGCTGTGACAGCTGCTTCCTGTCGGCTTCGGGCAGTGGCTCGACACACCTCTCGATCTGTCCGGCGAACCGAGCGGCGACCTGTTCGACGAGCTGACGGCCGGCGTCGGTGATCGACACCTGGTACGAGCGGCGGTCGACGGCGCTGACGGTGCGGGTGACCAGACCCCGGCGCTGCGCACGGTCGACCAGGCCCGTGATGGAGGACTTGTCGAGGCCGAGGTGGCGGCCGAGCTGGTTCATCGTCGGCTCCCGGTCCCGGAGTATCCCGAGCAGCCGTGTCTGGGTGATCGACAGGTCGTACTGCCCCGCGATCTCGGCGAGGCCGTTCTGTACCAGGAACGACAGCTGGGCCAGCGCATCGACCAGCCCGAGGTCCTCGGCTGCGGGCGACGGCACGGGCGGGGGTGGCATGTCGTGGGACGGCGTCATGTCCCGATCCTACTTGCAAAGGTACGTGGCACCTACTATTTTGATTTGCATCACGAACTAAAACCTTCGTCACGCCTACTAAATCCTTTGCCCCGCGTACCAAATCTGAGGAGAGCAGCCGTGGACATCCATGCCGCCGTCGTCAGCTCGTTCGACAGCCCGCCCCGTTACGAGCCCTTCGACCTGCCCGCCCCGTCCGGCGAGGACCAGGTGCTCGTCGATGTCCTCGCGGTGGGCCTGCACCCCAGGGTGCGTACCGGTGCGTCGGGCAGCCACTACACGAGCACCGGGAAGCTGCCGATGGTTCCCGGTGTCGACGGGGTCGGCCGGCGCGAGGACGGCCGGCTGGTGTACTTCGTCGCCGATGACGAGCTCGTCGGCCCGATGGCCACCCGGACCGTCATCGACGTCCGCCGCAGCATCCCGCTGCCCGACGGCGCGGACGTGGTGAAGATCGCCGCGGCGATGAACCCGGCGATGTCGTCCTGGGTGGCGCTGCGCCGTCGCGTCCCGATCGAGGCCGGGCAGTCGGTGCTGATCCTCGGCGCGACCGGCAACGCCGGCCAGATGGCCGTCCAGGTCGCCAAGCGTCTCGGCGCCGGCCGGGTCGTCGGCGCCGGCCGTGACCGGGCCCGGCTGGCGGCCCTGCCCGGGCTCGGCGCCGATGCGACCGTCGCGCTCACCGACGACGCCGACGCCACCACCGCGGCCCTGGCCAAGGAGGCCGCCGAGGCCGACCTGGTCATCGACTACCTGTGGGGCAAGCCCGCCGGCGACGCGATCATGGCGCTGCTGCGGGCCCGTGCCGACCGCGGCCGTGCCCTGAACTGGATCCAGATCGGCGCCATGGCCGGCCCCACCATCGAACTCCCGTCGGTCGCGCTGCGCTCGGCGAACTTCCGACTGCAGGGCAACGGCCAGGGCGCGGTGTCGACCAGGACCTACCTGGAGGAACTCCCGTCCCTCGTCGACGAGATCGAGGCCGGAGGCCTCACGGTCACCGCCAAGGCCGTACCCCTCGCCGACCTCGAAACCGCATGGAACGCACCCGAGGTCCCGGGCATGCGCACCGTCCTGGTGCCCTGACCCCGGCAGGACCGTCGTGCAGCCCGTACTGGACTTACCGAAGGAGCACAGAGCCATGTCACACACCACGGACACCGACGTGATCATCTGCGGGACGGGCGCGGCAGGGCTGACCCTGGCCATCGACCTCGCCCGCCGGAACATCGCCTTCCTGCTGATCGACAAGGCGCCGCACCCGTTCGCCGGCTCCCGCGGCAAGGGCATCCAGCCCCGCAGCCAGGAGGTCTTCGAGGACCTTGGCGTGATCGACCGCATCGTCGCCTCCGGCGGCGAGTACCCCGTCCAGCGCATCCACACCGCCGACGGACCCATCGACCAGGTCGGCGTGGAGATGTCGGAGCCGACGCCGGAGGAGCCGTACCAGATACCGCTGCTCGTCCCGCAGTTCCTCACCGAACGCCGGCTGCGTGAACGCCTCGCCGAACTCGGTCATGCCCCGCACTACAGCCACGAACTCGTCGGCTTCGACCAGGACGCCGAGGGCGTGACCGCGGTGATCGCCACTCCGGACGGCGAACAGACCGTACGGGCCGCTTACCTGATCGGTGCCGACGGCGGTTCCAGCTTCGTCCGCAAGACCCTCGGCATCGGCTTCCCCGGCAAGACCCTCGGCGTACGCGCCGTCGTGGCCGACGTCCACGTCGACGGCGTCTCGTCGGACGCCTGGCACCGCTGGGGCGAGGGCACCGCCGGGCAGGTGTCGATGTGCCCGCTGTACGGCACCGACATGTTCCAGCTCCAGGCCCCTGTCCCCTTCGACGTCGACCCGGACCTCACCGCCGAAGGGCTCACCGCGTTCTTCCGTGAACGCACCGGCCGTCACGACGTCGTGATCCGCTCCGTGTCCTGGGCGTCCGCGTTCAGCATGAACGCCAGGCTCGCCGACACCTACCGGCGCGGACGGGTCTTCCTGACCGGGGACGCGGCGCACTGCCATCCGCCGACCGGCGGCCAGGGCCTCAACACCAGTGTCCAGGATGCCTACAACCTCGGCTGGAAGCTCGCCGCCGTACTCGACGGCGCCCCGGAATCCCTGCTGGAGACGTACGAGCAGGAACGCCGGCCGATCGCCGAAGCCGTCCTCGGGCTGTCCGAGAAGCTGCTCGAAGCGGCCAAGAACCGTGACATCCACCGGGGGCGCGAGGTCAGCCAGCTCGACCTCGGCTACCTGGACTCACCCCTGTCGCTGCACACCCCGGAACGCGACACCGGCGTAGTCGCCGGCGACCGTGCGCCCGACGCGCCCGTGACCGGCGCCGGCGGCCTGCCCACCCGGCTGTTCAGCCTGTTCCAAGGACCTCACTGGACCCTGCTCGGCCACGACGTCGACGACACGTCGGCCCCGGCACCACGCCGCGGCCTGCGCATCCACACCATCGGCGCCCGCGGCGACATCCTCGACACCGGCGACCGCGTCCAGAGCGGCTACGGACTGTCCTCCGAACAGTGGGTGCTCATCCGCCCGGACGGATACGTCGCCGCCGTGGTCGACACCGCCGGCCTCACCGGCCTCGAAACCTATCTCGACACCGTCGGCGTCCGCCCCCTCACGGCGACGCGACCCGCGACCACGGAATCGAGCACCGACATGCCCGCAGAGACTTCTTCCGACAGCACCCGCACACCCCGTACCCGGCGAGAGCACCGCCAGACGCGCACCGCCGCGGAGAAGCGACTCGCCACCGCCCAGCGCGAGTTGCACCAGCTCTCACGCCAGGTCCAGCGTGATCTGCGCAGCGTCCGACGGCACGGGGAGACCACAGCCATCGTCGCCCGCTCGAACTTCGCCGAACTCGCGGTCCAGAGCATCAACCGGCTGACGGCCAACTTCCGCACCGACCGCACCGACCAGTAGTTTCCCGGCCCTTCAGTGGCATTTCGTGGCCCCGAAGGCCGGTTCGGGTGTGCTCGGAGTCGTCGGCGTACTTCCCTCACCTTCGAACCGAGGACCAATCTCCGCGCTGCTCATCCCGCTGCTGGACACGTCGTCCGGCTGGCACCCTGCCTGTCGCATTCCACGGAAACGGTCTTCCGCCACAACCGCCCGTACCTCAGGCGCGATGCAGGTCACGATTCCTGCCTTCGGGGCGCGTCGTCGACAGGGGGGAGGTCGACACCCTCGCCGCCTACGGCAAGGCGCTCGGCGGCAAGCTGAAGATCGTCGCCGACTTCGGTGATGAGACCTACGTCCTCGGCTGAGCCGATCGGCATGCCGTGCCCCAGGACCGTACGCGGCCCGGGAGGCGAACTCGTCAGGGATGGTGTTCCACCCGGAACAAGGGGGAGCATCATCTCGGCGGTAAGGGAATCCGCTGTGCGAAGGGGCCGTTGAGGGGCCGCGAGGACAGGAACGGATCGACAAGCACCGCACGGGGCTGACCCTGATCAGCACGCCTGACCCGCAACGGCGCTGACGTGCCCGCGCCGACCAGGCGGATCAGGGCGGCGCGGGCGTGCTGTCTCCCGCCGGTCCTGCTCTCGCTGCTGCCGTATGGACACATCCCCAGGCGGAACCGTTCGGCGGTCCTCGCCGCCCCCGACTCCAGCACCGTCGACCGGCTCGCCGAGCGGATCGCCGGGCGGATCGCCGGGCGGATCGCCCGCCGGCGGACGGCGGACGGCGTACGGCGGACGGCTCCGAGCCCGAGCTGTACGGCGGGGAGCCGCGTTCTCCGTTCGGCATCACCCGGGAGCTGAGATCGGCCCTGTCCCGTGCTACTGGGTCCCGTCCTGCGAAGACGGTCTCCTGGTCGGCACCCAGCGAGCCGTGCCGGGCGTGCGTCGAGCAGCGTGTGCAGCGCAAGGGTGACCGTCCGCCAGGCGGTCCCCGCGCAAGGCCGCGGGCCGCCACCGCGCGGGCCGAGTACGTCGAATGATCCGGACGGCTCCTACCGTGCGGTCCGGGTCCGACGGGGCATGAGCAGGTACGCCGCCACGGCCAGGGCGAGCGGCAGGAGGCTCACGACCAGCATGGTGAGCCGCAGGCCGTTGGTGAAGTCCAGCCCGAGGTCCAGTCCGGACTGCCGGAGCAGGTTCGGGTCGTATCCGGCGGTGCCCGGACTGTGCGCCATCGCGCTTCGCGTCGCGTCCACGGCCTGATCGGCCTCGGACACCGACATACCGCGCGCCTCGGCGTCGTTGAGCCACTGCCGCCGGAAGAAGAGGTTGAGAAGCAGGAGGTAGACGGCGGGGCCGAGCGCGTAGCCGGTCATTCCGAACGCCGGCTGGACGGCGGCCACGGCGCCGGACTTTCCGGGCGGGGCGTGCGAAAGGATGGTCTCGGCCACCGCGGCGGAGGTCACCAGCGAGCCGAGGTTGGTGAGCCAGGTGGCCAGTACGACGATCCACAGCGCCATCGTGGGCGTAGCGGTGGCCGCCATCAGCAGCCCGCCCGCGACCATCACCAGCAGGCCGGTGATGAGGACAGGCCGGGGGGTGTACTTCCCGATCAGGCGCCCGGCGAGGATGACGGCGGCGGCGATCGCCAGTGTGCCGGGCAGGAACAGCAGGCCGATCGTGCGCGGGGGCAGGGAGAGGATCACACTGCCGAACTGCGCGAGGGTGAAACTGAACCCCGCGACGAGGAAGTTGAGCGTCAGGCTGGCCAGCGCGGCCACGGCGAACGGACTGCTGCGGAACAGCGACAGGTCCAGGACCGGTTCCGGTGTCCGGCGTTCACGGAGCACGAACAGCCCGCCGGCGACCGCACTGATCGCCAGCGGCAGCCAGGCCCGGAACTGGGAGATCCCGTTCTCCCCCTCGGCGACGCCGTGGACGAGGGTCAGCAGGGTGACGCCGACCAGGCTGACGCCGACGACGTCGACTCCGCGGCGCTCCAGGACGGGGGGCTCGGTGACGTACCGGGCCGTCAGCCCGAGCGCGATCAGCGACAGCAGGGGGGCGAGCAGGAACAGCCACCGCCAGCCGACGGCCTCCACCACCCAGCCCCCGATCGCGGGGGTCACCCCGCACAGCACCATGTCGATGGCCATGAAGATGCCGATGGCCGCCGGTCGTGTATCCGGCGGCACCGACACCTTGAGCAAGGCCATCGACACGCCCAGCACCGCGGCCAGCGCCAGGCCGTCGAGGAGGCGCATCACCAGCAGGAACGTGTAGCCGGGGGAGATCGCGGAGAGCAGGTTGACGACGATGTCGCCGACCAGCCCCAGCATCAGCAGCCGCTTGAGCCCGAAGGCGTCCCCGAGACTGCCCACGGCGAGCACGGCGGCGGCCACGATCAGCGTCGCCGCGCCTCCCAGGAACCCGACGACTTCCGGCGGCACGTGGAGCGCCCGGCTGACCTGCGGCATGTTCAGGCTGAGGACCAGCGGGTCGATGGCCGTGATCGTGAAAGCGAGGGAGAGCCCTGAGATGATCGGGAGGATCGCGACAATGGATCGCGGCTCCGCAGTCGACGACACAGCAGCACCTCCCGTACGTCGGTCGGCGCCGACCGCTCGCCGACCGACCGTACCGGGCCACCGCTTCCAGCCCGTCCCCCCGGGGCCGACGCACGCGGCTCGACACCTGGTCGGACCAGGAGGGTCAGTCGTACGTGACCAGGAGCGCCGGCCCACGCAGGCGAAGCAGCTGTGACCGCCCGTCAGGCCGACCCGTGGCAAAGGCCGCAGAGGCTCCGCTCCTGTGCACTCGGCGCGGGGCCTCTGCGCGTGGGAAGGGGAATCCGCTGCGAGTGAGTCCGATACCGGGTTCCGAGTGGGGAGAGATCTCCTCCCTGTGCCCCTTGGGCCCGGTCAGGCAACTGTCTGCGGACGAGCCGTGGCGTCCGGCCCGGCGTCGCTTTCGGCGTGTTCCACATCCCGCAGTGCGGCCCGGGTGAGGGTGGTCGCGGTGTGCACGAGGCTGGCGATGGCTTTCTCGGGGGCCAGTCCGTGCAGGTCGGTCAGGTTGAAGAGGGCCTCGGCGCTGACGACGACCGCGAGGCCGTGCTTGAGCTGGTCCAGTGCGGCAGGCCTGACGGCGCTGGTCTCGGTCAGGGGTGCCAGTGCGTGGTCGATCAGTCCGAAGCGCAGGCCGGGCCGGGCGGCGGCTTCCGCGGGCCGTACCACGGTGGCCGCGATCATGGCGCGCACCACACCCTGCCGGGCCAGGACATGGCGCAGCAGGAACTCGGTCGCGGCGGCGACGCGCTCCACCGGGTCGGGGGAGTCGGCGACCGGCCGCAGCGCCTCGTCGGCAGTGGGCAACTGCCCGGCGATGGCCTCGCGCAGCAGGCTGAGCAGGTCGGGGAAGTAGCGGTAGGCGGTGGCTTCGGAGACCAGGGCCGTTCTGGCGACCTCGGGCATGGTCACTTCCCGGCCGGTGCGGCTGAGTTCGGCTGCGGCCTGCACGATCGCGGTGCGGGTGCGCAGTTTCTGGTTGGCGCGGCCCGTCGCGCTCTGTGATCCCATCGGTCCACCTTTCGTCGTGCGCACGGCTCGGGCGGGTTGGCCCCGTGCGGGGAGAAGGCTTGCTCCCCGTGATGCGAGCACTCTACCTTCGTGACAGTTTACTCTCACGAAGGAGTTGCCATGGGCAGTGTCTCGGTCGTCGGGCCGGACGACGGCCACGGGACGACCGCGCATCGCCTCGCGATCGTCGAGATCGCCCTCTCCCCGTTCAGTCAGGGTCCGCCGCAGCATGTGCACGCCGAGCACGGCGAGGGTTTCTGTGTCGTGTCCGGTACCGCCAGGTTCACCGTCGGGAGTGCCGCTCACGACGCCTGCGCCGGGGCGCTGGTGATGGTGCCGCCCGGCGTCCCGCACACCTTCGCCAACCCCGGCGCCGAGCCGCTGGTCGTGATCAACACCTTCACGCCGGATCGGTATGTGCAGTACTTCCGGGATCTGCGGGACGCGCGCGCCGGGGGGCGCGCGCCGGACGGGCGGACCGTCGCCGAGCTGATGGGCCGCTACGCCACGACCCCGGTCGGCGACTTCGCCTGAGGGTGTCCGTGCGGGCCGCGCGGCAGGAGACTCTCTTTATGAGAGTTCACTTGCATCAACGCGGGAGAGCTGTCTATATTCATGCAAGTCAACTCTCACGAACAGGAATTCCCATGACCGCTCCGGCCACCACCCACACCACTCGCACCGTCGACCTCGCCGACGGTCTGTCCGTCACCATCGACGAGTACGGCGCCAACACCGAGGGCACCGGCGTTCTGCTCCTGCACGGCGGCGCCGGTCCCCGCACCATGTCCGGCCTGGCCGCCGCGCTGTCGGAGCATGTCTTCGCCGTCAACGTGACCCACCCCGGTTTCGACGGCGCTCCCCGCCCCGACTGGTGCGACTCCGTCGCCGACCTCGCGGTGGCCTACCTCGATCTGCTGGACAGCCTGGACCTGACCGGCGTGATGGTGATCGGCAACTCGCTCGGCGGCTGGATCGCCGCCGAGATGGCCCTGCGCGACACCAAGGGCCGCATCGGTGCCCTCACCCTTCTCAACGCCGTCGGTATCCACGCCAACATGCAGGTCAACCAGGTCATAGACCCTCGCACCCTGCCGCCCCAGGCGGTCACCAAGCTCTCCTTCGCCAACGCGGCCTTCCGTCCCGACTTCTCGGCCTTCACCGACCAGCAGCGCGCCGCCGCCGCGGCCAACCAGCAGACCCTGGCCGTCTACGGCGGCGCCGGCTTCACCTACGACCCCAAGCTCCGGAGCCGACTGCGCCGCATCACCTTGCCGGTCCTGGTCGCCTGGGGCGAGGAGGACGGCATCGCCAACACCACCTACGGCCGCGGCTATGCCGACTCCTTCCCCAACAGCCGCTTCGTGCCCATCCCCGACGCCGGTCACTTTCCGCAGATCGAGCAGCTCGGACAGGCCCTTGATGCCATCGGTGACTTCGTCGACACCGTCGTCAAGCCCGGCCTGGACGACTGACGCCAGCGTCGCGCTCCGCCCGCCCTGTTCGCCATGTTCCGCAGCGAAGGTCTGCCCCCGCACCCGCCCGCTTTCACGCGCGGCGCAGCACCCTGCGACGGCACGTCGACGTCCGCGGCCCCGCGGCAGTTCGTGCGAGTGCGCCACGACCCGAGCCGGGTGCCGGGGAAACGGCCAGTCCGAGGGCCGGGGGCACGTGGACGGAACGAGGACTGCTCGGCACTGGGCGTCGCCGCGACAGCACCGCCAGGCGTGCGGTCGACGAGCGGCTTGGTGCCCGTCCGTGCGTGCGAGCGGGCTTTACCGCCTGAGGTCGATCGTGCGGACCGGCTGCCCTGTCGTACGGGCGATGGTTTCGAAGTCACGGTCGTAGTGGAGCAGGGTGAGCCCCGCTTCTTCCGCGGCAGCGGCCACCAGGAGATCGACCGGGCCTGCGCTGCGGTGCTCCCCCTTGGCGGTCATTTGCTCCTGGACGGTGCGGGAGCGGCGGTAGACGCCGTCCGGCATGGGGCACCAGGCGTAGTGGGCGTCGAGTGCGGCCTTCAAGCGGGCGCGGTCCGCGGCCGAACGGGCCGAGTAGAGGACTTCCAGCTCGGTGAGGTCGCAGATCGCTACGAGGCCCGCGCCGATCCTGTCGTCCCATTCGGCCGTGTTCTGGCGGAGCAGTACGCGGGCGAGGGCGGAGGTGTCGATGAGGTAGTCGGCGACGGTCACCCGTCCGCTCCGGTACCGCGTTCGCCGGTTGCCGAGCCCGCGCCCGCGCCCCTGGGGCGGTACGCGCGCTTGTCCAGCAGCAGATCCATGTCGAGGGCGCCGTCGGCCGCCAGTTCGCGGGCTTCTTCGAGAGAGCGCAGACGCCGGTAGCGGGCCGTGACTTCCCGCAGAGCGGTGTTGATCGTGTCGCGCTTGGTGGTGGTGCCGAGTTCTCTGGCTGCTTCTTCCAGCGCCTCGTCGTCGAGATCGATGACTGTTCGACTCATGGTGCCCTCCTCCGCCCACCGACTGTGTATATCAAGATACTGGATCGTTTATATACAGGCTAGGACCGGCAGCGGAACCCGAAGCGGCCGGCGGCCTCGGCGTGCAGGGCTATGCGGCCGGTTGTCGCCACGGCTCCCGGCAGGGCGGCGGGGTTGCGCAGGGCGCCACGGCTGTGGGAACCGTCGGTGGCGGGCCCGGACCATGCTTCGAGTGCGGGATGAGTGAGGTCGGTGGGCGGCCACGGGCTGTCACTGACGTCGGCCTCGGTCAGACGGTCGGCGTCGGCGAGAGGGGAACGGGCGGGGACGACCACGACCCGGGACATGGTCATGGCGTGCTCGAAGACGAGCCCGTCGACGGGGGCACGCACCCCTGGCCGCCCACCGGCGAGGTCGAACGTCTCCACAGCCTGCTCCGCGGGCCACGGATCCACCAGCCACCCGTGATCGAGCAGACCAGGGGCACCAAAACCCTCGCTCTCCTGCGGCAGTTCGACGCCGCATGCTCCCGTGCCGACGACCTGGAAGCAGCCGCCACCGCACCTCCTCCGGGGGCGCCGTGATGTCCGTCCGGCACTCGCCTTACCGGTCTCCGCTGACCTGAGTTGTCCAGGTGTGTCGGTCGCCTGCGTGCCGATGGTGCACCCGGTGTTGTGTGGCGGCAGGTGGCGGCAGGTGGCGGCAGGTGGCGGCAGGTGGCGGCTGAGCGCGCGTCCTGGCGATGGCCGGTGGGTCCAGGAAACAGCCCGAAGGGGAGACCGCTCCCACCGGCGGCACGATCGGCGGGCCGATGCCGGCCGGCAGGCGCCAGGCCGTCGCGGTGGAAGCGACAGGGCCGAAGGCTGGTTGCGCAGAACAGCGAGGCCGGTCATGGCCTCGCCGCCGTCGGCGAGCGTCACCACCGGGCCGGTGGCGTCGGCAAGATCAGCCAGCAGGCGGGACCCGGCATGGGCTGACCGCTCCACGCCCGTCGGCCGAAACCACAGGGCGGGGCCGTGACCCTGTGGTGCGCACTCCGAAGGCGCCCTTCCGCTGGGCTGACAGAGACTCTGGACAAGCCTCATCGTCCTTCCCAGGGCAGGACCCCGGCAGGTCCTGGAGACCGGAGACTCCGACGGGCGGCACGACGCTCCCCCCGACCGGACCGCCCGTTCCGGACTCAGCCGGTGCCCGTCGGCAGCGGTTCGTCCAGGAGGAAGGCCCGCAGCAGCGCGGTGTAGCGGGCGGGCTGTTCGCCTGAGATGGAGTGTCCGGCTCCCTTGACGGTCACCAACTCGGAGCCCGCGAGGGTGTGTTGGTACTCGGCGGTCACAGCGGGCTTGATGAAGTCGCACTCCCCGCGCATGATCAGAGAGGGGACGCGCAGGGTGCGCAGACGGGGCCGGGGGTCGGGGAGCTGCTCGAAGTCCCTTACGGTCATCTGGTTGCTGTAGAAGCCCTGAGGGTTGTCGTGCGCCGTGGTGGGCGAAGCGCCCTCGCACGAGGTGCTGTCCTTTCCCTGGAGGGCGACTTCGTGCATCCAGTGGTCGACCTCGCGGTCGCCGACCAGCGCGTGCGCGGCGCCGGGGTTGATCTGGAGGAGCAGGCTCGCCGCGATGATGCGGGGTGCGCTGTTCAGCCGGTCGAGCCGTGCCTTCTGCGCGGGGGAGAGGCGGTTCCAGGGTTCCCCGGCCTTGGGGCCGGGGTATTGACGGCCCCACAGCGCGCCCGGCGAGGTGAAGACCGCTTTGGCGACGTGCCCGCCATGGGCGGCCAGGTACTGGGCGGTGAGTGATCCGCCCCAGGACTGGCCGACCAGGATGATCCGGTCGGCGCCGAGTGTGCGCCGGATCGCTTCCAGGTCGGCGACCTGGCGGGCCACGGTGTATCCGGTGATGTCCCGCAGCCGGGTGGAGCGGCCGGCGCCGAGCTGGTCGTAGGAGTAGACGTCGAAGCCGTCGGCCGCGAGTTCACGGCCCCCGGTGGGGACGCCCTCGGCGGGGGTGCCCGGACCGCCGTGCAGGAAGATCACCGGGGTCGGTCTGGCCTTGCCTGCGGCGGGGGCGTGGACGTAGGCGATGCGTGAACCGGTCGGCAGATCCCAGAACCGCACGCCGGGCGGGGCGGGGGCGGCCGTCGTGGTGGGCATCGGACGGAGGACGGTGACGGCGGCGAGGACGGCGACGGCCGCGGTCAGGCCGACCGTGAAGAACGCGGACGCCCGCAGGGCCGGGCGGCGGCCGAGGCCGACCAGGGCGAACGCCGCCCGGCCCAGCAGCCCGCCGGCCAGGGCGCCGCAGACGAGGCCGACGACAACCAGGACCGGCACGCTCGCGGTGACGAACGCCGCGGCGAGGAAGCCGGCCGCCGCCACGGCAGGCGTCAGCAAGAGCGCCAGGAGCAGCAGGACACCGCCGGCGACACGGTAGGAGAGGATGCGTGACATGGCTTCGAGGCTAGGAAGCCGACGCGGGCGATCCGTCCAGCTCAGGGACGGTCCTGCCGCGTCCGAGGGCCGCCCCGCGGCGGGGTGTCACCCCCGCCTCACGGCGGGGTGCCGAGTCACCTCACGGCCCGCTGCCGGGCCGGATCAGCCCCGTCTCGTACGCGGCGATCGTCGCCTGTACCCGGTCGCGTACGCCGAGCTTGCCGAGGAGGACGGAGACGTGGTCCTTCACGGTGGGCGGACTCACCCCCAGCACCGCCGCGATCTCCGCGTTGGACAGCCCTCGCGCGACCTGCCGCAGCACCTCCGTCTCGCGTGGGGTGAGCAGGTCGAGGCGGGCCGTGTCGAGCGGACCGGGCCCGTCCGCGAACCGGTCTATCAGCCTGCGGGTCACCGCCGGATCGAGCAGCGCGGCGCCCCCGTGGACCACCCGTACCGCGTCGATCACCCGCTCCGGCTCGGTGTCCTTGAGCAGGAAACCGGCGGCCCCGGCGCGCAGCGCGGCGAACAGGTACTCGTCGAGACCGAAGGTGGTGAGCACCAGAACACGGGTCGCGGAGCTGCGTTCGGTGATCGCGGCGGTCGCCGCGAGCCCGCCGATCCCCGGCATGCGGACATCCATCAGCGCGACATCCGGCCGCGCCGACAGCGCGAGTTCGACCGCGGTGTCGCCGTCCGCCGCCTGCCCGACGACGCACAGGTCGGGTTCGGCGTCGAGGATCGCCGCGATCCCGGCCCGCACGACGGCCTGGTCGTCGGCGACGGTCACTCTGATCGTCATGGGAACGCCTCCGGGAGCCACACGCGTACGGCACCGCTGTCGGTCGTCGAGAGGGTACCGCCGGCGGCGTCCGCGAGGGCGCGCAGCCGCCGCTCCACCGCGGGAACGGCCGGTGCCGGGCCGGAGACCTCCACGCCGTCGGGGAGCGTGCGCACGGTGAGGGTGGCGCCCACGGCTATGAGCGCGGAGGCGGTCCGGTACGCGAAGACCTCCATGGCGGCGGGCAGCGGACGGCGTGCTCCGACGTACCGGACGACGGCGCCGTAGCGTGCGGCCAGCGCGGTGATCCCGGAGACGGTGGGCGGAGGGCCGTCGTCGGCGTCGTCCCCTGCGCGCAGCCCGGACAACAGGTTCCGCAGAACGGTCAGTCCGGCGCGGGCCTCTTCCCGCACGGCCCGCAGGTCCCCCTCCTCCGCTGCGGCGACGACCGCCCGCGCGTGCCGGAGTGCCGTGTCCCGCAGCGCGGTGGCGAACAGCAGACGCTGTGCGGACACCGCAGCGTCGGCGTCCCCGTCGAGCAGGACCCGCCGCCGGGCGTCCGCGGCCCGCAGCCGCTCACGCCGCCGGGCGGTCCGGCGCCCCCACGACCAGACGGCCAGGGCGGGGAGGGCCAGCACGCCCGCCAGTACGGCCCCGGCCGCCGTACGGCTGCCGGTGATGCCGCTGCCGCTCGCCAGCGCGAGCCCGCCCACGGCGGCCACGGCGAGCGGCGCGCACAGGCCTCGGCGCCACGGCAGCCGCACCCCGACGCTGTGGACGAGCGTCAGCTCGACCCACCCGTACACCAGGAAGATGTCGCTCACCGGCGGCTGGGTCCAGCCCGCCCGGTCGCAGGCCCACCACAGCAGCAGCGCCGACAGCACCGCCGCGAGCGCGCGGCCGGGCGCTCGTGAGCGCCAGGCCAGCGGCACGGCGTGCAGGCCCGACAGCACGACGGTCACCAGTGCGGGCAGCAGGCCGCCGAACGGAGTCGGCACGTCGGCCGACAGCAGGCTCGCACCGAGCGACAGCGCGATCGCCAGGGCCACCAGCGCGTAGTCGAGCGCGGCCGTCCCACGCCACAGGGGCCACCGGCGGAGGGGAAGAACCGTCGCCGCAGGCAGCGAGGCCCGCACGAGCCAGCCCTCTCGACGGCCCTGTCCCACGGGTCCCGCGCGGAACGTCCCGCCCGTCGCGGTGACCGTGGCCGCCAGCCCCGCGAGACCGCGCCCGGTCCCGAGGCCCGGCTCGACGGCCGTACCGCCGTCGTCCGTGACGGTGACGACGAACAGGTGATCGCCGCCGGCCCGTAGGGGCTTGTCCTGGTCGTCCGCTGGCTCGATCCGGACGCGCACTGTCGCGCCCGCGGCGTACCGGGCCGCGTTGGTCAGCGCCTCCCGGACGACCCGGTACGTCGCTTCCGTACTGCCCGCCGGTGCCTTGTCGACCGTGCGCCGGTAGTCCACCGCGTGCGCGGCGGCCAGCGCGTCGACCTCGGTGAAGCCGGCCGCGGTCGCGTCCAGCTCGGTGAGGCGCTCCAGTTCGCGGACGGCCTCCCGGCCCGCCTCGTCGGCGTGGCGCAGCGCGTCACCGGTCCGTACCCGGTCGGCGAGCCTGAGCGCGGCGCCCGCGGCCACCACGATCCCGGTCAGCCGATGCGCGGCCACGTCGTGCAACTCCGCCGCCAGCCGGTCCCGTTCCGCCAGCGCCGCGAACAGCGGGACCGCCGCCGTGCCGGCCTCGTAGTCCGCCAGCGCGGACCGGCGGGCCGACCGGTGACGGCGGGAGCGGCCCCTCGCCCAGACGACCGCCACCACCCCACCGGCCGTCAGCGCGACCCCCGTCACGTAGTGCGGCGGTTCACCGCGGAGAGCGGGGATCGCGGCGACGGCCAGCGTGAGCACGACGGCCGCCGTGAGCGAGGAACCGGCGGTCCTGCGTACGGCCAGCAGATGGACCGTGATCAGCGCGCAGACCGCCGCGAAGAGGAAGAGGGCCCACCCGTGCCCCGCGAAGCCGTTCATTGCCCCACGCCGACGGCGGGCGACCGCTCGACGATCTCCATTCCGGCAGACTAATTGGCTTTTCCGGTTGGGGTGATGAGACGTCGTTGATCGTCGACTGGCGCGTGGGCGGGGTGTGTTCACCGCTTGGGCATGGCGGCGTCCCGGCGCGGTGGTCGGGTTCTCCAGGCGTGCGGACGGGTTGGTACCACCACCGGAGTTCGCCGCACTGGACCCCTCGCAGTGGCCGCCGGTCGGCGCACAGCTCCGGCCGTTCGCGAAGCCCGGTCTAGGTCGCGGGCGGTCTGCCGAGCAGTCAGTCCCCGGCCCGTATCAGCCCGCTCTCGTAGGCGAAGATCACTGCGTGGATACGGTCGCGGAGGCCGAGTTTGGTCAGGATGCGGCCGAGGTGGGTCTTGACGGTCGTCTCCCCGACGAAGAGGCGGTCGGCGATCTCGCCGTTGGCCATTCCCCGGGCGACCAGTGCGAGGACGTCCCGTTCCCGTTCGGTGAGTGCGGCCAGGCGGCTGCGCTGGGCGGGCGCGGACATGGGGGATTGCAGGACGAAGCGTTCGACCAGGCGCCGGGTGAGCGAGGGCGCCACCATGACCTCGCCCCGCAGCACCGCGCGGACGGTCACCAGGATCTCCTCGGCGGGGGCGTCCTTGACGAGGAAGCCGTTCGCGCCGGCACGCAGGGCCGCGTAGGCGTACTCGTCCAGGTCGAAGGTGGTGACGATGAGGATCCGGGGTCCATCGGGCTGCGCGCAGAGGTGTTCGGTCGCGGCGAGCCCGTCCAGACCGGGCATGCGTACGTCCATCAGGACCAGGTCCGGTTCCAGGGCGGCCACGCCCGCGATCGCCGCGTCGCCGTCGGCGGCCTCGCCCACCACCGTGAGATCGGGCTGGCTGTCGATGACCATGCGCAGTCCCATCCGGATCAGCTCCTGGTCGTCGCAGATCAGCACCCGGGACGATGACGGGCCCTGGCCGGTCATGGGATCGCCGTGGTGGGCTCGGGCTCGGTGGGGCGCAGGGTGGCGGTGACCCGGTAGCCCCCGTCGGGTGTGGGTCCGGCGTCGACGCTCCCGCCGTACCGGGCAGTGCGTTCGCGCATACCGGTGAGTCCGTGACCGCGGGAGAGCAGCGGGGCGGGGTGCTCCGGGACGGCTCCCGCTCCGGCTCCGGCTCCGGCCGAGTTCTCCACCCGGACGCGGACCAGCCGTCCGGGCCCCCCGGTACCGGTGTCGACCCGGACGCGGATCGTGGCGTTCGGCGGTGCGTGCTTGACGATGTTGGTGAGCGCCTCCTGCACGATGCGGTATGTCTGCGCGGTGAGGTCCGCCGACAGTCCGCCCGGCTCTCCGCGGAGGTCCAGCCGGGCGCGCGCGCCGTTCGTGTTGAGGCGCCCGACCAGCCGCCGCAGATCGGCCGAGAGGGACGCGCCGGCCCCACCGTTGTCGGGTCCGGGTCCGGGGCCGCCGGCCGGGGCGTCCGCGTCGGGGGTGCGCAGCACCTCCAGCAGCCGGCGCAGTTCGTCCAGGGCCTCGCGGCCGGTGGCGCTGATGACACCGAGGGTGCGGTCGACGACCGTGGGGTCGGCGTGCCGCATCAGCCTGCCGCCCTCGGCGTTCAGCACCATCACGCTCACGCTGTGTGCGAGGACGTCGTGGATCTCGCGGGCGATGCGCGCCCGCTCCTCGGCGACGGCGACCCGGGCCAGGGCGATGCGCTCCGACTCGGCGAGCGCGACCCGCCGCTCGAACTCGGCGATATAGGCGCGCCGGGCCCGGACGTACTCGCCGAACACCCAGGCCCCGGCCAGCAGGAGCCCCACGGCGAGCGGGGTGAGCCAGGCACCGCGGGCACCCGGGCCCCCGTAGTCCCGCTGCCAGGCGGGAATCCACAGCACGACGCAGCCGGCGGCACAGATCACCGTCGCCGCGGCGGCCCGGCGCAGGCCGCGCACCGTGAGGGTGGCCAGCACCGCGGCCAGGGCGACGGCGCCGCGTCCCGGTTCCTGTCCCCACACCTGCCCGAGAAACTGCACCCAGAACCCGGCCGTCACCAGGGCCGCGACCAGCACCGGCCGACGGCGGCGCCACAACAGAGGAAGCACCAGGGCGGCGTACACGCCCGTCTGTACCCAGCCGGGCCGCCAGCCCGGCTGGGGGCGGATCACCGGGGGCACGGCAACCAGCACGACCAGCAGCAGGTCCGTCAGCCACGGATGTCCGCGCCGCAGGCGGGGCAGGGTCTCCATCAGCCGTTGCACCGCCTCACGCTACGGCCGGGGCCCGCTCCCCGGCATCGTCCTGGCGGGCGTCACGGGGTCCTCCCGCAGTCGTACGGACACCGGCCGGGGATACGACGTGCGGCCACCCGGGGCGTTTCCACCATGGCCGGCATGTCGATCACCACCGAGTTCCTCAGGCGGCCCCTCATGACCGGTGCTGTGGCGCCCAGTTCACGACGGCTGGCGTACGCGATGACCGAGGGCATCGGCCTGGAGCGGGCCCGCCTCGTCGCCGAGCTCGGCCCGGGGACCGGGGTGTTCACCGACGCGATCCTCGCCCGGCTGGCCTCCGACGCACGGCTCGTCGCCGTCGAGCTCAACCCGGTGCTCGCCGCCCGGCTGACGGCCACCCGGCGCGATACACGGCTGACCGTGGTGCAGGGGTCGGCGGCCGAACTGGCCGCCGCGGTGGGTGAACCGGCCGACGCGGTGGTCTCCGGACTGCCGTGGACGGTCATGCCGCAGAACCGGCGCGGGTACATCCTGGATGCCGTGACCGATGTCCTCGCGCCCGGCGGCCGGTTCACCACCTTCGCCTACGTGCACGCTGCCTGGACCCCGCCCGCCCGTCAACTCACCGCCGAACTGGCCCGCCGTTTCGACCGGTTGGAACGCTCGAAGACGGTGTGGGCGAACCTGCCGCCCGCCTTCGTGCACCGGGCCACCCGGAGGCCATGACCGCGAGCAGACCCGTGAGAGCGAGGACCACGACCGGGAAGACCAGCGCGAGGGGGAGACCATCGGCCCCTGAAGGGCGGCACTTGCCCTCTCGTGTGATGCCTTGAACCGCTCCGGGCCTGATGGAGGTCGGTTACTCGGGGTTCTCGCCGGGCCTAGCCCTTGGTCGCGCCTGCCGTGCCGTCGCGGACGAAGTGCCGCTGGAAGGCGAAGAAGACCAGTGCCTCGGGGATGGTCATGAGCAGAGCCGCTGCGAGCTTGATCGGGTACTGGTCGCCCTGGCCGAGCCGGCCGGAGACGAGTGAGGCGACCCCGGTGGTGACGGTGTTCAGGTCTGGGCTCTGCCGGGACACGAGGAAGTGCGGCAGTTCGTTCCACGATCCCTGGAACGACAGGATGGTCAGGGTAATGAGGGCCGGCCGGGCCATCGGCAGCACCACGGACCAGAAGATCCGGAAGGTGTTCGCGCCGTCGATGCGGGCTGCCGGTCTCGGCCTGACCGATCCGGATGGCGCGGTGGTTGTCGCGGGTGTGCTCCCACTCCTCGTGCATCCGGCTGACCAGGAAGACCTGGTAGTCCATGGACAGGCCGAAGGGGATTGCCAGCATGACCACCGGAAGCTCGGCTTCCACTGTCTGTGGGCGGCCGTATCGACGGTTCTCCGATCGGAGGGGGATGGAATCCTCGACGGCACTGACACACCAGGGCAGGCGCCGCCCTGGACGGGACGAGTGTCAGACCGGCTCGCCGAGGTCCTGCACGATCCAGCCCGGTGCGTCAAGGCGCACCGGCTGAGCGCCGACCAGGTCCGCCAGGTGCGTCTCCAGGCTCGCGAGTTCGCTGGAACCGATCTGCTGTTTCCATTGATCGCGCAACTCGTCAAAGATCGATTCGCCTTGCCGCAGCACTTCGTAGCCGAGTGGGGTGACGTGCAGGCGCTTGCGGCGGGCGTCGAGGGGGTCCGTGTCTCGTGCCACGTATCCGCGCTCCTGCAACACCGTGATGGTTTTCGCTGCCGCCTGCTTGGAGACCGACAGGCGCCGCCCGAGTTCTGAAGCGTTGTCCGCGCCGGCGGCGATGGCTCGCATGGCGAAGTCATGGACGGGACGCACGTCCTCGTAGCCGCGGCGGGCCAGCTCGGCGGTCGCGGCGTCCACCAGCGAGCGAAAACCTCCGAGCAGGAGCAGTGCGAGATCAGCGCCAGATCGTGACATGGAAGAAGACTACGGCGACCACGGACTGGACATCGACAACCTTGTTGTCTATTGTCTTGGACAACAAGGTTGTCGAATTGAGGAGACCGATGGGCGCCACACTTCCGGGTCCCGCACTTGCGGGTATCTCCCACCACCTCGCGGAGGTCAACGGAACCCGGTTGCACTACGCAGCGGCGGGAGCGGGTGGATCGCCAGTCCTTCTGGTCCACGGGTTTCCCGAGAGCTGGTGGACTTTTCACAAGATCATCCCGCTCCTCGCGGAGAGCCACCGGGTCTTCGCCGTCGACCTGCGCGGCTTCGGGGACTCCGGCAACGGGCCGGGCGAGTACGACAGCAGGACCTCGGCAGAGGACCTGCACCTTCTCATCGAACAGCTCGGCGTCGGCCCGGTCCACCTGACCGGGCAGGACATCAGCGGAGCAACCGTCTTCCGTCTGGCGGCCACCCACCCGCAGGACGTACGCAGTCTCACCGCGATCGAGATGGGCCTGCCCGGATTCGGCCTCGAAAGGCTGGCCGACATCACCCACGGCGGCGCCTGGCACATCGGTGTCCTCGCCGCACCCGGCATCCCCGAGATGCTCCTGGCCGGCCGCGAGCGGGAGTTTCTGGGACAGTTCGCATTCCCCGCCCTGAACGCGACCCCGGGAGCCATCACCGACACCGACATTGAGGAGTTCGCCCGTACCTATTCCCGCCCCGACGGCTGGCGCGGAGCGATCGGCCTCTACCGGTCGATGCTCAGGGAGGGGCCCGAGATCAAGGCTCTTGCCGAGACGCACGGCCTGACCGTGCCTGTACTCGCGGTCGGCGCGGGCGGAGGCCCCTTCACGGTCGGCACCATGTCCCAGGCCGCAGCAACCGAAGTGAGCTCGGTGTCACTCGACGGTGTGGGGCACTATGCCGCGATGGAGGCCCCTGCGGAGTTGGCGAAGGCCATTCTCGAATTCATCGGGAACATCGACGCCCTCTAACTCATCGATCCCCAGCGGCCCTTGAGGGTCACGAGGGTGGGGGCACATCGACAACACCGGCGTGCCCGTCGCCTGCCGCCAGCTGTCGGCCAGCGTTCCCGCGTCCACCACGCTGTAGCCGATGGAGTCGATGAATTCGGTCACTGCCGCCTTCGCCGGTGCGGAGTCCCCGGCGATCGGCAGGTAGGAGCGGTCGGCTGCCCCTGCCGGGCGGGCGAGTGACAGCAGGTGCTTGAAGAAGACGTTGTTGAACGCCTTTACGAGCATGGCGTCCGGGATGTACCGCATCAGCAGCTCGCCTGAGGTGAGGGACTTGTTGTCGAGCTCGGGGATGTGCCCGTCACGTTCGGGGCCGTAGTTGCAGGTGTCGATGACCGTCTTCCCGGCCAGTGGCCCGGCGGGCACGTGGGGGAAGGCCCTGACCGGCACCGTGACCACGACGATGTCACCGGCCGCCGCGGCCTCTTCGCTCGTCGCCGCGGACGCCTGCGGCCCCAGTTCCGCGGCCGCGTCCGCGAGCGTCTCGGGACCGCGCGAGTTGCTGAGCATCACCTGGTGCCCGGCCCCGACGGCGAGTTGCGCGAGGGTCCTGCCGATGCTTCCGCTTCCGATGAATCCCACAGTCGTCATAAGCTCAACGTCCTTCAGAAGAGCCGACCTTGCCGGCTGCCGGGCTCGTTACGATCCGGGTTCCTGCCGTCAGCCGGCGGGGAAGTAATGGCCGTTGTCCAGATCGGCGAGCAGGCCGGGCTCGGCGGGCTCCCAGCCGAGGGTCCGGCGGGTGATGAGGGTGGACGCCGGGTAGCTCTGCGTGACGATATTCGTGAGGAACCCGAAGTACCCCGGCGTCATCAGGGCATCGTCGGGAACGCTCACGGCGGGCAGGCCCAGACGGCTGGCGATGGCCTCGGCGATCTCGCGGAACGGGATGCCGCCGTCCCCGACCGCGTGCCAGTATCTGCCGGCCGGCCCCTTCTCCAGCGCCAGGCGGAACAAGGTGGCGGCATCGCGGATGTGCACGGCGTTCCACAGGTTCGCGCCGTCGCCGGGGTAGCCGGCGAACCCCTTTTCCTTCGCGAGCGCGATCAGCGTGGGGAGGAAGCCGGCGCGATCGGTCGTGCCGTGCGCGATGTTGGCGATCCGCACGACCGAAGACCGCACCCCCTGCTCGGCGAGGCCGACAACGGCCCTTTCCACGACGTTGCGGACCCGCAGGGTGCCCTTGTGCTCCTCGCCTGCGGGGAGGGCCGGGTCCTCCTCGGTGGCCGGCCGGCCCAGATGCTGCCCGGGTGAGCCAATGCTCCCCGCCGTGACCAGCGGCTTTCCGGTTCCCGCGAGTGCCTCGCCGTACGCGAGCATGATCGGGAGCTCCGCAGCGGCCACGGCGTCCATCCCGCCGGAGGGCAGCAGATCCTGCCTGTGGGCGACGTGGATGACGCCATCGGAGCCCGAGGCTGCCTCCTTGAGCCCGTCGAGATCCTGAAGGTCGCCGCGACGCACCTTCGCGCCGAGCGCGGACAGGGCCGCCGCGGAAGCGTCCGACCGGGCCAGGCCGGTGACCTCGTGCCCGGCGGCGATGAGCTCGGGGATGATGTACGAACCGGAATGGCCGGTCCCCCCGGCGACGAATACGCGCATCTGACTTTCCTTGTGAGGGTAGGTGCAGGGTCTTCCCGTGCCGTAAGTGAACGGGCGTAATGCGGCACGAGAGATGGTGGTAGGGGTTTTGCTCAGCTGAGAAGGGCGATACCGAGGGAGAAATTGGTGTGCTTGACGGAGTGGTTCATGAGGCCCAGCTCCAGCAGGCCGACGTTCTCCAGTGCCCGCGCCATGAACAGTGCCCCGGTGTCCCAGGGGCGCAGCCCCAGGCTTTCGACGAACGCCGACACGCGTGCCTTCGCCTGCGCGTCGTCGCCGGCGATGAACACGTCCAGAGGGCGGTCCTCGGCCGGGCCGGCCGCCAGAACGTGGGAGAACACAGTGTTGAACGCCTTGACGACATGCGCGTCGTCGGGAGCCGCCTTGGCGATCTCCTGTGCGCCGGAACTGTCGTCGGGGACGACGAAGCCCTTCAGGTCGGGGGCTACGGGGTTGGTGACGTCAACGACGATCTTGCCGCGCAGTGCGTCCCCGTACTCCCTCACCACCGCCGCGGCGCCGGCGTACGGCACGGCCAGGACAACGATGTCCCCGGCGGGAGCGGTGCCGGCCGTCCCGACCGTGGCGCCACCGAGCGCGGCGGCCAGTTCCTCGGCCTTGGCCGGGTCGCGGCCGATGATCTCGATTGCGTTGCCGCCGGCGAGCGCCCGGGCGGCCAGGGCGCGGGCCACGTTCCCCAGGCCGATAATGCTGATGCTGCTCATGGAGTTCCTGCTTTCTGGAGCCGGATAGGACGCCATGCCCGTCCAGTCGTTGTCAACGGTTGTGTCGTCGACGCCGCCGAATGACGCGAAGGGAGGGGCGCTCAATTCCTGATGTGCTCATTCTGGGCCTGGGTCCTCCGCCGTCGAATTCTTGTGCCGAATCCGCTCGGACCATCAGGTACCTATTCAGGTTGCCATTGGCCTGAGTAGGCGTCCAAGACTTCTTTCAGTGGCGGTGATACCTTGGAGGCATCACCAGCTCGGAGGTGCCATGGATCTGGACCTGCGCAAACTGCGTTACTTCGTCGCCGTGGCCGACCAGTTGCACTTCGGCCGCGCCGCCGATGAGCTTCACATCGCACAGCCGGTGCTCAGCCGGCAGATCCGCGCGCTCGAGCAGGATCTCGGCGCCTCGCTGTTCACCAGGGATCGCCACGGCGTAGAGCTGACGGATGCGGGCCGGCAACTGCTGGCCGACGCCGGTCCGCTGCTCGCCTCAGCCCAAGCGGTCCGCCGCCGGGTGTCCGCGGCCGCCGGCGGCAAGCGGCGGCTGATGGTCGGTTTCCGGGCCGGCGTTGCGGTCACCCCGGCGGCCCGTGCGTTCGAGGACCGGCACCCGGACGTGGTCGTGGACATGCAGCGGATCGAAGGGGACGACCAGGCTGCGATGCTGCTCGACGGCCGCATCGACGTCGGCTACGTGCGGCTGCCCATCGACGAGGCAGGCCTGCGCGTCACCCCGCTGTACACCGAGCCGCGGGTGGCGGTGCTGCCCGCCGGACACCGGTTGGCCGGCAAGGAGGAGGTCACCGAGGCCGACCTGGCCGGCGAGACGCTTGTCTGGCACGGTGACCCGAGCACACAGCCCACGAAGCGCCCGCTTCCCAATGCCGGGTACCGGGTGCGCGGGGTGGACGAGACGCTCGAGCACGTCGCGGCCGGCCGGGGCATCTCCTTCCTGGCCCGTTCGGCGTCCGTGTTCTACTCGCATCCGGACGTCGTCTATGTGCCCATCCCGGATCTGGCGCCCGACCAGGTGTGCCTCGCGGTGGCGGCATCGCACACCTCGCCGGTGGTCGACGACTTCGTCACCGCGGCTCGGTCGGCGGCCGAGATCACGGCAGAATGTGGGAACCATGAGATGTGGCAGCTTGGAGGCGATGTCGTCTCAAGGCACGCTTGAGCGGTTCGGCTGCCCCCCTCATCGTGCGCCGGAGAGTGACATGGCCTGACGGAGTGGTGCTGTTGCGGCTGGCCTCTGAGCCGGTTCCGTTCTTCGGCCGGCGTACCAGCGGGTGCAGCCGCGCGAGGGGCAGCGCGTCCAGCCCGGCCGCGGAGTGCCACGTCAGCTTGGCACTTCCTCCCGCCGCCGGTCATCGCCGGCTGTGGCGGGGATGGCGTTGTCGATGAGGACGGCGGCGATGGCGGCGGCGGTGGGGAAGGCGTCGGCGTCGAGGACCCGGGTGCGGGCCGCGGCGCCGTCGAGGAGCAGCGCGAGTTGCTCGCCGAGTTGTTCGGGGTCGGCGGCGCCGGCTTCGCGGGCGGTGTCGGCGAGCCGCACGGCGACGGCTTTCTTGTAGTCGCGTGCGTACTGGGACGCGGGGTGCTGGGGGTCGTGGAGCTCGACGGCGGCGGCGATGTAGGGGCACAGGGGAGTGGTGGGGGGGATGTCGAAGGCGGCGAGGAGCCGTTCGCGGGGCGTGAGGTCGGTGCGGTCGAACACGCCGGACAGAACGGAGGGGTCGAACCGGCGCAGGTACTCGGCGACGAGTTCGTCCTTGCCGGTGAAGTGCTGGTAGGCCGTGCGCTTGGACACCTCGGCCGCCGCGCAGAGCTGGTCCATGCCGGTGCGGTTGATGCCCTGTTCGCGGAACAGCTGCTGGGACGCGCTGAGGATGCGCTCGCGGGCGCCCCGGCCGCGGCGGCGGCCCGTGGGGCCCTTCTCCAACTCCGTCATGACCCCATGCTACCCCGACAGGGTAACGACCGGTGTACATAGTTTGCGCCCCGGTCGCCCGCCCCGTACGGTACGTACACAGGGCGGTGTACATAACACCGTCGCCCCAGGTGCGCACGGCACCACCGACCCAAGGGAGCGACTATGGGAAAGCTCGACGGCAAGGTCGCGGTCATCACCGGCGGCACCACCGGCATGGCGCTGGCCGGCGCGAAGCTGTTCGTCGACGAGGGAGCGCACGTCTTCATCACCGGCCGCCGCCAGGACGCCCTGGACGAGGCCGTGAAGCAGATCGGCCGCAACGTCACCGGCGTCCAGGGCGACGCCGCCGACCTGGACGACCTGGACCGCCTGTACGACACCGTCAAGCGGGAGAAGGGCAGCCTCGACGTGCTGTGGGCCAGCGCCGGCGGCGGCGAGCCCGCCCCGCTCGGCGAGATCACCGAGGCCCAGTTCGACACCTGGTTCGGGCTCAACGCCCGCGGCACCCTGTTCACCGTCCAGAAGGCCCTTCCGCTCTTCAACGACGGCGGCTCCATCCTCATGACCGGCTCCAACGCCTCCCTCGGCGCCTTCCCCGGCTGGAGCGTCTACGCCGGCAGCAAGGCCGTCCAGCAGGCCTGGGCCCGCATCTGGCTCAACGAACTCAAGGACCGCCGCATCCGCGTCAACGTCCTGACCCCCGGCCAGGTAGCCACCGCCAAGCAGGAAGAACTCTTCGACGAGGCCACCAAGCGCCAGTTCGAGTCTCTCATCCCCCGCGGGCAGATGGGCAGCCCCGACGAAATCGCCACCGCCGCCCTCTTCCTCGCCTCCGACGACTCCAGCTACGTCAACGGCATGGAACTCGTCGCCGACGGCGGCACCACCGCCATCTGAACCGGACGACCCCCAACCAGGTCTGGACATCTCATGAGCAACATCAGCATCATCGGCACCGGAAACATGGCCCGCACCATCGGCGCGCGGGCGATAGCGGGCGGCAACACCGTCGAGGTCATGGGCCGCGATCAGTCCAAGGCCGCTGACCTGGCCAAGGCTCTCGGCGGCGGCGCCACGACCGGAGAATGGGGCACCGCCCCGGCCGGGGACATCGTCATCGTGGCCCTCTTGTACGACGGTGTCGTGCCGGCCGTCGCCCGGTACGGAGACGCACTCGCGGGCAAGGTCATCGTCGACATCAGCAATCCCTTCAACTCCACGTTCGACGGGCTGGCCCACCGCGAGGAGACCTCGATCGCGCAGGAAGCCGCCAAAGCGGCCCCACCGGGCGCCAGCGTGGTGAAGGCGTTCAACACCGTCTTCCGCCATGTCCTGGAGAAGGGCCGGCCGGACGTCTTCATCGCCGGCGACAATGCGCAGGCCAAGGCAAGTGTGGAGGCGTTCATCGAGAGCCTCGGACTGCGCCCGCTGGACGTCGGCGGCCTGAAAATGGCGCACTGGCTGGAAGGCGCGGGCGTGGTCACGGTAGGCCTCGCCAACCACGGGGTGGGGAACTTGGACTTCGCCCTCGGCATCACCGAACTTCCCGTCTGAGCGAACGGCTGACGGATCACCGAAAGGACTCGCCAAGTGAACCCGTGGCGAGTCGGTGGGGTAGCGGTCCTGCACGTCCAGGCCATCGCACGGGTCACCGAGGACGCCGGTGCGAGCGGCGAGCCGCCTGCCACCGGCGCCGCCCCGTGCCCTGCCACGGTCGGACGACCCTGTTTGCCGATTCGGCAACCGCCCGGGACCTGACCGACGGCCGCAAGGGCAAATCCAAAAGGGCACCTCCGACGTATCAGAAATAGGCCGCGTCCTGGGAGTACGCACCTGGTCGGCTGGTTCCCGTGCAGCGGGATCCTGGACGCGGGACGTGCTCCGCGGCTGCGGCCACCTATCTCGTGCCGCCGAGAGTCGCGCGAGAGGACGAACCGAAGGGCGTATCCATCATGCGAGCACAACGCACGAGGCGTCTCGTCGCGGCGTCCGCTGCCGGCATTCTGATGGCCGGCGGCGCTGCGATCAGCGCAGCCGGCACAGCCGCAGCAGCTCCTGCTGTGCACACCCAGGTGACCACCAATGTGTGCTTCGGCCACGACGACTGGCGCTGCTTCAACCAAGGCGGGTTCTGCTTCAACCACCCCGGGTTCTGTTTCGACCACCGTTTCGGCAACGGCTTCGACCACCGTTTCGGCAACGACTTTGACCACCGGTTCGGCAACGGCTTCGATCACCGTTTCGGCAACGGCTTCGACCACGGTTTCAGCAATGGAGGCTTCGTGATCTTCGTGCTCCGGTAGCGGTCACGCAGGTGGACAAAGGTGCGCCCGTCGGAGCAAGGACGGCCCCTGACCAGTCATGACGGTCAGGGGCCGTTGCCGTGTGCTTCAGACGTCGTCTCTCTTGGCGTGATCGTTCGGTGAGTCGTGCGTGACGGGTCTGGTCGAGCGGTTACTGACGTTGTCGCCGTGATGTCGTCAAGGTGAGGCCGGTTTCGGCGAGGCATCCGTTGATGAGGTTGCTGCGGTACTGGATCTGGCGGAGGCCGTGTCGGAGCGTGCTGATGAGGTGGTCGGGGTCGGTGAAGGCGGTGTTGACCTGGCTGCTGCGCCGCAGCAGGGACCAGATGCCCTCGACCGGGTTGAGGTCCGGTGCATAGGCAGGCAGGAAGTAGCAGGTGATCCAGTCGTGGGTGTCGATGAACTCCCGCAGTCGGCGGTCCTTGTGGACGTTGAGGTTGTCCCACACGAGCACAAGGGGTGCGCCGAGCTGCTGGTGCGCGGCGATGAGCAGGTCGCGGTAGTCGGTCCAGGTGAGACTGCGTCTGCCGCCGCGCTTGTGATCGAGATGCCGCTTGGGCCGGTAGATCAGCCGTGAGCGTTCACCATGCCAGTAGCAGGCCAGAGCGGCGATGGAGAAGCGGCGCTGGGAGCGTCCCCTCACCCGGATGACGGGTGTGCGTCCGCGCCGGGCCCAGGTCCGTGTGGTGGGCGGCGTCATCGAGAAGCCGGCCTCGTCTTCGAAGCACAGCCAGGCGTCGAGCGCCGCCATGGACCTTCCACCTGCGGCCAGGTCTCCTTCACCCAGCCCGCCACGGCCTGCTCGTCGCGCTCGATGGCCCGGCGGACGGGGACCTGGTGGCTGAAGCCGTGCCGGTGCAGCATCCGCGCGATCGCCGACAGCGTCATGCTCTTGTGGAACCGGCGCCCGATCAGCGTCTTGATCCGCGTCAGCGTCCACGTCTGGTCCGGCCAGCCATGCGCGACCGGCCCTTTCGCCAGCTCCTGCTCGAGCACGGTGAACAGGACCTCACCCAGCTTGGGCCGTGAGACGGGACCGGCAGACCGCAGCCCCTCGATGCCGGCGTCGTGCCAGGCTCGGCGCCAGCGCTGCACCGAGCGCACACTCACCCGTAAGTCCTTGGCGACCTCCGTGTTGGAGGCACCCCCAGCGAATCGCTCCGCGGCCTCCAGCCGGATCCGCTCGCGAAACACCTGCCGTTCAGGCGTCAGCCCACCACCCTGCGGATACCTCACACAACAGGCATACCGCGACGATCACACATCGTCAGCCCTCAACGACACCACGCTGCAAAGGTCAGTAGTGCCGGATGAGTTGTGCACGTTGTTCCGGCGGGTGGTTCCACCGACGGAGGTGAAGCGCCGCAGGGCGGGGGGCGACGCAGAGCAGGTGACCGCGAGACCCGTGGCGGCGGTCATCTTCGTGGCTGCCTCAGGCTGCACCTGGCGGCAGCTGCCGCCAGTGTTCCGGCCGACCTGGCCCACGGGCTACCGGTGCTTCGCCCAGTGGAGGCCGGGAAAGGGTCTGGCCAGGCTCCACCGGGTCGTCCTCGACGAACTCGGTGATCGCGGCCAGCTGGACTGGCCGCGGGGCGTGATCGACTCCGTCGGCATAGCCGCAGCCCTCATCGGCTACCGTCGCCTTGCGCGGTGAAGTCACTACGAGGCGATGGAGTGGGTTCGGTCCCAGCTGTTCCGCGTCGCAGCAGGGCGTTGACCCGACCCGGCCATCCCCCGCGTGGCTTGTTGTCCCTCTCGATCAAGAACCGCGCTGTCCGCAGCGGGGCACGTGTGGGCTTACCTGCCTGGTGGCGGCGCCAGTAGCGGGCCACCCTCCGCTCCAGATCGCCCAGGTCCACACTGCCGGTCCTGGCCAGAACGACCGATCCCTCCGGGCCTTCAGGGGCAGTCAGTGCCAACACGCCACCGTCCGGTGAGTACGCCGCCGTGTACTCACCCTCTTCGACGTCAATCGCCTCGATCCAGTTCGTAGCGTGGACGAAGGATTCGAAGACGAGCAGGTCCTCGTCGCGATCGAAGATGAGCACGGTGTCGGGGAAAGGTTCCATACGGATCACTGTGGCAGTCCCGTTCGTCGTGCTGCGACCAAAATAGACGGTGCCCAACGAGCGGGGTGTCGCCGTCGTCGGGCTCGGTGGTGGTTTCGGCAGAGGGCCCGAGGGCATGTCCGAGGAGGTCGATGGCTTGCCGCTGGAGGCGAACCGGACGTGGGCGTACACCGTCGCGGTCACGCCGATGTGCGCGTGATCCAGGAGCTCCTTGATGACGACGAGCTCGACGCCCTGCTCCAGAAGAAGCGTCGCCGTCGAATGGCGGAGGTCGTGAAACCTGATCGGCCGTCCGGGACGCGACGCGTTCGTGGCAGCGGGGCTGTGACGGCTGGCTCGTCTCCTGTGACCCGCCGCCGATGGCATGAGTGTGAAGAGACCGAGGAAAGAGCTGTGGCGAAAGAACGAGTGACGGTGTGCCTTCCCCCGTGCGACCCGGGGGACGTCGTCCAGGCCATCGGCGCGGCGATGGCGCCGTACGACTACAACCGTGACGCCGGGGTCGGCGATCCGGACGTCGAGACCTGGTGGGACTACTGGCGGATTGACGGCGGGGGCTGCGAGTTCCTGGTCGTGCCGGGGCACGAGGACGACCCGCGTCTCATCCGGGGTGCCGAAACCCTGTCCGGAGAGCGGCGCAACGTTCCGCCTTCACTGTGCGACGGTGGGCCACGCGCGCTGTTGGACCTCGAAACGCCGCGTGCGCGGGCAGCCGTCGAAGCACGCCGAGCCTTCGAAGCGTGGCGGGATTTCGCCAAGGCCTACCCGCCCGCCCGCTCCGCGAACGAATTCTGGGCCCGACACTTCGCCGACCCCGACAACTACCCGCGTGCCCAGGCACTGGAGGACTTCCGCACACAGCCGGCCATCGCGGCGCTTCTGGACACCCCAGAACTGGAGGACCTCGTGGGCGACGATCCGGTCGCCCATCTGGGCGACGACCTCGACTCCCTGGTGCGCCACGCGGTGGACGACGTCTTGCCCTCGAACGCCCTGCTGACCCTGGACGGACGCTGGCTGGACGTCGCGAACGCCGAGCGGCGCCGCCACTTCAACGACTACCTGGACGCACTTCCGGCCGACGCCTACGCCGTGCGGGTGCTGTACCACGGCTGAGGTGTGCGTCCGCGATGATGCCTCTGCGGGGAGTGTCTCTTCACGCTGTCTGAGCCCGGTGCTCTGCTTGCTCAGCTGTGAGGCTCCGGTCCGGCGACTCGGACCGGAGCCTCAGCTCTCGAAATGGCGGGCTGCTTCGTCGTACGCGGCGTCGGGCACCCCCTGACGAGGTCGCAGGCGGAGGCATCAGCGGCAGGCACGGGTGAACGCACCTCCGTCGCACAGCATGCGGCTTCCCGCGGTCCGGCCGCGGCCCGGCGCACCCCCTCCGCGGGCCCCCGACGAGCGGGGCCGAAGCACCCGGTACGCGCCGGCCTCCGCCCCCGTACGCGCCAGTAGGGCCGAACGGCCCCTGCGGAACCACGAGGCGGCCTCATAACTTACGGAACCGTAGGTTCCACCCCGCAGCGAAAGGCCGGTTTCTCCATGGCCGCCGTCCCCCCGTCCTCCTCTGTCCGCCGCACCACGTGGACGGACCCGCAGCTCCTGCACGCGCTGGAAGAGGTGGTCGAGCGCGAACTCAACCGCCACCTGGGGGTGTTCAAGGAGTGGATGCCCCACGAGTACGTCCCCTGGAGCCGAGGCCGGGACTTCGACGGGGTCCTGGGCGGTGAGCCCTGGGCGCCGGAGCAGTCTCCGCTGACCGCGGTGGGCAAGGTCGCGATGGTGGTGAACCTGCTCACCGAGGACAACCTGCCCAGTTACCACCACGAGATCGCCACCCTGTTCGGGCGTGACGGCGCCTGGGGCACCTGGGTGCATCGGTGGACCGCGGAGGAGGCCCGGCACTCCATGGTCATGCGGGACTACCTGGTGGCGTCCCGCGCCGTGGACCCGGCGGCACTGGAGCAGGCCCGCATGACCCACATGTCCGCCGGATTCGTCTCCGACAACCGGCACTCGCCGCTCCACACCGTGGCGTACGTCGCCTTCCAGGAACTGGCCACCCGCATCTCGCACCGCAACACCGGGCACAGCTCGGGCGATCCGGTCTGCGACCGCCTGCTGGCGCGCATCGCCACCGACGAGAACCTGCACATGGTCTTCTACCGCAACCTGCTGAGGGCCGCTCTGGAGATCGCCCCCGACCAGGCCTTGCGCGCCGTTGCCGACGTGGTGAGCGGCTTCCGGATGCCCGGCCACGGCCTGCCGGGCTTCGAGCGCGCCGCCGTCGAGATCGCGCTGGCCGGTGTCTACAACCTGCGCGTCCACCACGACGACGTCCTCCAGCCGGTGCTGCGGCACCTCAAGGTCCTGCGCCTGACCGGCCTCGGGCCCGAGGGGCTCAAGGCCCAGCAGGAGCTGGGCGAGTTCCTTGGTTCACTGGACGCGCAGGCGACCCGGTTCGACGAGCGCCGGGCCGCCATCGTGGCGCGGCGCGCTGCCACCAGGCGCTGAGCGTTCCGTGTCCGCCGCCGGCCGTCGTCGGCGTGATCCATCAGGGCTTCACCGACGACGTCGAAAACCGTGGCCGCCACAAGTCGTCCGGATCGCCGGCGTACACCCGAGTTCATCCTCGGCTCGGTCCGGGACACACTCGTGGCCCCACTCGAGCAGAGCGCCTGCTCACGGTCCCGGTCGCTGGTGAAGGCCGCCTTGTCGAAGCCCGAACCGGCCTTGGCCCGCCTGCTGAGGCCGGCGACGACCGGGCCGAGCGGAGTGATGCTGTGCACCTGCCGTACCGTGTGCTGCGGAGGCCGGACGGGCGAACCGAACGTGTCGGCTCACGGGCCGTGGCCGGGTCCGCTGTCCGCTCAGAGTCGGACCCGCGGAATCATGGAGGACGGTGGAAGACCAAGCAGTCCGTGCGTCATCGGGCTCTGCATCCCCCACCCCCGCGGGTCTCGCACGCACGAGCCCGGTGGCCGCCGCGACCGCCCGGCCCCGTCTGCTGTCGCGATGGTGGGAATCATGCGCCCCCGCCACCAGGGACCGCGTGTTCGCGCTCGTCGTCACTGTGCTGTCGTTCGTGGCGCCGCTGTCGCGGATCGGGGCGCAGTTGGGTGCTCTTCCCGCCCGGGACGCGTCCGTCGAGGGTGTCCTGCTGGCCCTGGGGCAGGCCCTGCCGCTCGCGGTGCGCACCCGGTGGCCGGCCCTCTGTCTCGCGGTGGCGGGGACCTCGTTCGCACTCCACGAGTCCCTCGGCTGCCCGCCGACCTTCGCCACCCTCGGCCTTTACGTCGCGCTGTACTCGGTCGGTGCCCACCAGGAACGTCTCCGGCGGGTCGTACCACTGGCGGCGACGGGTGGATACGTGGTCCTCTGCGTCGTCCTGAGCGCGCTGGGGTCGCCCAACGGCTCGACCGACTATCTGGTCTACTACATGGCCCTCACGGCGATGTGGGCCCTGGGTGTCCTGGTCCGCGAGCGGCGGGGGCACGAGGCTGAGCGCCGACTCCTGTCCGCGCGGGCGGCCGTCGCCGGGGAACGCAGCCGCCTGGCCCGGGAGTTGCACGACGTGGTGACCCACCATGTGACCGCGATGGTGGTGCAGGCCGGCGCCGCGCAGTACGTCGCCGGGTCGCCGGACCGCGTGGGCGAGGCACTGGCCGCCATCAACGGCACCGGCCGCCGCGCGCTGGCCGAACTCCGTTTCCTGCTCGGCGTGCTGGAGGCGACCGGTGATTCGGCGTCCCGGTCGCCGATGCCGGGCCGGGTGCCCGACCTGGTGGAGCAGGCACGAGCGAGCGGCCAGCCGATCGAGCTGGTCGAGGACGGAGAGCAGCCGGACATGGCCGTAGGTGCCCACCTCACGGTGTATCGCGTCGTGCAGGAATCCCTGACGAACGCCGCGAAGTACGCCGCGGGCAGTCGAACGCTGGTACGACTCGTGCACACCCCCGGCTGGACGGACGTCGAGGTCACCACCGCCGAGACGGCTGACAGCACGTGCGAGTCCGCCGCCCCGCGCGACAGCGGCCCGCACGTCCCGGGAGGCCGGGGGCTGACCGGGCTGCGGGAACGGGTGGAGATGCTGGGCGGCGAGTTCGCGGCAGGGCGCCGCGCCGAGGGCGGGTTCCGTGTGTACGCGCGCATCCCCGCGGGAGGTGCCGCGTGAGTGTTCCACCCTCCGCGATCAGGGTGCTGGTCTGTGAGGACCAGGCTCTCGTGCGCGCCGGCTTCGTCACGATCCTGTCCGCCCAGCCCGACATGGAGGTCGTGGGGGAGGCCGTGGACGGCCGAGCAGCGATCCGGAGCACGGAGGAACTGAATCCGGACGTCGTCCTCATGGACATCCGCATGCCCTTGCTCGACGGAATCGAGGCCACCCGCCACCTGGCCGGTCCCGATTCCCCCAGTCCCGCGAAGATCCTGGTCGTCACCACCTTCAACGTCGACGAGTACGTGTACGAGGCCCTCCGCGCCGGTGCCAGCGGCTTCATGCTGAAGGACGCCGCACCGCACGAACTGGTCAACGCGGTACGCACCGTCGCCCGCGGGGAGTCCCTCCTGGCCCCCGCCGTCACCCGCGCCCTGATCGGCCGCTTCGCCGAACGGGTACGTCCCTCCGCCGTCTCCGCGTCCCCCGAGCGCGACCGCCTCAAGGTCCTCGCCCCCCGCGAGCACGAGGTCCTCCTCCTCATCAGCGAGGGGCTGTCCAACGCCGAGATAGCCACCGAACTGGTCATCAGCCCCGAGACCGTGAAGACGTACGTCTCCCGCATCCTCACCAAACTGAACCTGCGCGACCGCGTCCAGGCGGTGGTGTTGGCGTACCGGGCGGGCGTGACGGGGCGCGGGGAACGAGCCTGACGGTCCGGTTCGGCGGCTGGGAGACCGGCACGGCGTTGTCCTCGGAAGCGTTGTCCCCCGAGCGAGCTACCTGATGTGTCCACTCAGGGGTGAAGCGCGGCACCGGTGGCCGCCTGTTGACTCGGTGACTGTCAACGCAGCGGTCGGGCCGACGGTCCCGACCGTGCCGAACAGCAGGAGGCCGACACCATGAGGATGACGCGCAGGTCCGGGAAGTCCGGATTCTCCGGTGGCCGCCGTTTCGCCACGGCCCTGGCCATGTCGACGCTGGCCGGAACCGGGCTGGCCGCATGCGACGGGAACGCCGCGGACACGCCGCGGGCACAGGCCGCCGGGCAGACCGCGGACCACGCCGGGATCGACTGGGGCACCTGCCCGGAGCCGGCCGGGGGAACGACCCGAGATCCTCGTCTGACCTGCGGGACGCTGAAGGTCCCGTTGAACTACGGCGATCCAAGCGGCACGAAGATCGAGGTGGCGGTCTCACGGCTGGCCACCGCCGAACCCGGGAAGCGGCGCGGCGTCCTGCTGCTGAACCCCGGCGGGCCGGCCCTGGGCGGTCTCCACATGCCCGCAACGATGGCGGCCACGCTGCCGAAGTCGGTGCTGGACCGCTACGACCTGATCGGCTTCGACCCGCGCGGCGTCGAGCACAGCACGCCGCAGAGTTGCGGTCTGAAGGACCCCAGCGTGTCCGGACTCTTCCCCTATCCCGCCGCGGACGGCTCGATCACCAAGAACGTGGCCCTCGCCAAGGCCGACGCCAAGACGTGCGCCGACGCGGCGGGCGACCGGCTGCGGTACTTCAACACCGCCGACACGGCCCGCGACATGGACCGCGTCCGCCAGGCGCTCGGCGAGCGGAAGATCTCCTACTGGGGCCAGTCCTACGGCACCTACCTCGGCGCCGTCTACAGGTCCCTGTTCCCGGACCGCACCGACCGGATGGTCCTGGAAGGCAACGTCGACCCCCACAAGGTGTGGGCCGACGAAGTGGCGGACACCTGGGGCAAGGGCATGGCCGACCGGTTCCCGGACGCGGCCGCCGTCGCCGCAGCCCAGGACAGCACCCTCGGGCTGGGCAACAGCGTCAAGCAGGTCACCCAGAGCTACCTCACCCTCGCCGAGCGGCTCGACCGGGAACCCGTGCCGGTGCCCGGCATGTCGCTGTCGTTGGACGGACCGCTGCTCCGGACCGTCACCTACGGCATGCTCCTGCACAACGACACGCTCGCGCCGCTCGCCCGTTTCTGGAAAGCCGCCGCCGACCTGGCCGCCGGCAGCGCCACCGACGCCGACGACGCGGTTCTCCAGCAGATCCTCGCCGACACCCCGCCGGCTCCGGGCGTCCCCGAGGACAACCAGGCCACCATGTTCCTGGCTCTCGTCTGCGGCGACGCCGAGTGGCCCCACGACACCGACGGCTACGCCACCCGCACCGCTGCCGACCGCAAGGCGTGGCCCCTCACCGCGGGAATGCCGGCCAACATCTGGGCGTGCGCCTACTGGAAGAAGCCGGCCGAGCGGCCCGTCACCGTGACCGACGAAGGCCCGCGCAACACCCTGATCCTCCAGAACCGCCGGGACAACGCCACTCCGTGGGAGGGCGGCACAGGGCTGCACCAGGCCCTCGGCGGCAGTTCCGCCTTCGTCGGCGTGGACAACGGCGGGCACTACGTATACGACGAAGGCTCCGCCTGCGCCGACAAGGCGACCGTCGGCTTCCTGACCACTGGCCACCTGCCGGGCAAGGACGTCTACTGCAGCGACGTCAAGCGGAAGAGGTGATCCGGTGACGCGAGCGGGCCTCACAAGATCACTGCGACCAGGAGCCCTCGCCGACCGCGGAAATACGTGACGACCGATCACGAGAGGCCGCCAGTTGTTCATCCGCCCGAAGGCGGCTGTGCTCGCGGGGCGTGCTCAGGCGAGTCGGCACAGTGCGGGCGCAGACTCCGGGCAACGATGGCTTCAGCACTTCCTCGATCTCGTCATCGCCGAGATCAGGCAGGCCGAGGTCGGGAAGCTCAATGCCCCCATGGGGCCGGTCGGAAACGGGGGGACGTCGTTTTCGGTGATCGACACTACCCGGGCGACCGGGGTGCCGTTCTTGGTGACGGTGACCGTCTCACCGCGCGCCGCCGCGGCGAGGATCTGTGAGAACTTCTGGTTGAACTCGCGGGCGGTCGTCTCCATGTCCTACAGGTAACTGCGGTGGACGTCATCTGGATGCTCACCAGGCGGCATCCACCGTCGGCCGGACCTTTCTCCGTGCCTTTCGGCCGGGGCCCAGAGGCTCTGCTTCGATCGCCGAGGCGGAGCTTCGGCGCATGGGAACGGCAATCCACTGCGGGTGGGTTCGGAACCCGCCTTCGAGCCGGCGCAATCGCCCGGGACGATCCGGTGTCCCTGGCTGTCCGGGTCACAGCCGGGTGGCCGTGCGGATCAGCCCGGCGAGGGCGAGGGAGCGGCTGTGCGCGGGCCAGGCGATGTGGGTGACGACGGGGGGCGCGTCGGTCAGGGGGACGGCGGTGTGCTCGGCCCACAGCCAGGCGCGGGCGGAGTCGGGGAAGACGGCCACGGTGCGGCCGAGGGCGATCAGCTGGGCCAGCTGCGTCTGGTCGTGGATCTCGGGGCCCGGTCCGGGTGGGTAGATCCCGTGGCGGGCCCAGCGGGCGAGCGGAAGGTCGGGGATGTCGCTGACGTCGGCCAGGGACAGCGTCCTGCGCGTGGCCAGGGGGTGCCCGGCGGGCAGGACGGCGATCTGCCCCTCGGTCATCAGTTCCTCGCTGTCGAACCCGGCGAGGGAGTTGAACGGCTTGTGCATGAGCGCCACGTCGGCGCGGCCGTCGCGCAGCATGTCCTCCTGCTCGCACGTGCCGCTCGGCAGCACCTCGATCTCTGCGGCGTCGGGCTCGGCCGCATAGGCGGCGAGGAGCTTGTGCAGCAGTTCGTGGGACGCGCCGGCCTTCACCGCCAGCACCAGACGGTTGCGGGGGCCGCCCGGATCGTCGGCGCCACCGGCGCGACGGGTGCGGCGAGCGGCGGCGGTGGTCGCGTCGAGGGCTGCGCGGCCCTCGTGCAGCAGGACCTCTCCGGCGCCGGTCAGGGTGACGCCGCGGCGGTTGCGTTTCAGCAGGGAGACCCCGAGGCGCCGTTCGAGCTGCTGGATCGCCCGGGACAGTGGTGGCTGGGCCATGCCGAGGCGCTCGGCGGCGCGGCCGAAGTGCAGTTCCTCGGCGACGGCCAGGAAGTACCTCAGCTCGCGGGTCTCCAAGGTGTCCATGGGCACAGCGTACGTCGGTGATACCTGCCGGGTATGACAGGGCACTGCATCGGTGTTGGATGCGCCGCTCGTTCGCGGGCGAGCATCGACGGCATGAGCGAAACGAAGATCGCGCTGGTGACCGGCGCGAACAAGGGAATCGGGTACGAGATCGCGGCCGGGCTGGGCGCCCTCGGCTACCGCGTGGGCGTGGGGGCCCGCGACCGGACCCGGCGCGAGGCCGCCGTCCAGAAGCTGCGCGCGGCGGGGGTGGACGCGTTCGGGGTGCCCCTGGACGTGACCCGCGACCAGAGCGCCACCGAGGCCGCGGACCTGATCGAACGGCAGGCCGGGCGCCTGGACGTCCTGGTCAACAACGCCGGCATCTCGGGAGAGACGGGGCCGGGGTGGGTGCAGGACCCGACCACGCTCGACCTCGACGTGGTCCGTACGGTCGTGGAGACCAACGTCATCGGTGTCATCAGGGTGACCAACGCGATGCTGCCGCTGCTGCGGCGCTCGACGTCGCCCCGCATCGTCAACGTCTCCAGTGCCGTCGCCTCCCTCACCCGGCAGGCGGACCCGGACACCGAGATCGGCCCCGTCATGGCGGCCTACGCGCCGTCGAAGTCGTTCCTCAACGCCGTCACGGTGCAGTACGCCCGGCAGTTCGCCGGTACGAACATCCTGATCAACGCCGCCTGCCCGGGCCTGGTCGCGACCGACTTCACCGGCTTCCACGGACCCCGTACTCCCGAGCAGGGCGCGGCCACGGCGATCCGGCTCGCCACGCTGCCCGACGGCGGCCCGACCGGTTCGTTCTTCGAGGACGACGGCGTCGTCCCCTGGTGACTTCGCACTCGGCGTGACCGTGCCGCGAGTCCCGGCGCGGCCCGACGCGAGCGCGGATACGAGGCCGGTGACACGGGGCGTTTCTCTGTGCCTGGAGAGACGCCCCAGCAGGACCCTGACCGGCACCTGCACAGGTCGGCCGGCACATCAGACCTCCGGATGAGGCGAGTTGGGGCCGCGTCCGGGGTCGGTGCTCCGGCGTCCGGCTGTGTCCGGCTGCCGTAGCCTGGCGGCCATGGTGCGTGGTTTTCCTCGTCGGCCGTGGATGCATACGGCCTACGACGTCGCCGTCGCGGGGGTGGTGGCCTGTTCGGCCTCCTACTACAGCGAGGGGTACGACCAGGCGATCGGCGGGGCGATGGCGCTGACGCTGGTGTTCCGGCGGCGGCGGCCGATGGCCGTGCTGGGAGTGGTGTCGGCGCTGGCGTTGCTTCAGTACGTGCTGGCCGTTGTTCCGGACGAGGCCCAGGCGGGCGCGCCGACGGGCTACGACATCGCCGTCCTGGTGGCGATGGTGTCCGTGGTCACCCACGCCCGTGCCAGGTGGCAGGTCCACACCGCCGGCGCGGTGGTCGTGGCCGGCGTGGTGCTGGGGTTCGGCGGAGTCGGCAGCCTGTTCACGCCACGCGCGGCGTCGATGGACTTCGTGTCGTTCGTGGCGTTCCTCGGTATCTGCGTGGCGGTGTGGCTGACGGCCGTGGTGCTGCGGACCCGGCGGCTGTACGCGGCCGGCCTGGAGGAGAAGGCCGCCGCGGAGGAGCGGGAGCGGCGGCATCTGGCGCAACTCGCCGCGGCCGAGGAGCGGGCGGAGATCGCCCGGGAACTGCACGACGTGGTGGCCCACAGCCTGGCGGTGATGATCCTCCAGGCCGACGCGGTCGGCTACGTGCTCAAGACCGATCCGGACAAGGCCGGTACGGCGTTGCAGACCATCGCCGCCACCGGCCGGGACGCGCTGGAGGACATGCACCGGATCGTGCGCGTCCTGCGCGCGGGCCGGGCTCCGGGCGACGGCGAGGAGGAGGGGCCCGAGCTGGGCGACGGCCGGCGCCGGGCGTCGCTGGCCGGTCTGGAGACCCTCGTGGAGCGGGCCCGTACGGCCGGACTGCTGGTGACCCTGACGGTCCACGGCGACCGGGACCGGTTGCCGACCGCGGACCAGCTGACGGTGTTCCGGGTCGTCCAGGAGTGCCTGACCAACGCGTTGCGGCATGCCGGCCCCGGCGCAGAGGTCGCCGTCACACTCCGCTGCGAGGAGGACGTCGTGCACATCGAGGTGTCCGACGACGGAGGCGGCCGGCTGGGGGCGCCCGCACCCGCCGGAGCGGAGGGCGTGACCAGCGGCGGCAACGGCCTGGTGGGCATGCGCGAGCGGGTGGAGGTGTCCGGTGGTCGTTTCACCGCCGGACCGCGCCTCGGCGCGGGATGGCGGGTCGAAGCGGACCTTCCGACGAAGGCGCGCGCAGCGACGTGAAGGGCGGGAGCACGGACATGAACACGGACCCGAGCGGGGACATGAGCAGGCCGATTCGGGTGGCTGTGGTGGACGATCAGCCGCTGATCCGGGCGGGATTCACCATGGTGCTGTCGGCGCAGAGCGACATGGAGGTCGTAGGGGAGGCCGCGGACGGCGCCGAGGCACTGAGACTGCTGGAGAGCACCGAGGCCCATGTCGTGATCATGGACATCCGCATGCCGGTCATGGACGGCATCGAGGCCACGCGGCGGCTCGCCGAACGGGGCACGGCGCCCCGGGTGCTCGTGCTCACCACCTTCGACACCGATGAGGACGCCTTCGCCGCGCTGCAGGCCGGGGCGAGCGGCTTCCTGCTGAAGAACTCCCCGGCCGAGGACGTCGTGTCGGCCATCCGTGTCGTGGCCGCCGGCGAGTCCGTCGTCGCTCCGCGGGTCACGCGGGCGCTGCTGGACCGGTTCGCGGGGAAGCTGGTGCCGTCTCCGCGGCATGACGACCGGCTGGCCGTGCTGACCACTCGTGAACGGGAGGTGCTGGAACTGGTCGCCGAAGGACTGTCGAACGCCGAGATCGCCGCGCGTCTGTTCGTCGCCGAGGCCACCGTCAAGACGCACTTCGGGAAGGTGCTGGCCAAGCTGCACCTGCGCGACCGCGCGCAAGCCGTGGTGTTCGCCTACGAGTCGGGCCTCGTCCGCCCCGTCGGCTGACCCCGGTGCGCCCTGAACGGGGCACCGGCCGGGCGGTGTCCGGGGGCGGGCGGACGTGTCCGGGCCGCGGTCCAGGTGGAGGTCCGGGGCCTTGAGCGGATCTGAGAGGCCGAGAGGACGACAGGCCGAGAGGATAGGCGGTTGCGCGCGGCAGTAAGACGCGACAGCGCCGGATCGCCCCGCCGCCCCGCCGCCCCGCCGCCTCGCCGTTCGGCGATCTCCGCCGGGCTGCCCGCGTGCTCTCGCAGGTCGGGAACGTCGCTCCCCGGGTCTACGACCGTGGTCGTAGACCCGCGCTGCCACTGCGGTCGCAAGCGCCCCCGCCTGAACTCCGATCGTGCTCCGATGTGTCGGGGACGCCGAACTCCGAGGATTACTTCCACGGCTCGCCGGAAAACGCCGGCGGAACTACTCGGAGGTTATGGTCATGGCGGTTTCCGGTGCTGTCCGCAAGAACAGGTCCCTGGTTTTCGGGGCCGTCGGGGTGGTGCTCGCCGCCGTCGTGGCCGCCACTGCCGCATACGGCTGGCACGAGCACAACAAGCCCAGCCAGGCATCCGCCGCGGACTGCCGGCTGGCGCAGCGGATCGTCGACGAGGCGCAGCGGCTCCCCAAGGACGCCAAGGCGGCTGACGCCTGGGGGCAGCGCACGGCCACGATGCGCAGGGCGCAGATGAAGGACGGCTACCTCGGCGCGCAGATCTCCAACTACGAGGGATGGGCGGTCCTGCACGCCAAGGGCGAGGGGGAGCCGCCGACCGGCAAGGAACTCGCCCGGATGGCCAAGGAGGCCAACGGCCACTGCACGGACGCCGGTATCACCCTCACCCTGCCCGCATTCAATTCCTGACGGCCGCGATGACGTTCTCGGAGCGGAGCGGAGCGGCTCCGGATCGGAAAGGAATTCTGACGTGACCGCGGGGACCATCTCGGCCGTGAACCTGGTGAAGAAATTCCGGCAGGGGCAGTCCGACGTCACAGCGGTGAACGGGATAACGGCGGATCTCGCCCGCGCCCGTTTCACCGCGATCGTCGGGCCGTCGGGCTCGGGCAAGTCGACGCTGATGCACTGCCTGGCGGGGCTGGACACCCCGACCTCCGGCCAGGTCGTGCTGGACGGCACGGACATCGGCCGCCTGTCGGACCGGGCACTGACCCGGGTGCGCCGCGACCGGGTCGGTTTCGTCTTCCAGTCGTTCAACCTGCTCCCGCAGCTGACCGCGCTGGAGAACATCGTGCTGCCGCTCACCATGGCCGGCCGCCGCCCCGACCCGGCCCTGCTGGACCGCCTCGTCACCGTCCTCGGCATCACCGACCGCCTCGCCCACCGCCCCGGCGAACTGTCCGGCGGACAGCAGCAGCGGGTCGCGCTGGCCCGCGCCCTGGCGGCCCGTCCCGCCGTGGTCTTCGCCGACGAGCCCACCGGCAACCTCGACTCCCGTGCGGGCACCGAGGTGCTCGGCTTCCTCCGGGACTCCGTACGCGACCTCGGCCAGACCGTGGTCATGGTGACCCACGACCCGGACGCGGCGGCCCGCGCCGACCGCGTGATCGTCCTCGCCGACGGCCGCGTCGTCGACGACCTCGACGCCCCCACCCGGACCGAGGTCACCGACGCGCTGCGCCGGGTGGTGAGGACCCGATGACGACGTCCGTCACCTGGCGCGCGAGCGTCCTGGGGTCCCAGCTGGCGGAGCTGCTGCGCCGCCCGGCCCGCATGCTGACGACCGGTTCGTCGGTCCTGGTGGCCGCCTTCGTCGTCTTCGCCACCGTCATGGCGCAGCAGATCACCGAGAACACCGCCCGCGCCCACTTCCGCGGCACGCCCGCGGCGGTCTCGCTGGCCGTCACCGACACCGACGCCTCGATCGGCCCGGCGGCGCTGCGGCGGATCCGCGCGCTGCCCGGCGTGGCCGAGGTCGCGGCCCGGGCCGACGCCGGAGCCCCGGTCTCCGGCGGCCTGTCCCAGAACTATCTGCAACTGCGCGCCGACCCCGGTACCGGCCCGCTGTCCCGGGTCAGGCTCGTCGAAGGGAGCTATCCCGACGGGCCCGGCCGGATCGCCGTCAACCGCCCGGCGGCGGAAGAGCTCCGGCTGGCCCCGGGCCGCCGCATCACCCTGCTCTTCCCCGACCCCGGGAACCCGGAGAAGACCATCCGCTCCACGCTGACGGTCACCGGCGTGGTCAGCGGCGCCACGAACGCCGACCGGGACGCCGCAGGGTACGCGACCGGCCAGAACATCCTGCGCATCGCGGCCCTGTCCGGCTACTCACGGCTCGACATCCGGACCGTGAACGGCGCCGACACCCAGGAGATCGCCCGGCGGGTACGGGACGTCCTGAGGACGCCGTCCCCGCACGCCCTGGTGAGCTCCGGTGACACGATCCGGGCCGCGGAGGCCCGCGCCGCCCTCGCGCAGTACCGGGAGATCTTCCAGCTGATCGCCGTGTTCCTGGCCGTCGCGGTGGGAGCCGCCGCCCTGGTCGCCACCTCGGCCTTCCGCATCGTCTTCGCGCAGCGGCTGCGGCAACTGGCGCTGCTGCGCGCCATCGGCGCCCAGCGACGGCAGCTCGTCACCGCGCTCGTGGCCGAAGGCGCCCTGGCGGGGGCCACCGCGGGGACACTCGGGGTCCTGGCGGCCTGGGGAGCCGGGCACCTGGCCCCGTCGGCCGCCCGCGCCGCCGGACAGGACCTGGCCGCGCCCGGTTTCCCCGCCGCGCAGGCCGCTCTGGTGATCGCCGGCGCCGTGCTGGTGACGGCCGGCGCGGTGCTCGCCCCCGCACGGTCGGCGTCGCACGTGCCGCCGTTGCAGGCCCTGCGCGCCGCCTCCACCGTCACCGCCGAGCACCGTCTCCACCCCGCGCGGCTGGCCACCGGACTGTTCCTCGCCGTCACGGCCCTGGGGCTGGTGGCGCTGCTCCTCAGCGACCTGCCGCAGCCCGGGGCGGGCGGCTACGAACGGGACGTCACCTCCCTGCTGGTGACCGTCGCCTCGGCCGCCCTCGCCTTCCTGGCGCTGATCACCCTGGGCCCGCTGCTGGTCCGCCCGGTGCTGGCGGTCGCCGGATGGCCGCTGCGCCGGCTGGGCACCACCGGCAGGCTGGCGGTCGGCGTGGTCGGCGGCGCACCGCGCCGGGCCGCGGCGGTGTCCGTCGTGGTCGCCCTCGGCGTGGCGCTCGTCGGGGGAGCCCTCGTCGCCGTCGCCTGCCTGGGCGGTTACACGGACCGCAAGCTGGCCGTGGAGGCACCGGCGGACTTCCGCGTGACCGACGCCAAGGGATTCCCGCCGGCCCTGGTCCAACGGCTCGCCGCCTCCCCACGGCTGTCCGACGTCCTCGCCTACCGCACGCTCGACATCACGGTCGGGCAGACCCGGCAGACCGTCTCCGACCTGGACCTGCGGGCCCTGCCCACCGCCCACGACATCGACACGGCGACGGGGAGCCTGAACGCCCTGCGTCCGGGCGAGGTGATCGTGGCGGCCGTACTCGCCGACGACCTCGGCGTGCGCGCGGGGGACACCGTCGGCCTCCCCGCTCCCCACGGCCGCCTCCGGCTGACGGTCGCGGCCACCCTCGCCGGTGACGGCCCGGTCGGCACGGGACTCTTCGTGACACCCGCCGACCTCGGCCGCCTGGGCGCCGCCGCCCGGCCGACCGGCATCCTCGCCAACGCCTCGTCCGGCGGCCTCGCCGCGCGCGGCGAGGCACGCAGGGCCCTGGAGGCCGCCGTCGCCGCCCAGGTCCCCGACCCCGACGAGGCCGCCCTGGACGTACCGGCCGAGCTACGGGACGTCACCCTCGGCGACATCCGGCTCATGGGTACCACCGCGCTCGGGCTCGTCGGCCTCACCATCCTCATCGCCGTCGTGGGCGTGGTCACCACCACCAGCCTCACCGCGGTCGAACGCACCCGCGAGTTCGGCCTGTTGCGCGCCCTGGGCCTGGGCCGGGGCTCCCTACGCCGGACCGTCGCCGTGGAAGCCGCCCTGTACGGCGCCCTCGGCGGCATCCTGGGGCTGGCCCTGGGAGTCCCGTACGCCTGGCTGGCCGTCCGGCTCGCCGTCGCACCGGCGCCCCTGCTGCTGCCCACGGGCCGGCTCCTGACGGTCTTCGTCACCCTGACGGCCGTCACGGCACTCGCCGGACTCCTCCCCGCCCGCCGGGCCGGCCGCGCCACCCCCATGGCAGCGCTCGGCGACACCGAATGAGCCGAGCCCGCGGGCCCGCGAACAGCCGGGCGCGGGCCGGTCCCGTCCGTCGGCGAGTCCGGCGGCGGCCGGCGGCCCTCGGACCGGCGGCCGATCGATGCCGACGGCCTCTCGCGCACCATGTGGGGCATGGGGGCGCAGGTTTCGGCGGGAACCGGGTCCGGGGCACCCGCAGCCAGGCTCAGTTCGGCACCTGCTGGCGGGCGGATGGCTCCTTCGGGACGATGTGCATCGAGACCCGTAACTCCTGCGCTGCGCGACCCTCGAGACTCCTTGCCGCACGTGGAATCACCTTGGTTCCAGCCGGTGAGGCCCTGTCGGCGGCTCGCGCCGGACCACCGGCGTCTGCGGGCCCTCGGCCAGTGGGCGCGGGACTGATCAGGTCCCGCGGGTCTGCTCGGGTATCGTCGCGAGCACCGCCTCCCGGCCCCCGGCGCGCAGTGCGCGGCGCCGTTGCCCGCGGTCGGCGGTCAGGCGACGCCGATGCGCTGGACGTGGCCATCGGCCGGTTCGTGGACGGGCCAGCCGGGATTGCCGGTCTCAGCGAACCGTATCCACGATCGGTGGATACGGGCGGCGAGCAGGGCGGACGGTTCGGCGTTGCCGAGGAGCCCTCGTGGGCCGCGCAGCGATGGCAGGGACAGGCGGTCGAAGACGAACGGCAACTCCATGACATGGCTGGCGCCCAGGCGCCCGTCGATCGCGTCGGAGCGCCAGACGAACTCGTAGCAGTACGTCCGTCCGGCCGCGGCGCTCGCGTGTGCGGCGGCCATCTGCCGGGTGCCGGCTCTGAACAGCCCGTCACCGAGGATGGTGGTGCGCAGGTCGGCGGCCGAGGCGGACGGGTGCTGTGCCCGGTAGGCACGGACGACTTCGTCGGGGCCGGGGTGGAACTTTGCCGCAGTGTCCCGGACATCGGCATCGGTGGTGCTCGCCAGGAGTCCCAACGGGGCCAGGTAGAGACTGCCCTCGTCGAGATTGGCGCCGATCAACAGGTCGACCTCGCCTCCCTGGCCGGCGGCGACCGCGGTGGCCGGCTGGTGCTCGCTGACCAGACTGAAGGAGGTGATACCGCCGAGCGGGTCGTGATGGGTGGACGTGCGCAAGTCCAGGCCTGTCAGGCCGGCCATGACGGCGACGAGGCGCTCGTCGGGGATGCCGGCCAGGGCTTTGACGGTGGGTTCGAGGTCCAGCTCGCGTCCGACCGTCGCGGTGACGATGCCGGCCTGGTCGGGGGTGAAGGCTCCGGTGCCGCTGCCGCTTTGGATGATCGCCCGTCGGACCAGGCCGGAGGAGGCCGGGTCGGCGAGGATGCCGCCGACGATGACGGCTCCGGCTGACTGGCCGAAGAGCGTGACGTTGCCGGGGTCGCCGCCGAAGCGGGCGGCGTTCTCCTGGATCCAGTGCAGGGCGGCCAGGACGTCGAGCATTCCGCGGTTGTCCGGGGCATCGGGAAGGTGCAGGAAACCGGGGATGCCCAGACGGTAGTTGACGGTGATCAGCACGACGCCGTCGCGGGCGAAAGCCGTTCCGTCGTAGAGCGGCGCACGGCTGGAGCCCGCGACGAATCCTCCGCCGTGCACGAACACCATGACTGGCCGGGTCGCTTCATCCTGCTGCGGGGCCCAGATGTTCACGGTGAGGTAGTCCTCGCCGCGCTGCCAGCCCGGGCCGAAGTAGGGCGACATGTCGAGGGTGCCGAAGGAGTCCCGGGTGGGCTGGGGTGCGGTCGGTCCCGGCCGCGTCGCGTCACGGATCCCGCTCCACCGTTCGTGCGGGCTCGGCGCGGCGAAACGCCTGCGTCCGACGGGCGGGGCGGCGTAGGGCACATCGAGGAAGACGGTCCCGTGTTCGTGGCGGCGGCCGTGGATCGGGCCGGAGGTGGTCGTGACGGTGGCGGGATCGGCGGGTGCCATTTCGGATCTCCTCGCTGTTGGTTGCACAGGTGGATGCCGCCGCTCCGGGGTGGCTGGAGCGGCGGTGGGGTGAAGTCGCCGTCAGTACCGGGTGATCGGCGCCCACTTCTTGATCACGAATCCGCTGCCCTTGTTCTCGACTTCGAGGGCGCTGTGGCCGCTGAAGTGGGCGGGCAGGACGAGGGCGCCTGCGTCGGCGGCCCAGCCGAGCAGCGTGCGGCGGGTGGTCCGGGCCTGGGCCGGGTCCTGGCAGAAGCAGCTGCTGTGGTCGGGGTGCATGACCTGTAGGGGGGTGTGCATCAAGTCACCGGCGAACAGAGCCCGGTCGCTGCCGGACTGAAGCTTGACGACGCTGGATCCGGGAGTGTGGCCGGGGGCCGCTTCCAGGCGCAGGCTGCCGTCGACGGCGTGGCTGTGCTCCCACAGCTGAACCTGGCCTGCGGCGTGCACGGGGGCGACGCTGTCCTCGAACACGTTCTCGTTGACGCCGCCGGCGATGTCCGGGTTGTTCGCCGGGTTCCAGAACTCGAAGTCGGCCTTGGGCATCAGATAGGTGGCGTTCGGAAACGTGGGCACCCAGGTACCGTCGATCAGGCGGGTGTTCCAGCCGACGTGGTCGACGTGCAGGTGGGTGTTGACCACGAGGTCGACGTCCTCGGGCCGCACACCGGCGCGGGCGAGGTTGCCGAGGTAGTCCAGCCGAAGGTGGTCCCACCCGGCGACGGCCGGGCGGGTCTTGTTGTTGCCGACGCCGGTGTCGACCAGGATGATCCTGCCCTCGCTGCGCAGCAGCCAGGTCTGCATCGCGACGTTGACCATGGCGTCGTCGGCACCCAGGTGGTCGGGCACCAGCATCTCGCGGTGATCCTGCCAGGCATGCTCGGGCAGGTCGGGGAAGAACTGGTCCGGAGGCATGATCGGACCGTGCATCTCCTCGATGCGGGTGACGGTGACAGCGCCGAGTTCGAGCTCGTGCGTGTTCTTCATGGTCTTCTCCTGATGTGCGGGTTTCTCGGGGGACCGGGCGGGCGCTGGTGAGCACGGTGGGGCGGGGCCCGGCGGGGCTCGCCGCGGTGCTGCCGACGGTCAGCGGGAAGCCCAGGGCCGGGGTGTGGACACCCCCGTCGGCGGGCTTGGGCAGGGTGGCCAGGATCCGGAGGGTGCCCTTGGGGGAGAGCTCGGCGATCTGGCGGCCCTCGGCGAAGGTGACGTACGCGGCGCCGCCCGGTGCCAGGACGCGTTCTCCGGCGTCTGACCCCTGGCCAGGTCAAAGTGCACGGCGATCCGCGCGCTGCTCAGCGGGGCGGAGACGGCCGACGCCGACGCCGGGCTGAGCGCTGCGGCCGCGGCCGCGGCCGCGACAAGGACTGCCCCCGATACAGCGGACGTGGAGAGCTTCTTGAACATGGTTCCTTCACTGGCTTTCGGGCATGCGGCAGCAACGCGCCGACGCACGGGTTAGGAAAGGCGGATCTTGCCCCGGGCCGGGCGGCCCCGAGGCTGCTCGCGGCGGCGGCCGGTCGTCGGCCGTCCCCGGGTGGGACAGGGGTGCTCGCAGGTTCCGGCCGAGCGCCCGGTGGCGTCGTGCGAGGTCAGCCGGTGCCGGCCCGGGGCCCCAGCTGTACCGGGTCGGCCGGGATGGCGTTGTGGGTGACGGCCTGGGCGAGCAGGGCCAGCGCGGCCCGGGAGGGCGAGCCCGCCTCCGTGGTGGCGACCACGACGTTGGGACCCGGCCCCTGACTCAGGGTCTGCTGAACCACGGTCAGCGTGCCCACCAGCGGGTGCCGCATCTCATAGGCGGCGACGGTGCACGCCTTGACCCGGTGGTCGGCCCACATCGAGGCGAACTCAGTGCTCTTGGCGCTCAGTTCACCCAGCAGCGCGTGCAAGGCCGTGTCCTGCGGGTACTGGGCCGCCACCAGGCGCAGGTTCCCCACCACCGCCCTGGCCTTGCTCGGCCAGTCCGCGTACAGGTCGCGGGTATGACAGTCGAGAAACACCAGCCCGGCCATGTTGGGACGCTGCGCCGGCAGGTCCGGCGCGCCACGGTCCAGGTGCCCGGCGAACAGCGCGTGGCCCAGGCGATTCCACGCCAGCACGTCACTGCGCCGGCCGAGCACGATCGCGGGAACGTCAGCCAGTACGTCCAGCAACTGACGTGCAGCCTCCGTCACGCGCTCCGGTGCAGGCCGCCGGCCCCGAGTGCGGTGCCTGTCCACCTGGGCCAGGTCATGCAGGTACCGCCGCTCGGAGGCGTCCAGCCGCAGAGCCGATGCGATCGCGTCCAGCACCTCGGGCGACGCGCTCAGCGACTGCCCCTGCTCCAGCCGGGTGTAGTAGGAGGCGCTCACACCCGCCAGCAGCGCCAACTCCTCGCGCCGAAGGCCCGGCACACGCCGACGCTCCCCATAGGTCGGCACCCCGACATCCTCGGGGCGCAGCTGGGAGCGCCGCGCCTGTAGGAAGCCCCCGAGCTGCGATTTTCCGGTCATGGATCCGAGTATGGTCCGACTCGAAACGCACAGCCTGCCCCAGCTGTGGATAGGCACCAGCCGGTCTGGATCCCCGGCAGGACTGGTGATGACGTGGGTGTCGCCGACCCGGCACCACCCCGTACGCACCCAGGAGGACGCCTTGAGCGCCACCACCAATGAACACGACCTCGTGGAGGATCTGGACGCATCAGGCTTCGCCTTCACCAGACGCGCATGGGTCGATGCCACACCCGCCCGGGTCTATGACCTGGTCAGTGATGTGTCCGCGATCGGCCGCTGGAGCCCCAACGCGACCGACGTCACGTTCGACCAGGGCACCGGGCCTCGGGTCGGCGCCTGGTTCAGCGGACGCAATCAGAAGGACGGCAGGGAATGGACCACCCGCTCCCAGGTCGTACGAGCCGACCCCGGCGACGCCTTCACCTTCGTGGTCGGCGGCGCCGAAGACGGCATCGTGCAGTGGACCTGGACCTTCCACCCCCAGGGACGCGGAACCCTCGTCGAGCAGTCCTGGCAACTCCTGCGCCTCGACCCGGTGCTGGGCACCACCCGCCGCGACCTCGACGCACTCCGCGACTACATGGCGAACAGCGTCGAAGCCACCCTGATCTCCCTCGCCCAATGGATCGCCGAAGCGTGAGATCACCCCGCCCCATGCCCGGGCCGACAAGCAAGACAGGCGATAGGAAACGCCGACGGCCTGAACCGGATCTCGGCGGAGGACACCGCGGTCGCCCTGGTGTGCGAGGCGTAGCCGCCCCGGTTTCGTCCGACGCCGCTTCACCACCCGCCAGTGACCGGCCGTTCGGCGCGGGACGCCGGGCGGGCGGCGGCTCGGACGACCCGGACCCGGCGCCCCCGGGTGTGGCCGGCGCGGCTGTCAGTGTGCGGCGCCGCTGCCTCGGGGAGCGAGTACGACTTCTCGACCGGGATGTGGAACCTGCCCCGGGAGATGAGGCCGACGGCCTCGGCGAGCGCGTCGGGCACGCTCCCGGCCACGCCGGAGAACCGGACGCCCAGCTGCGGCGCACCGAGGTCGGCGATGGAGACGATTTTGCGCGGGTCCCCGGTCGGCTCGGCGAGTCCGCGGATCACGCCCGAGCCGGCCAGGTCGAGGGCTGCGTCGACCCGGCACAGGTGCCGCACCCGTTCGCCCCAGCCCTCGTCGTAGGTCGTGGCGAGGGCGCCCAGGCCGCGCAGGTAGTCCTGGTTCGCAGCCCCGGCCGTGCCGATCACCGTGATGGCGCGCTCGCGGGCGATCTGTAGCACCGCCGACCCGACGCCGCCGGACGCGCCGCTGACCGGCAGCGTCTGCCCGGGCCGCACGCCGACCTCGCGGATGATGCGCAGCGAGGTCTCCGCCTTCGACGGGCCCACCGTGGGAAGCCCGTCGGCCCCCGCTCGCTGCGGGTCGGCGCGGGCCCCCGTGCCGGACGGGCTGCTGCTGGCCGGCGCTTCGGCGGGCCGGACTCCGCACGCTTCCGGCTCTCGGTCACCGTGCGGGCGTGCCGCACGGACTCAACCCGGAGCCGCAGGTAGGGGACCGCGGTCTCTTCCTCGGCGCGCTGAGTTTCGAGGTACCCGAGGATCGCCCGAAGGGGAGGAGGGTCCGGCCGCATCTCGTTCACATGTTCGATTCAAGGTGTGATCCGCGGTCAGGCGTTCACGAATGTCCTGTGCCATCGAACCCTGGGCGTGTGCCAGCACGGTTTGAGCGGATCCGGCAGACGACCACTGGCGCGTCGGCCCGGAGCCGAGTCGTCTCCGGGCCGAGGTCGCTCCGTGCACGACGCCAGGCCGCCGGGCTCATCCCTCCGGGATGACCTCGTCCGCCTGCATGCCCTTCTGGCCCTGCACTGCAACGAAGGTCACCTTCTGGCCTTCCCGGAGGCTCTTGAAGCCGCCGCCCTGGATCGCCCTGAAGTGTACGAAGAGGTCGGGGCCGTTTTCTGGAGTGATGAAGCCATACCCCTTCTCCTCGTTGAACCACTTGACGGTGCCGCTCTGTCGCTCGGCCATGTCCACTCCTTCGGTTCAGGTGCTTCGGCCGGGCGTGCCGGACGCCCAACGAGTTGATCATCCCTGCCGGTGGATGCTGATGACGGGATCGGGGCGGCCGGCTGGGTAATCGCCGGCCCCTGTCGGGAACCGATTCCGAAGCGGGCGGATTGTAAGGCCCGGCGTTGGCCGACGAAGTCTGAGCGCCTCCGGCCGATCGCCTGCGCGCCGGCTCTCTCCAGTTGCCATCGGGGTGTGCTCAGCGCTTTCTGGAAGAGCGGGTGGAACGGCCCGTTCTTCCAGGAGGAGCGCACCATGGCGCAACCGGTAAGTCGGCCAACGATCAGCGCCGAGCAGTTCAGCCGAGTGTGTGACGAGATCAGGAGCACGGCGGCGCCCGGGAGGAGCGCTCAGTCCATCCGGGACTGCGCTCTGCGCATCGTGCAGACCCTCGGCTTGGCGCTGTCCACGGATGACCTGAGCAGGCTCCTCGCCGAACTCATGGCCCCCGGGGCAGCCCCACCACCGGGGAGCCCTCACTACACCCGAGAAGCCATCCTGGACATGCCCGACGAACAGCCAGGAGAAGACGAAGGTCCGGTCAGGTAGAGCGGGCCATCATGACTGATCGCATCCTCGGCTCGCCGGAGGGCGCTTGGTTGCGCGAACGCGGTCTGGAGACCACCACCGCGGTGCTCGCCGCGGAAATCGGGATCGCCGCGTTCAAGGTCGCCTAGCGCGTTCGCGCCGGCCGCGGCCGGACTGCTCGACGGGCTGCACGCCACCACACACCGGCAATACACAGACGAACCCGGACGCCGATACCCCGCCGTGCACGTGGACCGGGACGTGCCTCTACGTGGACGAGGACGACTGCATGTCCGCACCCGTCGCGGTCGCCGGGGACACGTCACTGGCCGACACTCGCGCCTTGGCTCCGGAACGCCTCGCGCAGCCGCTCACCATGGCCCAACTCACCCGCCACGTCGGCATGTTCGAACGCTCGATGCGCCGGTTCGTCGAGGAGACGTGCACCATGCCATTGCAGTGGCTGAGAACTTGCACATGAGGCCGGGTCGCCGGGCGGCGTTGGCCAGTGACAGGAGTCGGCCGCCGGCCAGAATCGGTCGGAGTGGGGTAATCCGCCGATCAGTTCGCATCGATTCACCGGAATGGCGTTGCCTGGACTTCAGGCCAGGGAGCACGTCAGACGAAGACCGGTCAGGGACTCCTCATGCCGCGGTCCGGCGGGCGTCGCGGTGGGTCCGGGCCGCGACGATCAGGCCGTCGAGCGCGTCGCGGGTGTTCAGCAGGTCCTCGATGTGGGCGGAGAGCAGGTCGCGCTCCTTGGCCATGCGCTCCAGCGCGGCGTCGGAGGTCTCGTCGCTGGGCGAGTCGCGGCAGGGCATCAGTTCCAGGATGGTGCGGCTGGACAGTCCGGCCGCGTACAGGCGCTGGATGAAGTCCACCCGCTCGGTGTCGGCCTCCGTGAAGTGCCGCTGACCGCCGGCGCTGCGGGTGCTGGTGAGCAGCCCCTGCTCCTCGTAGTAACGCAGCGAGCGGACACTGGCCCCGGTCCGCGCCGCGAGTTCGCCGATCCGCATCTGACCCTCCCGGCGGTGTCCCCGCCCCAGGACTTGACCCTCACATTGATGTCAGGTTCTAGCGTACCCGTCGGGCCCGCCGCTCGTGGGCCTTCGACCCGTACGAAGGAGTTCCGGCATGACCGGCAAGACCGGCAAGACCACGCTGTTCGACCGCTACCGCCTCGGCGGTCTGGAGTTGCCCAACCGGGTTGTGATGGCCCCGATGACCCGGGTCCGGGCCGCGGCCGGGGGCCTCGCCACCCCGTCCATGGCGGTCTACTACGCCCAGCGGGCCACCGCCGGACTGATCGTCACCGAGGGGGTGCAGCCCAGCCTGGTCGGGCAGTCCAACCCCGGCACGCCGGGCCTGTACACCGACGAGCAGGTGGCCTCCTGGCGCCCCGTGACCGACGCCGTGCACGTCAACGGCGGGCGTGTCTTCGCCCAGATCATGCACGGCGGCCGGGTCTCGCACCCCGAGACCACGGGCCTGCGGCCGGTCGGCCCGTCGGCGGTCGCCGCCGTGGGCGAGGTGTTCACCCCGGCCGGGCCGCGGCCCGCGCCGGTTCCCCGCGCCCTGGAGCTCTCCGAGATTCCCGGGGAAGTCCGCTCGTATGCCGCGGCCGCCCGGCGCGCCGTCGACGCCGGCTTCGACGGGGTCGAACTGCACGGCGCGAACGGCTACCTGATCTCCCAGTTCCTGTCGTCCAACGCCAACCTGCGCACCGACTCCTACGGCGGCCCGATCGCCCACCGCATCCGCTTCGCCGTCGAGGCGGTCGCCGCCACGGTGGATGCCGTGGGCGCCGCCCGCACCGCGATCAGGCTGTCTCCCGGCGGCACCTTCTGGGGCGTCGAGGAGACCGACATACCCGAGCTGTACGCGGCCCTGCTCGCCGAACTCGCCCGCTTCGACCTCGCCTACGTGCACCTGGAGGCGACCGCCGAGGAAGAAGTGCTGGTCGGGCTGCGCCGCGCCTGGCCGGGCAGCCTGGTCATGAACCCGGTGCTCCCGATGGGCCCGAAGCACGCCGACCGGGCCGCAGCCGACCACTGGCTCGGCCTCGGCGCGGATCTGATCAGCTTCGGCCGCGCCTTCATCGCCAACCCCGACCTGGTGGAACGGCTCCGTACCGGCCTGCCCATCGCGCCCGCCGACCCGGCCACGTACTACCAGGGCGGCGACGCGGGCTATCTCACCTACCCCGCCCACCAGTACACCGCCTGACCGGGCACGAAGGACGAACAACCACCACGAATTCGCTGAACACTCCCCAGGACGGCGCCCGGACCGCCGTCGGCATATGCGGCCGGGTCGCCGTGCCCGCCGAGGGCGTCGAGACGTTCGTCGCCGGGGCACGGGCGACGTCGTACCCGCTCGCCGCGGCGAATCCGGGCCGCGCGCCGGCCGGGCCACCGCGCTCACATCCCGGGCGCGGCGCCGCCGGTGAGGCCCGGAGCCAGGGCCGGGACCCAGAAGACGGCGCCGGCCAGGGCGATCGAGGCGATTCCCACGGCACGGGCCACCAGGCGGCCGGCCGGCGCCAGCTTCTCGGCGGTGATCACGGTGGTCAGGACCAGCATGGCCCACAAGTTCATCACACCGAACGCCGCCAGCAGCACCATCAGCGACCAGCAGCAGCCCAGGCAGAAGCCCCCGTGGTGGGCTCCGGCCCGCAGATCACGCGTGGGCCTCGGGTACGAGGCGTAGCGCAGCGTGACCCCGATCGGCGAGCGGCACCTGGCCAGGCACCGGTCTTTGAGGGGCGTGAGCTGGTAGACGCCGCTGACCGCGAAGACGGCCGCGGCCACCGCGGTCCCCGTCGCGGCAGGCAGGCCCGCCACCCGGCCCAGGCCGGCGGCCAGCCCGTACGCGGGCAGCCCGGCCGCGGCCCAGACCAGCAGGTAGGCGACCGTGAAAACGACCATGTGCGGCACCCTGCGCACGGTGATGGTGCGGGCGTACAGCGCCGCGACGGACGCCGTGGCGGGCAGCATCATCGCGGCCGTCATCAGCGTCCACACGGCCAGGAACGCGGGCAGGCCCAGGCCCATCGTGCCCGGCATCGCCCGGGTGCCGCCCCAGTGCGTCACCATCCAGACCCAGGCGGCCGCCGCCGCGACCAGCAGCAGCCCGGCGGGGCCCGTCCCGCGGCGGAGGGCGACCGGCCGACCGGTCACGCGGACCACGTGAAGGGCGCCGAGTGTCCGTTGCCGCCGGAGAAGTCCCAGGACCGGCCGTACACGCCCGCGCCCGTCGCCCGGGTGGACCTGGCGATGGCCAGCGTGCTGTTCACCGGGTGGAACATGCCGGTCAGGCCCATGACCGGACCGTCCTCGCCGAACTGCGGGGCGACCTGGTCCTCGATCTCGATGTCGATGGCGTCGCCCGCCCGTGCGGTGTGACGGCGGCCGTCGTCGCGGTAGTCGATGCGGACGCGCTCCACGCCGAGGACGTCGCCGATGAGCGGAGCGAGCGCCGCCATCGGCCCGCCGGCCTGACCGGAGAAGACCCTGCCCAGCGCCTCCGCCTGGTCGTCGTCGGCCGAGGCGTCCAGGTACAGCGCCACCTGCCAGTCGCCTTCGGCCATCACCCGGGGCGCGTCGACGAAGACGGCGACGTTGCGGTCGGAGACGTTCACGCCGTCCACGTTCCCGCTGTCCACGTGGAACGCGAAGGTCACCTGGCAGCGCTCGTGGTCGGCCGGTGCGGTGAGGCCCGAGGTGGTGCAGGGGCACACCACGTCGCAGTTGCAGCTCTCCAGATACGTGCCGCTCAGATTCCAGGGCATGGCTGTTCGCCTCCCTCTTTACGTCCCCCTCGGTGAAGGGAATGCATCGGGAGGCCCGTTTCGTCCCGGTTGCACCCTTCCTCAGGTTATTCCCGACGGAGCCCGGCGCGCAGATCCGCCGCCGACGCGGCGCACCGCCCCGCCCTCGGGTGGTCGCTCCCGCGGGGCCGGTCCGGCATCGCTTGACAAACGGGACGTTGTTCCGGATAGTAATCGGGACAGTGTTCCGTTTCGCTCGGTCGCGGCCGGACGTAGAAGGGAATTGCTCACCATGAGTTCATCCACCGAATCCGCCGACATCGCCGGCACTGCTGCCGCCTTCGGCGCATCCGCTCCCGTCCTGTCGTACAACCCGGTGACCCTGTCCGTGCCCGGACGACCCGTGGATCTCCAGGTCCGTGTCTCCGTGCCCGCGACCGGGACCGGCCTGCCTGTCGTCCTGCTCTCGCACGGGCACGGCGGGTCCAACAACCTCTCCTCGCTGAACGGGTACGCCCCCCTCGCCAGCCTCTGGGCGGCCGCCGGGTTCGCCGTCGTCCAGCCGACCCACCTCAGCTCCCGGACCCTGAGCCGACAACTCGCCGGCGCCCCCGGCGCCCCTTTCTTCTGGCGCTCCCGCGCCGAGGACATGAGTCACATACTCGACCGGCTCGACGAGATCGAGAACACCGTGCCGCAGCTCGCCGGGCGCCTCGATCACGACAGGATCGCCGTCGCCGGGCACTCCCTCGGCGGCCACACCGCGAGCCTCCTGCTGGGCGCGCGGATCACCGACCCCGGCACCGGGACGGAAGTGGACCTGAGCGAGCCCCGGATCAGGGCGGGCGTGCTGCTGGCCGCACCCGGCAGGGGAGGCGACGTCCTCAATGGCTGGATGGCCGGGCAGGTGCCGTTCTTCCACACCACCGACTTCTCCACGATGACCACGCCCACCCTGGTCGTCGCCGGCGACAAGGACGACTCCACGCACTTCACCGACATCGGCCCCGACTGGCACGCGGACCCCTACCACCTCGCCCCGGCACCCAAGACCCTGCTCACCCTGTTCGGCGCCGAGCACCTGCTCGGCGGGATATCGGGATACGACGCCGACGAAACCACCGACGAGAACCCCGAGCGCGTCGCGGCCCTCGGGCACCTCACCGCGGCCTACCTGCGCACCCAGCTCCAGCCCGACCCGTACGCCTGGCAGGCGGCGTGCGAGGCGCTGACGACGGGAACCGCCCCGGCCGGACGGGGCGAGTGCAAGTAGGCCGCGCGCGAGGTGGCCGGGTGTTTTGACGTCTTGTCACGTGCTCCTGCTCGCCCGGGAGCGGCGTCAGACGGTGCCGTCCTCCCACCACCAGGCCCGGCCGAGGTCGGCCCGGCTGTCGACGTGCTGGTGGTCGGCGGTGTACGTCTCCAGCCCGGAGAACCCGCAGGTCTCCGCCTTCTGGTAGACGGTCTTGTTGGCCACCCCGGGCACGTCGAGGTCGGCCGCGGTGCCGTACAGGTGCATGCTGTCGCTGGCCCCGCCGATCTCGGCGTTGTGCGCGATGCTGCGGAAGCCGGAGTTGACCGTGATCGGCTGGTCGCCCAGCTTCTTGCGCAGCGCCTCCAGCTTGTACATGCAGCGGCGGACGTTCTCCTTCACCTGCGCCGCGCTCAGCTTGCCGCCGTCGAAGGTGCCGTCCGACTGGTTCACGAACTCGCTCCAGTCGAAGTGGAGCGTGGAGCCGTCCGACTGCTCCAGCGCGTTGAGCTTCGCCTGGGTGCTGGGTCCGACGCTGGCGTCGGCGGTGAGGCCGTACGCGGTCTGGAAGCGGCGTACGGCAGCCGCCGTCCCGGGGCCGAAGTCGCCGTCGACGCTCACCCGGCTCTGGCCGGCGCTGTCCGCCGCCCAGCCCGCGATCCGGATCTGCAGCTCGGTCACGTCGGCGCCGGTGGCGCCCTGTTCCAGGGTGCGCGACCACGCATAGGCCTGCGCGGTGCCGGCGAACAGCAGCTGGCCGAAGGCGACGCCGGCGCCGGCGGCCAGCGTGCCGCGCAGCATGGTGCGGCGGTCGATGGGACGGAAGGAGGAGGTCATCGTCGTCCTTTCGGAACATCGGAAAAGGTCGGCAGTCGATCGGGAACGTCACGTTCTGCGCGTCGGTGTCGTAGACGCGCGCGGGCAGGACGAAGTGGGCGCCGTCCTTGGCGCCGGTGGCGACGGTTCCTCACTCGGCAGCGTGCACCCGCCTCTCCGTCACGGGCCCGAACGAGCCGTCCGCCGCGATCGCCGTGGGCCGGCTCGGCCTCGTCGCGAGACCGAGTGCGCACCGTGCCCCGACCGTCGGGTCCCCCGTCGATCCCCGCCGCGGCGTGGGCCGTTCGCTCGGGGTGCCCGCAGACCGCGGCCGCGGTGGCCCGGACTGAGCCGCGCGCGCCGCCGTCGGCCCGTACCGGGGCAGGACCGCTGCCACGGCGAGGGCCGGACCCCGCAGAAGCGTCCACCGCCCCATCTGTGTTCCCCCTCTGCGAGTCGCAGGAAACTCCCGGCGCGGGACGTGCCGGCAGCGGCCGCCCCGATGTCCGGATCCCCTCGCCGCCCCGGATCGGGACACCGGCGCCCCCGCCTCGTCCCGCTCGCCGAACAGCCCCGCAGACGGGCCACCCTGTGGCGGGGGGGCAACCGGGTCCTACGCAGATCCTGATCCCCGGCGCGGCGCGGCGCGGTGCGGTGCGGCACGGCGCGGCGGTAGTGGCGCGGCGGTAGTGGCGCCTGACCGCCCCCTGAACATGGTCGGAACACGGGGGCAACCGTGACCGTCCCCCACATGTCTAGCGGGTGTGACACAGCATCAGGGCTTGCCGCCCGCAGGCGGCGAGCCGTCCATCCCTAAGGGGGATTCCATGCGCATCCGCCCGGCCGTCACCGCCGTGTCCCTTGCCACCGGCCTTTTCGCCCTTGCCACGTCGGTGCTCCCGACAGCCGCCCAGGCGGCCGACCGGGCCGCGCCCAGTGACACGGTGTTCTCGAACGTCGTCGTCAACGGCGGCAAGGACATCGTCCTCGGCCTGACCACCAAGAAGACCGTCACCATCACCTGGACGGCGACGGACCCGGACGGCGTCGCCGCGTCCTGGGCCTACCTGTGGCACGGCCCGAACACCGACGACGCCGACGGCGCCCTGCCGCTGTACCCGCCGACGGGTACCTGCACGGTGTCGCCCACCGACCCCACCACCTCCGCCTGCACGGTGAGCATCGCCGTGGACGCCGCGCGGGACCTCGACCACAACGGCCTCGCCGGTACCTGGAAGGTGCTCGCCGGGGCCCAGGACCGTACCGACGACTGGACGGAGATCGACGCCGCGGGCACGGCCCGGGTCAAGCGGCTGGCCAAGGTGACGGTGAACGCCTCGCCCGAACCGGTGAAGAAGGGCCGGACCGTCACCGTCACCGGCAGACTCACCCGCGCGAACTGGGACAGCGGCAGCTACACCGGCTACCAGGGGCAGGCGGTCAGGTTGCAGTTCCGCAAGAAGGGCAGCAGCACCTACACCACCCTGAAGACGGTCACCAGCGGCAGCGCCGGAGCGCTGAGGACCACCACCACGGCCAAGACAGACGGCTACTTCCGGTACGTCTTCGCAGGCACCGGCACCACCGGCCCGGCGACCGCGGCCGGCGACTTCGTCGACGTCAGGTGAGCACGACGGCCCCCGCGCCGGGGGCCGTCCGCCGGGTTGCCGGACCGCTGGAAGCCGTCGAAATCCAGCAGCGCGATCTTCTGGCCGCTGCCGGTGTACGGGCCGCGGAGGGTGGCGTCCGTCACCTCCCGGCCGCGCTCCCCCCGCCCGACATGGCGTAACAGGTCATGTCTTCTTCCTGAATCCCTCGTTACGGAACGCGGAAGGCTCTTCCGCCCTCCTCCTGTGCGGAAGCAACGAATCACGGGCAGGGAAAACAGGGACTGAGTGACATGGGTTTGACCAGTCGTACGACGGTATACGCGCTCGCGGCGCTGGCCGCCCTGTGTGTGGCGCTCCTGGTCTGGCTGTGGCCGCGGTTCGCCAGGCCGGGGCTGTGGCCTGTGCTGGGGCGGCTCGGGGCCATCGGGGTGACGCAGGTGACGATCGTCGCGGCGTTCGCGTGCGCGGTGAACTCGTCGTACCAGTTCTTCGGCTCCTGGAACGAACTGCTCGGCAACGTCGACACCGCTCCGGTCGGCGTGACGCAGGCGGCCGGCGGGAACGGCGGCGGCTCGGTGAACGGCATAAGCAGTGTGCACGGGGCGTCGCTCGTGCAGCCCGCGGGTGACCAGCAGTTGAGCCGGGTCAGCGGGCTGCCCGAGGGGCCCGCCGCGGCCGTCGGCCGGGTGGAGTCGGTGAAGATCATCGGCCGGCGCACCGGCGTGGTCGACCCGGCCTTCGTCTATCTGCCGCCGCAGTACTTCCAGAAGGCGTACCACCGCATGCGCTTCCCGGTGATCGTCGCGCTCAGCGGCTACCCGGGCAGCATCTACAACCTCGCCCAGCACCTGCGGGTCTCGCAGACCGCGGGCGAACTCCAGCGCAAGGGCCGGATGCAGCCGACGATCATGGTGATGATCCGGCCCACCATCGCCCCGCCCCGCGACACCGAGTGCGTGGACGTCCCCGGCGGACCGCAGACCGAGACGTTCCTGGCCAAGGACCTCCCGGACGCGATCAAGTCCGTCTACCGGGCCGGTCACGACGCGAGCGCCTGGGGCGTCATGGGGTACTCCTCGGGCGGCAGTTGCGCCCTCCAGCTCACGATGCGCGACCCCGGCGCCTACACCACGGCCGCCGCCCTGTCGCCCGACTACCGGGTCAAGGACGACCCCACCACCGGCAACCTGTTCGGCGGCGGACCCGGCCGCCAGGCCCGGATCGACGGCCACGACCTGATGTGGCGGCTGAAGCACCTGCCCGCGCCCCAGGTCTCGGTCCTGGTCGCCAACAGCAAGCACGGCGAGAAGGGCTACCAGCAGACCGAGGCCTTCATCAAGGCCGTCAAGGCGCCCATGCGGGTCGTCTCCATCCTCCCCGAGAACGGCAGCCACAACTTCCCCACCTGGGTACGGGAGATGCCCGCCGCCCTGACGTGGATGAACGACCAGCTGACCTTCCCCCAGGACGTCGTGCCCCGCCACCACGCCAGGACGCCGGCCACCTCGGCGGCGGGCACGCCCACTCCTCGCCCCGCTTCCGGCCACGACCACCGCTCGCTGCGCGCGGAGGGACCTGCGCCCAGCCCCACGGCCTCGGCACACCGCTGACCGGCCGCCCGTCGCACCGAGCTGAACCCGAGAGGCGGCTGAGCCTCAGATCCAGGTGTCGAGCCACATCCTGGCCTGCCAGCCGCTGTAGGGGATCGTCTGCCCGGTGTAGACGGGGAAGAAGTAGACGAAGTTCCAGGCGATGAGGAGCACCAGCACCCCGGCGGCCACCGCGCCCCGCAGCCGCCGCCGCTCCGTGGCGCCCGGCGGACCGAGCACCGCTGCGATCATCATGGCCACGGCCAGGCACAGGTACGGCACGAAGACCACGGCGTAGAAGGAGAACACCGTACGGTCCTGGTAGAGGAACCAGGGGAGGTAACCGGCCGCCACCCCGCACAGGATCGCGCCCGCCCGCCAGTCCCGGCGCATGGCCCACCGGTACAGCAGGTAGGCCAGCGCGAGGCAGGCCGACCACCACAGCAGCGGGGTGCCCAGGGCGAGGACCGTGCGGGAGCAGGAACCCGTCATGGAGCAGCCGTCCTGGCCGGGCTCGGGGGAGTTGTAGGCGAACAGCACGGGACGGCCGAGGACCAGCCAGCTCCACGGGTTCGACTGGTACTTGTGCGGCGTGTGCAGGCCCACGTTGAACTGGTACACCAGGTACTCGTAGTGCCAGAAGCTGCGCAGCGGGGCCGGTATCCACGACCAGGTGCCGCCCCGGCCGTCCGCCCAGTGCCGGCCCCAGCCGTCGTCGGACAGGAACCAGCCGGTCCAGGTCAGCAGATACGTCAGGAGCGCGGTCGGGACGAGGGAGAGGACCGACCGGCCGAGGTCCCGGCGCAGGACCGCCCGGTACGGGTGACGGGCGCCGGCGACGCGACGGGCGCCGACGTCCCACAGCAGCGTCAGGACCACGAAGAAGACCAGGACGTACAGACCGTTCCACTTGGTCGAGGCCGCGAGGCCCAGGAGCACACCGGCCGCGAGGCGCCAGGGCCGCCGGCCCGTCGGGGCCCGGTCACCGGTGTCCGCGTCCGGGCGCACCCGGCCCTCCGCGTCGGCCGGCAGGGCCGCCGCGAGCCGGGCCCGGGCCCGGTCCCGGTCGATCAGCAGGCAGCCGAACGCCGCCAGCACGAAGAACATGACGACGAGGTCGAGCAGCGCGGTGCGGCTCATCACCAGGTGCAGGCCGTCGATCGCCATCAGCGCCCCGGCCAGGCAGCCCAGGAACGTCGAACGGAACAGGCGGCGGCCGATGCGGCACAGCATGAACACCGACAGGGTGCCGAGGACCGCCGTCATGAAACGCCAGCCGACGGGGTCGAGGCCGAACACCCACTCGCCGACGGCGATCACCCACTTGCCCGTGGGCGGGTGCGCGACGAAGGAGCCGGTGTCGGAGAGCGAGATCACCTGGGGGTGCGCCAGGATCTGGGGGTCGGCGATCTTGCGGTCCGGCCAGGTGCCCTCGTACCCGAGATGCAGCAGTGCCCAGGCGTCCTTGGCGTAGTACGTCTCGTCGAAGACGAGGTCCCGCGGCCGGCCGAGACGCCAGAAGCGCAGGGCGCCGGCCAGGGCGGTGACGAGCAGCGGGCCCAGCCACTCCGTCGCCTTCGCGAGGCGCCGTGCCCGGTCCGGGCCGAGGCCCAGCAGCCGCCACAGGCGGGTGGCGGGTTCGGGGAAGGGCGGGACCAGGCGTTCCCGGACACCGGAGTGCGGGCCCGACCGCGGGCCGGTGAGCGAGCCGGTGTGCGGGCCGGTGTGCGGGGCCGGACGTATGCCGTCGAGGTCGTGGGAACGGGTCGCGCTGCTGTTCGTCACCGGACGACCTTAGGCCGTGCCCCCGCCCGGCCGCGAAGCGGCAGCCGTACGGCGGCGGCCCGCCCGGCCGACCGCCTGGCGGATGCCTGTGACTGAGCGCTTCGGGGTGGTCACGGGTAACGCCTGGCCATACCCTGGACTCAGGGCTGCGGTGCCCGGACTACCCTGCGACGGGAGGGAGTTGAGGGGCACAGGAGCCATGACGGGGGGACGCTTGTTGAGTGGCGGAAACGGCGGTCATGCGGCGGGTTTCGAGCATGAGCTGGTAGAGCAGATGTGCGCGGTGTCGGGACTCGATGCACCGGGAGGGCGCGATCTCTTGATCGACATGCTGGCGGGCCGGTTACCCGAGTTAGCCAACCTCCGGCGACACGACCGGAAGCGGCACGACATCATGGAGATAGCCCGGGCCTGTTGGCAACGGCCCACCGGGCTCTCCGTGCTGGTGGACACCCTCCAGGTGTACGACCCCGGTTCCCTTCCCGTGCTGAGGATCACGGAGCTCGTCGCCGCCTCGCCGGTTCTGGCGGTACTGCCCGAAGCCGAGTTCCGCAGAGCCCGCTCGCTGCTCGGCCGCTTCCCGCACCCCGATCCGCAGGGCCTGCTGCACGCGGCGGCCGGTGACCTTCCGCTCCCGGCCCGCCCGGTCGCCACCCTCCAGGAGGCCTTCGACTTCCTCGCCGGGGCCAATGCCCGCCCCGACGGCCTGCTTCCCGTGCTGGCCCTGGTGGAGCACGCGATCGCGGCGGGCGCGGCGTCCGGCGTCGACCGGCAGGTCATCGACGACCTGCGCGGCTGGAACGACGACCAGAGCAAGCGACTTGACCTGGTGAAGCCCCTTGAGATCTTCCGCTCACAGCTCACCCAGGGGGTGGCGGAACCGGCTCCCGCCTGTCTCGTTGTCCAGTTGAGCAAGCACGGGATCAGCTCGGACGAGTACCTGCTGTCCCACTGGCGCCAGCGGCGTCCGGGCTCGTGGCGGCCGGAGCGAGGAGAGGACCAGATCGTGGCCCTGGACGAAGTCGAGGCCGCGGTCGAGCAGTTGGTCGGCAGCGTCGAGGAGGACTGGGGCGAGCGCCCCGGCAGGCCGGTCCTTGAGTTCGTGCTGCCCGTGCAGTTGCTGAACAACCCCATGGAGTGGCTGCCGACGGCCTCGCACTCGTCCTCGGCCACCGCCCTGTGCCTGGACTACCCGGTGGCGCTGCGGAGCCTGGAGCGGATGCGGGCCCGGCGGTACCACCGGCGCTGGCGCAACCGCTGGCAGCAGCTGATGGCGGCCCCCCGGATCGTCTGCCACTGGGACACCACGGGTGAACGCGGCCACGACCCGGTGCGCTGGAACAGCACGCTCGCCGCCGACGACCGGCTGGTGTCCGTCGCGCTCACCGCGCCGCCGCTGCCCGAACCCGAGGGCCGCCAGGCCACGCTCGAAGCCGCCCTGCGGGCCGGCGTGCCGCTGGCCGTCTGGGACCGCCGGCCCACGCCCCCGGGCGACTTCAGGAAAAGGGTCGACAAACTACTGAAGGGAACGGCCGCCGAACTGCCGCAGCGGGTACGGCAGTTGCGCAGCGAGGCGGCCACCGCTGCCGCGCCGCGACGGGAGGCGCACGCGGGACGTCACCTCGCGGTGCTCCTCGACGATCCGAACCGGATGGTGGACTGGTCCGAATACCCGGCGTCGGATCCCGTCAGCGTGCGCGGCGGACACAACGACGAGGGGACCTCATGAGCCGCGTGCAGCACCCGGTGGAGAACAGCCACAACGGCGGGCCGGTCAGCCGCAGTTGGTGGATCTACCGGGGCACCGGGCAGCCGCTGCCCGACATCCGTCTCGCCGACGTGCTGCCGCCGCCGCCCGGCTGGCGGGCCTTCGACGGCGGTCCGGTGCTGCCGCCCGTACCGGCCGAGAGCGCCGAGACCGACCGCCGGCTCGGCAGCGCGGGCCGCACCACCTCCCGGCAGAACCCGCACGACATCGACATGATCAACACGGCGCTGCTGCTGCGCAGGCCGCTGCTGGTGACCGGCCGTCCCGGCATCGGGAAGTCCACGCTGGCCTATCTGGTCGCCCGCGAACTGGGCCTGGGACGCGTCCTGCACTGGGGGATCACCTCGCGCAGCACCCTGCGCTCGGGACTGTACGAGTACGACGCCATCGGCCGCGCCCAGGCCTCCCTCGGGCGGGGCCCGGCAGCCCTCGCCGACGGCGGCGCCGAGGCGGCACCGGAGGGCGGCACCGGGGCACGGATCGGGGACTTCGTACGGCTGGGCCCGCTGGGCACCGCCCTGCTCCCGTACGAGCTGCCCCGGGTCCTGCTCATCGACGAGCTGGACAAGGGCGACATCGACCTGCCCAGCGACCTCCTCCATGTGCTGGAGAACGGCTCGTACGACATCCCGGAACTGGTCCGCGCCCGCCATCACGAGGGCCAGGCACGGGTGTTCACCGACGACCCGGACACCACGGTCACGGTGACGGACGGCCGCGTCCGGTGCCGGGCCTTCCCGTTCGTCGTCATCACCAGCAACGGGGAACGGCAGTTCCCGCCGGCCTTCCTGCGCCGCTGCGTCCGGCTGGACGTCTCCCCGCCGCGCGAGGACCAGCTGGCCGCCATGATCGCCGCGCACTTCCGGGACCAGGAGGGCCGGCATGACGACATGATCCGGGCGTTCGTGGAGCGCAGCCGCCAGAACGGCGGACTGGCGACCGACCAGTTGCTCAACGCGGTGTTCCTGCGGACCGCCGGGGTCCGGGAGGACGAGGAGTCCTGGGGCGAGCTGCTGGAGGCCCTGTGGCGTGAGCTGTCGGGGGCGCCCTGATGGGTGATGACTCGCGTGCCCGTCCGGAGGCCTTCGAAGTGGCGGAGGGCCTCTGGCTGCACGCGTACCAGACGCTGGCGGCGCGCCTGCCGGCGTCGCACCGCCCGCCGCAGCCCCGGCCGACCGGGCTGTCGGGGCTCTCCGGGCTGCCCGAACCCTCCGGCGGACCACCGGTGTCCGGTGGGACGGGCGGGAGCGACGGGACGGGCGGGGCAGGCCGGACAGGCGGGACCGGTGGGACCGGTGGGACCGGCGGTCGTCCGACAGGGGAGGCCGGCACCGGAACGACGGGCGAGGCAGCCGCGGACGCGGTGGGCCCCGAGCTGTCCGATGGCGCGGGTGACACCGGCGAGGTGCTGCTCCTGCCGTTCCCGCACGCCGGGGCGGAGCGGCCGGACCGGCAGACCCGGGCCGACGTGATCGAGTCGGTCGAGCTCCTTGAGCCGGTCGAGCCCGTCGAGCCCGTCGAGCCGGTCGGGCCGGTCGGGCCGGTCGGGTCGGCCGGGTCGGCCGGACCGGTGGAGCCGCTCGGCACGCGGCCGGATCTGCGGGACGCGGCGGGGATCACCCGCGCGCTGCGGGTGCTGAAGCAGCTGGTGCCCTCGGCGTTCGAGGTCGAACTGGACGAGGAGACCACCGCGGAACGCGCCGCCGAGGACGGCCTGTGGGTGCCCTACACCCGGTCGGCCTACGAGCGCCGCTTCGATCTGGTGCTGGTGGTGGACGACCATCCGACGATGGTGATCTGGGAGCGGACGGTCGCCGAGTTCACGGCGGTGGCGGAGCGGCTGGGCGCCTTCCGTGACGTACGGGTGCGCCGGCTCGGCCTGCGCGAGACCCCGCGGGGGCCGGAGGCGGTGCTGCGCGGGCCGTACCCGGCGCGCGATGTCCTCGGTGTCCCCGGCGAGTTGGTGGACCGCGCCGGCCGCCGGATCATCCTGGTCCTCACCGACGGCCTGGGACCGCTGTGGCGCACCGGGGCCGGTCGGCGGGCGCTGGAGCTCTGGGCGGCGGCCGGGCCGGTGGCGGTGGTGCATCTGCTGTCCCAGCGGGACTGGCACCGCACCGCGCTGGTGCCCCGCCCGGCGCGGCTGCGCGGCCCCCGCGCGGGGGCCCGCACCACCGAACTGGCCGTGGACCTCCCGGCCGAGTGGCGCGACCCGTTCGACCCGCCGCCCGCCGCCTGGACGGCGGCGGTCCCGGTCCTCGAACTGGACGCGCGGTGGCTGGGTCGCTGGGCCGCTCTGGTGGCCGGTGCGGAGCCCGACTGGGTGGAGGCCCCGGTGCTGCTGCTCGGCGCGCCCGACGAGCCCGACGAGCCCGACGGTCCCGACGAGTTCGACGAGTCCCGGGAGTCCGGGGAGCACGCCGCCCAGCAGCCGTTCGGCGTCCCGGCGCCCTCGGTGCAGGAGCGCATCCGGCGCTTCCGCAGCCATTGCACCCCCACCGCCTTCCGGCTGGCCACCCATCTGGCCGCCGCGGTCCTGGAACCCCGGCTGGTGCGGGACGTGCAGCGCAGGCTGGTGCCCGAGGCGCGGCCGGCCCATCTGGCCGAGCTCTTTCTGAGCGGCCTGCTGGAGCAGCCCGCGCACCCCGAGCCGCACGGCGTCACCGCGCCCGGGCCGCTGGAGTTCGTCGACGGGGCGCGCGAGGCGCTGCTGGCGGGCGCGATGCGCGCGGACACGGCCCGGGTGGTGAACTCCGTGTCCGAGTTCTACGGCGACCGCGTCGAGGCGGCCCGCGGGCTACAGGGTGCGCTGCTCGCCCCGGAGGACGAACCGGTGCCACAGGCGACGGCGGAGAGCGCTCCGTTCATGCGTGTCGAACTGGCTGTGCTGCGCGCCTTGTCGGGGCCCTATCTGAGGCGGGCCCGCCGGGTCAGCGCGGCTCTGGAAGGGGCCCCGCCCGGTGCGTCGATCACTGAGAATTCGCGGCCAATGGGCCACGATGTTCGAGATGTCCGTAATAAACATGAAAAATCAGATTTGGGCGGCCTGGACATGACCGACACCACTGCCAGTGAGCACCAGCACGCGGCGGGAGATTCCGCGAGCGCGACTCCCGTTCGGGAGATTCCCGCTCCGAGCCCCGACGGGCAGCCGGGCGCCGACCTCTCGTCACCCGGCAGGGCGGTGCCGGGGCCGGCCGCGCCGCAGTCGCGTCAGGCGGCTCCGCAGCGCGCCACCGTGCCGGTGGTCTGGGGCAGTGTGCCACCGAACAACCCCAATTTCACCGGCCGCGAGGAACTCCTCACCCAGGTGCATCAGCAGTTGCTGACGGGCGACACCTCGGCCGTGCTGCCCCACACCCTGCACGGCATGGGCGGGGTCGGGAAATCCCAGATCGCCATCGAATACGTCTACCGGCACGCGTCCGAATACGACGTGATCTGGTGGATCCCGTCCGAACAGCCGACGATGATCCTGACCGCGCTCACCGAACTCGCCCACCGGCTCGGCCTGAACGTGGGCACGGAAGCCAACCGGGCGGTTCCGGCGGTCCGCGAGGCCCTGCGCCGGGGCGAGCCCTTCGACCGCTGGCTCCTGGTGTTCGACAACGCCGAGAACGTCGAGGCCGTACGCCCCTACTTCCCGACCGGCGGCACCGGCAAGATCCTCATCACGTCCCGGAACCAGGAGTGGGACCGGGTGGCCAGGACCCTCTCCGTGGACGTCTTCACGCGGGAGGAGAGCAAGGCGCTGCTGCGCCGCCGGGCCCGCGACCTGTCCGACTCCGACGCCGACCTGCTCGCCGAGGAGCTGGGCGACCTGCCGCTCGCCATCGAGCAGGCCGCGGCCTGGCAGGCCGTCACCGGCATGGCCGTCTCCGAGTACCTGGGGCTGATCCGGGAGAAGATCGCCGAGCTGATGCTCGAACTGGTCCCCTCGCCGGACTACCCCATGTCGGTGGCGGCCGCCTGGGACGTCTCGCTGCGCCAGCTCGAACAGCGCAACCCCGCGGCGCTCCAACTCCTCCAGGTCTGCTCGTTCTTCGCGCCCGAGCCGATCTCGCGCTCCCTCTTCAACAACTCGCGGAGCACCATCGCCCCCGAGCTCGACGAGGCCCTGCGCCACCCGATCAGGCTGGGCCGGGCCATCCGGGAGATCAACGTCTACGCCCTGGCCCGCATCGAGCACCGGCACGACACCGTCCAGCTGCACCGTCTGGTCCAGGCGGTCCTGGTCAACCGCATGTCCCCGCAGCAGCAGGCGGACATGCGGCACGGCGCGCACCTGCTCCTCGCCGACGCCAACCCCAACAGCCCCGGCTCCCGGGAACTGTGGCCGCGCTACCAGCAACTGCTGCCGCACATCGCGGTGTCGCGGGCCGTGGAGTGCGACTCGCCCTGGGTGCGCAGCCTGATCCGTGGCGTCGTGGAGTTCCTCTACTACTGGGGCGACCACGACGGCGCGGTCTCCATGGCACGCGAGGCGCTGGAGGTGTGGACCGCGAAGTTCGGCGGGGAGGACCAGCAGACGCTGGAAATGGCGAAGTGGCTGGCCTATCTCCTGCGCATGGTCGGAGAGTACGAGGAAGCCGCCGCCATGATGCAGCGCACCGCGGACACCTACATCCGGGTCGCCGGCGATGACGACGAGGGCACCCTGGACGCCCTCATCCAGCTGACCAGCGGGTTGCGCCTGAGGGCGGAGATGGCGCAGGCGCTGGAGATCAACCGTTCGGTCTACGACCGCTGCCTGCGGGCCTTCGGCGACGACGACCCCGCCACCCTGCGCGCGGCCCACAGCCTGGGCGTCGGGCTGCGGTTGATGGGCCTGTACAAAGAGGCCCGCGACTACGACACCGAGACGGCCCGGCTGCGTGCCCTCGCGCTCGGCGAGAACCACCTCGACACCCTGAACACCCTCAGCAACCTCTCCATCGACATCCGTGAGACCGGCGACTACTCGGGCGCCGTCATCCACCAGGAGGACGTCTACGCCCGTTACGTCGCGACCTACGGCGAGGACAACCCCTCGACGGTGAGCTGTGCCCGTGTTCTCGCGGTGTGCCGTCGGCGTGCCGGGGACCACGACGGGGCGGTGCAGCTCGGCGAACTGGCGCTGTCGAAGTTCGAGAGCCGCTACGGCGCCGACCATCCGGACTCGATCGCCTGTGCGGCCAACCTGGTCGTCGACCTCCGGCAGGACGGCCAGTTGACGCGGTCCAGGGAACTGGGCGAAGCGACGGTCGGGCGCTACACGGCCAAACTGGGCAGCGTCCACCCCTACACCCTGTCGGCCCGCACGAACCTGGCCATCACCCTGCGTCAGCTGGGCGATTCCGACGCGGCCGGTGAACACGTCGGCGTCGCGCTGCGGGGCCTGCGCGAGTCGCTCGGCGACGAGCACATCCTCACGGTCACGACGGCCCTCGGCATGGCCAACCACCACAGCGCCGAAGCGCGCCACGAGGAGGCTCTGGACCTGGACCAGAAGTCCCTGGAGATCCTCACCCGCACCTTCGGGAAGGACCATCCGACCACCCTGGCCTGCGCCAACAACGTCGCTCTGGACCTGCGCGCGCTGGACCGCGTGGACGAGGCCACGGTGCTGCACACCGACACCCTGACCCGGTTCCGCCGGACGCTCGGCGAGAGCCACCCGGCGACCGTCGCCGCGGCCAGCAGCCGGCGGGCCGAGGCCGACATCGCCCCGGTGCCCTTCTAGGCGAGGCCCCCGGCCCGGCCTATGCCGGCCCGGCCGGGGCCCGGCCGACGGCTCGGTCCGGCACCGGTGCTACGGCTGCGGGGTCGGTTCGGGGTCGACGGCCGAGGCCTGTCCGGGGTCCGGTCCGGGCCAGGTGCCGGGTTCCCGCTGCTTGTCGGAGCCGCTGTCGGCGGGTTCCGGCGCGGGGGCGGCCGGGCGGCCCAGCGGCCCGGTCAGCGGCCCGGCGGCGGCCGTGGTGAGGAGCGCCATCACGACCAGCAGCGCATACAGCCGGGAGCCGATCACCCCGGCCTGCAACCCCACGTTGAGCACGATGAGTTCGGTGAGCCCCCGGGTGTTGAGCAGCACACCGATCAGCAGCGAGTCACGCCAGGGCAGCCGGGCGACGCCCCGGGCCGACAGACAGCCGGCGGCCACCTTGCCGACCACCGCGGCGGCGCATATCACCAGCAGGAGCACCAGGTCGGAGGCGTGCAGCCCGGTGAGCTGGACCGACATCCCGGAGATCGTGAAGAACACCGGCAGCAGCAGGCCGCCGGTCTCCTGGAGCGGGCGCAGCACATGGCTGTCGGGAGCGCCGTCGGGCTGGCGGGGCATGACGATACCGGCCAGCAGCGCACCGAAGATCACGTGGAGTCCGAGCGCGCTGGTCGCCCAGGACGAGGCCAGCGCCAGGGCGGCGGCGACGGGGACATGATTGGTCATCAGGGCGCCGGGCCGGTTCATCCACCACTTCAGCACCGGCCGTACGACGAGGAACATCGCCAGTACGTACGCCGCCAGCAGGGCCACCTTCTCGGTCCAGGCGCCCACCGAGCCGTTCTCGCCGCCGATCAGTGCGATCGCCAGCACCGGCCAGCTCAGTGCGTCGATGACACCGGCGGCCGCCATGGCGATCGTGGCGGGCCTGGTGCCGGCCAGCCCCTGGTCCCTGATGATGCTGGCCAGCACGGGCACCGCCGTGATGGACAGGGCGACGGCCATGTAGAGGATGAATGTCGCGTCGACCGGATGCCCGCCGTTCGCGGAACGGAAACCTCCGGGATACAGCAGCACGATGCCGGCCCCGATCAGCATGGGAATCGCGAACCCGCTCAGCGAGACGGCGGTCACCGTGCCGCGATTGCGCAGCTGGCCGAGGTCGAGTTCATAACCGACCGCGAAGAGGAAGAGCACCAGCGCGACTTGCGCCACCGAAGTCAGAATTGGCTTGATCTGGTCCGGGAACAGGGTTTCGTACACCCCGCCGGGGGCCAGGCCGAGCAGGCTGGGACCCAGGGCGATGCCGGCGAATAACTGCCCGATGACCGAGGGCTGGCGAAGTCTGCGGGCCGCCGCGCCCAGGGCGGAGGAGGCTGCGATCACCACCGCGAGAGCTGCGACGACGTGAGTGACAGTGGAGTCGATGCTCACCGGCATCCCCCTTCGGCAAGTGCCGCACCCTGTAGCGTTGTTCATACGTAGTGTAGCCGGTGCCGGGGCAATTGACCTATTCTTGCCGCGCTCGGAATATGCCGTTCGAGGGTGGGGGGTCGGCGGTGACGACGGTCTTATTCGTACACGGAACCGGCGTGCGCGAGCCGGGATTCAGCGGAACCATGGAAGCCGTACGGCAAGGATTACGGCCGTTACGGCCCGAAGTCCGGATATCTTCCTGCTATTGGGGGGGAAGCGCCGGATCGGTACTGCATTCGAACGGTATTTCCGTGCCGGGGTACGGGACGGGGCGTGAATTACCGCGTGCGGGCGCCCCCGGTGCGCCGGAGGGGGACCTCGACGAGGACGTCGAATTCTGGGGACTGCTTTATCTGGACCCGCTCCTCGAACTGCGCCTGCTCACCGCGGAGACCACCGGGAGAACCGAGTCCGCACCGGGCACCCGGCCGCCGGGCGAGGCCCTCTCCGCGGCGGCCCCGGCGCTGGCCCAGGACGACCGGCTGCGCGGGCTGCTGGACGCGGCGGGCCTTTCGGAGGACTTCGCCGCCGCCGTGGCCGCCGTACTGACCACCGACGACTGCCGCCGCTTCCTGCGCGCCCCGGCCGAGGGCGCCGGCCCGGCCGAACTGGCCCGCGCCTTCGTGGCCGAGGCGGTGCGCCGCCGGACCGGGCGGCAGGAACCGGCGCCGGCCCTCGACGGCACCGCCCGCGACGAGGCGGTCGCCCGGATCGCCGCCCTGCTCCCCGCCCTCTCCGCGACCGGGGACGGGCCCGGCACACACCGCGGCCCGGTGACCCGGCGGATCAAGCGGCTGACGGGACGGCTGGCCCTCGGCCTGGCCTCCGCCCAGGCGGTCAGACGGCGTTCGGCGCTCACCGACGCGGCCCATCCGGCCGCCGGGGACGTGCTGCTCTACCTGGCCCGCGGCGGCCCGATCCGCGAGGCGGTCGCGGCGGCCGTGGCGGCGGCGAAGCCGCCGGTCGTGCTGCTCGCCCACAGCCTCGGCGGCATAGCCGCGCTGGACCTGCTGGTGCTGCGGCCGCTGCCGCAGGTCGCGCTGCTGGTGACCGTCGGCTCGCAGGCCCCGTTCCTGTACGAGCTGGGGGCGCTGCCCAGCCTGGAGCCCGGCAGCCCGCTGCCCGCCCACGTCCCGCGCTGGCTCAACGTGTACGACCGGCGGGACCTGCTCAGTTACCTGGGCGCCGGCGTCTTCCCCGGCCGGGTCCAGGACATCGCCCTCGACAGCCGCCAGCCCTTCCCGCTCTCCCACAGCGCCTACTGGAGCAACCCCGAGCTGTACCGCGTCCTGGCCGAGGAACTGCCGTGACCGCCGCCGCCCGCCCGGACCGGACGTACGCCGTCGTCGTCGGCGTGGAACGCTACGCCGCCGGCCCGTCCTGGGACCTGCCGGGTCCGGCCGCCGACGCCCGCCGCTTCACTGCCTGGCTGCGCCGCCGAGGAGTGCCCGCGGCCCACATCTCCCTGCTGCTGGACGCCCTGCCCGGGACGGGCGGACCCGGGACGGACGTGACCGCCCGTCCCGCCGGGCGGGAGGCGGTGCAGGAGGTGCTGACCCGCCGGCTGCCCGCGCTGGAGGGCGACCTGCTGTTCGTCGTCTGGGGCGGCCACGGGGTCACCGACCCGCAGGGGCACCGCAGGCTCTTCTACGCCGACGCCACGGCCGACGACAAACGCAACCTCGACCTGGATGCCTGGCTGACCACCCTCACCACCGACGCCCTGCCCGGCTTCCGGCGCCAGATCTGGCTGGTGGACTCCTGCCAGACCTTCGTCGAGGACCTGGGCTTCGCGCGCTCCCTCCCCGGCGAACTCCCTTCCCACGGCGACCGGTTGCCGGGCCGGGAGCAGTTCGTGCTGCTGGCCTCGGGACCGGGGCAGCGCGCGGTCAACGACCCGGTGCAGCGGACCGGGGCGTTCTCCCAGGCCGTACTGGCCACGCTGGAGGCCTCGGACGACGAGAACTGGCCACCCGACATGAACGCGGTCGCCCGGGCCGTGATCGGACGCTTCACCGAGGGGGGACAGCGGCCCACCTCGCTGTGGTACCGGTCCGGGGCCGGCGACGTACGCCATTACGACTTCCCCGCCACCCGGCGCCGGGAGGAACCGGTGCCGGACGCGGCCCTGGCCGAACTCGTCGCCCTGCTGGCCGGCTGGCCCGCGCTGGCCGACCGCGACCAGCGGCAACTCGTCATCGGCATGCTGCCCGTCGACCTGGCCGGTGCCATCCCGAGGCTGGGCGCGGCCCGGGCCGACATCATCAGCATCGTGCGCACCTGCCGTCTGCACCCGGGAGGCCTGGCCGCCCTCGTCGAGGCGCTCGGGGCGCTCGACCCGGGCTCGCTGGCACAGGGCGAGCTGAAGGACTGGGCGGCCCGCCGGCTGCCGCCCTCGCCCGGGTCAGCAGGTTGACCGGCCTGATCACGGCCTTCCCGGCACCTGGTCCATGCGTCATCATGAAACCAACGGGAGGACGTTCTCAGGGGGACGGCACATGAACACGTCCGCGGACTCGGTGCGATCCGAACTGCCCGATCTGAGCGATACCGCGCTCCTCGACCTTCGGTCGCGACATCCGGACGTCTACGCGCGTGCACTGGACCGCCTGCTGCGCCAGGTCGAGCGGCTACGGATCAACTTCGGTGACGGACCACCTGGACGGGCTGACTGACGGTCCCTACGGAAGGAGACACGTGCAGGAGGACGGAGGCTCCGCGTCCGCCCGTGCCGCTACCCACGTGATTCCCTCGGCGTACTTCGACGATCTGGCGGCGGGCCGGGGCGGTCCGGAGGCGGTTCGTTTCCTGTGGACCACCGAGTACAGCAGGCGGCTGCTGCTGCTGAGGGCCCTGCTCGACACCATCGCCGCGACCCCGGGCGCGCTCGGTCCGCTGCCGCCCGTCGACACCGCGTGGGACATCCTGACGGCGGCTCAGCAGCGCGCCCCGGAGGGCTTCGGGGAGTTGCTGCTGCACCCACAGGTCGGCATCTGGCTGGGGCACAGCCTGCGCCGGCTCAGGCACCGGGCCTGGGGCGACGGGCCGCTGTGGACCGACCTCGGCCATCTGCACGCGGTGTGCGCGGTCGCCGCGCTGCGCGCGGGGCTGCCGCTGCGCACCACCGTGCCGCTGCGGGACGGCGCCGCGATGTTCCCGGCGCTCGGGCTGGCCCGCCTGCCGGACCGCCCGCGGTGGGGGACGGCGGAGGTGGTCGTGGCGGCGGGGCGGCTGCAGGTGGACCCGTACGGCACCGGCGTGGGTCCGCCCGAGCCGCCCGGGACCCCCGACGGTGACGCCCCCGGGTGGCAGGGCCTGCGCAGCCTGCGGGCGGACGCGGCGGGCCGGCCGGTGACCGTCTGGCTGGACGACATCGACCCCTACCGGGACCTGAGCGAACCGCTGCCCCCGAGGCGCCTCGACAAGGACGAACTGGCCCGCTGGCGGGAGGGGTTCGGCGGCGCGCTGAATCTGCTCACGGGCAGCGACCCGGGCATGGCCGCCGCCATGGCCGAGGGGCTGCGCACCATCGCCGAGGTGCGCGGGGCACCGGCCTGGGCGGTCCTCAGCGCCTCCTCCGGCGACGCCTTCGGCGGCCTGCTCTCCTCGCTGCCCCCGGACCCGGTCAGTTTCGCGGTCACCCTGGTCCACGAGTTCCAGCACACCAAACTGGGCGCCCTGCTCCACCTGCTGACGCTGGAGCGGGACAGCGGGACGGAACGGCACTACGCCCCCTGGCGCAACGACCCGCGGCCGCTGAGCGGCCTGCTCCAGGGCGCCTACGCGTTCCTGGGCATCACCGACTTCTGGTGCAGGTACCTGGACCACGCCCCGCCGGACCGGCGCCCGCTGGCGCAGTTCGAGTTCGCCCTGCGCAGGCGGCAGACCCAGGAGGCGATCCATGCCCTGCGCGCCGATCCCGCCCTGACCGCGCACGGCCGCCGTTTCCTGCGGGGCATGGCCGCGCGCCTGCCGGCCTGGTGGTCCGACGGCCGGATCCGGCCGGACATCGTCGCCCTGGCCGAATTCGTGGCCACCGACCACCGCACCGGCTGGCGGGTCCGGCATCTGACCCCCGCCCCGGACGACGTCCGCGCCCTGGCCCGGGCCTTCACCGCCGGTGCCGCGGCCGCCGGGCCCATCGCCGGGTCCACCGTCGTCCCCGATCTCGCCGCGCCGTGGTCCCAGGCCCGTGCCGGACTGATCCGGCAGGGCCTCGCCGTAGCGTCCGACAGCGACTGGCCCGCCCCGTCCGCCGCCGACCGCGCCCTGGTCGCCGGGGACCCCGCCGCCTCCGAGGCCTACGCCCGCCTGCTGGCGTGCGATCCCGAGGACGCCGACGCGTGGACCGGCCTGGTCCTCGCCCTCGCCGCCCGCCCGCTGCTGCGCCGCCCCGAGCTGCCCCGCGCGGTGCACCGCGAACTCCGCATGACCGGCACGGCGGCCGACCCGCGCGACGTCGCCCGCTGGCTTGCCGCCGGCCCGGACGCCTGAGAAACGGCCGGACGAGCGGGCCGCGGCGGACGTTGCTCGGGAGGCCCCGTCAACTTTGCTGCCCCGCACCAGGCTTGGATGCGCCACGTGCGGGGCAGAGCCCTCCTACCGGACAGCAGCTACCGGTCAGGGCTCGGCCACAGGAGGGCGTCATGGACGGTCGGATTCGCGTGCGCGTTGTTCGTCGGCCCGCTCCCCGCGGGCAGGAGATCGACCGCAGGACGCCCTCCGGGCGCATCCTGCCGTACTAGGGCCTGCTGCCAAAGTGCCGTCTGCCGCGCGACGCCCGGCACGCCGAGAGCACGCACCGGACGCCGCGCGGCCGCCCTTCGGGCGACGACGCCACTTTCACAACCGGCCCTGGGAGACCCGGAGCGCGGCACGGAGCACGGGTGCGCCGGCGGTCTCTGGCCACAAGCAACTGTTGCTGGGATTTCAGTGACTGTGAGTGGCTGTGTGTTCATTCGTTGATGATCGATGAACTTGAGGTGGAAGCCGGTCCGTTGGCGCGGTGGCAGGTGCATTGGTGCGACCCGCGGCGGGAGGTGTCGTGGTACGCCGCCGATCCGGTGCTGGCAAGCCTGCCGACGCCGGCAGAGTGGGCGCACGCGCACGGTACGCAGATGGGACAGCCGGTGCTGCTGCGGGCCGATGGTTGGTCGGTGCCGGAGGTCAACGGGTTCTGCGCCTCGGCGCGGGTACGCAACGCGAGCGCTGGCACGCGGAGGAAGTACGCCTTCGCGAGCCGTCTGGCTGGGATTCCTTGATGCGGCGGGCCGGGCCTGTCTCCCACCAGTAGCCCTCAGCCTTGAACGTGGCTGCGTCGAACGAGACCACGCCCACGACCTGGTCCTCCCGCGCGGCAGACACTGGAAAGGTGTCCGCGACGCTGCCGGCGACAAGATGCCCGAGGGCGAGATCCGGGCCGATCCGTGGGTCCTCACCGAGGCCGTCGCCACCGCCGTCGCCGTCCTGGAACGGCCGCACACGAGCACCTGGCTGTTCCCGGCGACGTTGTTCACCGACGGCCGCGACGGCGCGACCATCCTGCGCAGCCGCGTCGGCGGCTCCCGGTCGGAGACCCGAATCAACCACGACATCGCCGAATTCCTGGCCTGGGTCGAGACCTACTGCGCCAAGCACGGCCGCAGCGATCACATCCCGCCCGACCCGGTCCACCCGGTCATCTACTCCGCTCGCCTGCGCCGCACCCTGGCCTGGTTCATCGTCCGCCGGCCACGGGGCCTGGTTGCCGCCGCCATCCGATACGGACACCTCCGGGTCCAGACGACCCTCGGCCACGCCGGGAACCACGCCTCGGGCTTCCCCGACGACCTCGCCTTCGAAGACTGGCCGGCCCGGCTGGACACCCTCGCCGACGCACACCAGCGCCTCCGTGAAGGCGAGCAGGCCAGCGGCCGAGACCTACCGGCACCGCATCCAGGCCGCCGCTCGCTTCGCCGGCCGAGTCCCGCGCACCAAGCGGCACGCCAACACCATGCTCGCCAACCCCGACCTCGACGACTGCCGCTGTCGGCGTACGCATGAAGGTGCTCAACCCTGTACACGGGAACGTGCACCGCGCGCCATGCCCGCGCACGTGACCCGGTCGGACTGTGGCCCCATGTCCTGGTCCCAAGGTCGCTGGTGACATGGGTCCATCGGCCGACGCGCGCCCCGACCACCAAGGTGATCATTTGGGTTGCCCACTTGAGCCAAGGAGGATCCATGCGGGTGGAGCAGGTGAACTGGGTCGACATCCCGGCCGGGTTGCTGCGTCGGGGTACGCCGGTCGACGAAGTTGCGGCAGTGGCCCGCCGCTATGCGGACACCGGAGTGCCGGTGGAGTGGTACATGAAGGAAGCCCCGCGCACGGAAATCGACGTCCCGGCGTTTCGGATCGCCCGCACCCCGGTCACGGTCGGCCAGTGGACACGCTTCGCGGCGGCCACCGGCCGACCGGTCCCGCAGAGGCCGGCAGACCACCCGGTGGTCGGGGTCGCCTGGAAGGCGGCGACGGCCTACTGCCGGTGGCTCGGAGAACGGCTCGGCCTCGATGTGCGGCTGCCCACGGAAGACGAGTGGGAGCGCGCCGCGCGGGGCGACGACGGCCGGGAGTTCCCGTGGGGCGAGGAGTACCGAACCGGTCTGGCCAATCTGGTGGACCTCGGCATCGGCACCACCATGCCGGTCGGCTCGTTCCCCGACGGAGCCAGTCCCTTCGGTGTGCTGGACATGGCGGGCAACGCCGACGAGTGGACCTCTACCCTCTACGCCCCCTACCCTGGCGCGCCCGCCGAGGTGCCGACCACCGAAGACTGGGCCTTCGACCGGCACATCACCCGAGGCGGCGCCTTCCGCCACGACCGGGACCTGGCCCGCTGCGCCCGTCGGCACGGCGCCTATGAGCCGGATCTGGAAGCGATCGGCGTGGGCTTCCGCCTTGCGGCACCGGCCGCGTAGAACCGGACACCCTGCCGACATCGCACGACGGGCGGAGTCTCCCTCAGACGGTGCATCTTCGGCTGCACCACCCTGTGCACATTCCGGTGTACGCCGACAGCCGCCCGAACTGCGTCAACATCGCGCGGACCGATCGCGACATCGAACACGTCCTCGTCCAGATCGAGCGGCTACGACCGCTCGTCGACGACCCGCCGGCTCCCTCCTTCCGACACGCCCGCGAACAGCACGAACTCGACCGCCTGGAACGCATCGTCACCGCCCACGACCCGACCGGAGAAACCCCACGACGGCCACTGGCCACGACGACGAACGCGACGCCGTCACCGCAGCGATCCAACGGCTCCTCGACGGCCGTCCAACCCGGTCCACCGGGGCGCTCGCCACGCCGCAACTCGCCGCCGAGGCAGGCGTCGAGCGCTGGGTCCTCACGCACAAGCACGTCGACCTCAAAGAAGAATTCGTCCGCCGAAAGTCCGAAGCGAACGGCATCCCACCCGCGTTCCAGCATCTGCACGCCCGCCCCGTCGACGCCGAAGCCGCCGCCCAAGCCCTGCGGGAGGACAACGGCCGGCTTCGCGAGCGCGTCGCCGTCTGTGCCCAGGTCATCCACGAACTCCGCACCGGGCTGGACCGGCGCACCGACGACAACACCCGGCGCAGCCCCGTCCGGAGCCTCCCCACCAGCATCACCTGATGCGCGGGAACGCGGATGAACGGTGATCGCTTGACGGTCCTACTTCTCGATGACGAAGTAGATGGCCCGGTGCTCATCCACCTTCTCCAGCAGGCCACTGTCCGTCAGTCGTCGGTACACCTCTCGGATGTACTTCTCAGAGGGGTGGTAACCGGCGTCTCGCAGGGTCTGCATTCCGCGGCTCGGGTCCCAGGTTCCGCCGAGCGCGCGAACGGACTTCTCCAGGGACTCTCGCTGGGTGTTCTCAGCCTTCTGCACCTTGGCCATGTGGTTGCGGATGCTTTCAGGGGCGCCCTTGTAGTCGCAGTGGTCGCACTTCTTCCAGGCGCCCGCTTCGACGGCTGCGTCGGTGACGGGGTTGTCGGGGCCGTAGCCCTGGCTCTTGAGGAGTTCGGCGACGGAGCCGTTGTGGTGGACGGCGAGGTAGGCGGCTTCGGCGATCTTGTCATGACCGGCGGCGAAGGTGCGTCCGTAGCCGATGGCGGTCTGGCAGCCGCAGTAGCAGCGGTTGGTGGTCGCGGTGTCTGTCATGCCGTCAGGTTAGCCACCCCGGATGCCCCTAACAAGGCTTGGAAACCCTTGGATTCCTAGGATGATGGAAGGCGGGTGGCGCTCCGTGCCCCACAACGGCGGTAGGGGTGCGGGCGGCGGGCCGGTCAGGTCGGGGAAGCGCCGAGGAATCTCAGGACGGCGAGAACGCGCCGGTGGTCGGCGTCGGCTGCGGGCAGGTCGAGTTTGGCGAGGATGTTGTTGATGTGCTTGGCCACTGCGCTGTCGCTGACGACCAGGGCCTCGGCGATCCCGGTGTTGGAGCGTCCCTCGGCCATCAGGGCGAGTACCTCCCGTTCGCGTGGCGTCAGCCGATCGAGCGGGTCACTGCGACGGCGCACGAGCAGCTGGGCGACCACCTGTGGATCCAGTGCCGTGCCCCCGGCTGCAACCCGCCGAACGGAGGCCACGAACTCCTCCACGTCGGCGACGCGTTGCTTGAGCAGGTAGCCGACGCCGCTGGTGTTGGCCGTCAGCAGGTCGGCCGCATACCGCTCCTCGACGTACTGCGAGAGCAGTACCACCGCGGTCTGCGGCCATTGCCTACGGATCACCAGCGCGGCGCGCACGCCTTCGTCGGTGAAGCCGGGTGGCATGCGGACATCGACCAGGGCCAGCCCGGGCCGGTGTTCCTCGACGGCCGCAAGCAGGGCTTCGGCGTCGCCGACTTCGGCGGCGATCTCGAAGCCGGCCATTTCCAGGACCTTGACGAGCCCGACGCGCAGCAGCAGTGAGTCCTCGGCGATCACGGCTCGCATGGCAGCTCCACGGCGATGGTGGTCGGGCCCCCGACCGGGCTGCTGATGTGGAAGGCGCCGTCGACGGAACCGACCCGTTTGGCCAGCCCGCTCAGTCCGCTGCCGGTGGAGGTGTCGGCGCCGCCGGTCCCGTCGTCGGTGATGTTCACGCGCAACATTCTCCCGATCTGTTTGACAGTGACGTCCACGCGGGTGGCGCGGGCGTGCTTGGTGACGTTGGTGAGCGCCTCGGAGACCACGAAGTAGGCGACCGACTCCACGGTGGGCGCCGCTCGCTCCTCGAGGTCGACTCGCAGCCGTACCGGGATCGGTACCCGGGCGGCCAGCCCGGACAGCGCCGCGTCCAGCCCGCGGTCTTCGAGGACGGCCGGGTGCAGGCCGCGCACCAGGTCGTTGAGTTCGGCGATGGCCTCCTTCGCCTCGCGGTGCGCCTCGTCGATCACGGTGCGGGCCTCCTCCGGCAGGTTGGTGAGGGTGGCCTTGGCCAGGCCCAGGTTGACCGCGAGGGAGACCAGGCGCTGCTGGGTGCCGTCGTGCAGGTCGCGTTCGATGCGGCGGCGTTCGGTATCGACGGCGTCGATCAGGTCGGTGCGGCTCTCGGACAGGTGCTCGACACGCTGCTGAAGCTGCTGGGAGCGGCTGGTCCCGAGCAGCGCGAGCGCGATCCGGGTCTCGGCGCGGGTCACCGGCCCGGTCAGCCAGGATGCGGCGCACAGCAGCAGCACGCCGGCCGCGGTGTAGTACACCGCTTGGGTCGCGTAGTCGACATGGTCCAGGCGAACCTGCACCGGCAACATCCAGGCCCACCCGTTGACGGTGACGCCGGCAAGGCCCGCGACCCACGCAGCGAGCACCCCCAGCTCCACCCCGGCCAGGAGCGGACCGACAAGCAGGTGGTATCCGGCCTGCCGCCAGGTCTGGGCCACGGACAGCCACCGCAGAGCGCGCCTCAGCCACCCTTGCTCGCGCGCGGCCGGCAGCCGGATGATCTCCACTCCCAGCAGCACCCGGTAACGGCGTCGCTGCACGGCGGTGAGCACAAGCACACCGAGCAAGATCAGCACAAACGGGAGCGGGAGCACCGGCCACGCCCCCGACTTCGGGACACTCGCCATCCAGCTCCACAACGGCACCAGCGCAAGGTGCAGCGGAATCCCGGTCGCCAAGAAACCGGTGTCCCGCCGGACCCGGACAACTCGGCGCCGCAGCGCCCGGGGAATCGTCATGGCTCGACGGTAAAACGCCAGGTGAAGGCTATGCCATGCACCGTGCATCCGGATCGGTGGTGAAGCTGGCACCACCCTGAGAACGGCACCCGGCGTTACTGACTGTGATCGCTGTGCGGCTCAGGCTGAAGGACGTGCAGGAAATCATCGAACTGTTCCCGGAGCCGGACGCCGAGCGCGGCATACGCAGGCCGCACGGCCCGCGCACAGGATCGCTCCCCAGCCCGCAGCGCCGTCGTCCGGACCGCCTTCCAGGCCGACGGCGGGGTCTTGTCCTGGCCGGCTGCGGGGTGGCGCTGCTGCCGTGGCTCGTCGTGTTGGCCACCAGCCTGCCGACCACCTTCCGTGCCTCGCACTGGTCCGCCGCCTGGGTGGGTCTGGACGCGCTGGAGGCGGTCGGCCTGATCACCACAGGTCTGCTGGCCACCCGCGGGGATCGGCGACTGGCACCGGCCGCCGCCGCGACGGCCGCCCTGCTCACCGTCGACGCCTGGTTCGACACGATGACCGCGGCCAGCGGGAGCGAACTGCGCGCGGCGCTGGTCATGGCGTTGTTCGCAGAACTTCCGCTCGCAGCGGTATGCGTCCGCCTGGCGGTTCGAGCGCTGCCCCGCACCCCGTGAAACCCGCCACACCGCCCCGGGCTGCAACCACGGATACCACGGAACTGGAGAACACCATGGGCTCTGCTGTCCTGACCGCACCGCGCCTGCGCTGGGCCTGCGCCCTCAGTGCCGCTGCCGCCGCAGGCGCCTGGTGGTTCGGCGACAAGGCGCCGTACCCCTACGCCCAACGCAGTCTGCTGGACCTGCCGTTGCCGTTCCTCACATCCGCCCGGCTCGACGCGGTGCTCACTCCGAGCCCGGGCGAGCGGATCCTCGAAGTGGGGCCCGGCACCGGACTGCAGTCGCTGCACATCGCACCGCAACTCGGGCCCCACGGGCAGCTCGACATCCTCGACATCCAACCCGAGATGCTCCGCCACGTGATGCGCCGCGCGGGGCAGCGCGCAGTACCCAACATCGTGCCCACCCATGCGGATGCCCGCGAGCTGCCCTTCGACGACGACACCTTCGACGCCATGTATCTGGTGACCGCACTGGGCGAGATCCCGGAACCACAACGGGTGCTCGATGAGGCAGTACGGGTGCTCACCCCCGCAGGACGGCTGGTCGTGGGCGAGTTCTTCGACCGGCACTGGATCCCCTTCGGCCCTCTGCACCGTCTCGCCGACGCGTCCGGCCTGCATCTGAGCACCAGGAGCGGCTCGACCCTCGCCTATCTGGCACGGTTTCAACCCTGCGCCCGATCGCAGCGCTCACTTCGAGGACCTGAGAACTGACCGGTAGCCCGGCCCAGGTGTTCCGCGTCGGCGGAGTCATCCCGTGCCCGGCAGCGGCAGCCGATGCGAACCCACAGCCAGTACAGCACCGCGACGCCGACAGCCGCGCCGGTCAAGCCCACGCCGAGACCCACATGCGCTCATCACTCTGCTGCCGTGGTCACCGCTTCAAGTATCCCGGTCGGGCCCCTGTCTCGGCGCCGATCCGCCAACGACACTCGATCGAGCGACCTCCCCTTCACCCTGCCCAAAACAGCGTCAGGCATGTGTGAGGCAAGTGCCCTGTTCAGGGACGTGCCTGACAGATGTCCGAGGAGTGTCAGGCATGTTGGCCATGCCTGTCAGGCGCCGGCTTCGGGTCGGCCGAACCGAGTCGAGCGGGCGTTTCGCTTCGTTTCGATCGAAACACCTTCCCGGCCCGGTGAGCCCGACAGCCGCCGCGAAATGATCTTGGCCGGTGAGGGCTTCCTCAGCGTGACGCAGAGCCGTCGTACGCGCGGGTCTCCTTACGCTGGTCCGTGTCGCGGACGACGGGCGCCGACCCGGCGCGCACTTGCCCGGTGCCGCCCCCAAGCCGGGCCGTTTTCAAGCCGGTTGACCTGCACGTTCGTTTCACCGTCCGGCTCTGCGGGCAATGGCCCGGCAACGCGGCCCCGCCGGCGCCGCGGGAGGGGGACACGGCGGTGCCTGATCTGGTGCGGACGACGGGTGGGCGGCGGCTGCGGGTGGAGGTGTCCGGAGATCCGAAAGGGCGGCCGGTCTTCCTGCTGCACGGGATGCCCGGCAGCCGGGTGGGGCCGCGGCCCCGGCCGATGTTCCTGTACCAGCAGGGCGCCCGGCTCATCAGCTTCGACCGGCCGGGGTACGGGGGCTCGGACCGCCGCCCCGGACGGCGGGTCGTGGACGTCGTCGAGGACGTGGCGGCCGTCGCGGACGCCCTCGGACTGGGCCGGTTCGCGGTGGCCGGCCGCTCCGGCGGCGGACCGCACGCCCTCGCCTGCGCGGCGCTGCTGCCGGGCCGGGTGACCCGGGCGGCCGCCCTGGTGGGGCTCGCGCCACGGGACGCCGAGGGGCTCGACTGGTTCGCCGGGATGGCACCGTTCAACGTCCTGGAGTTCCACACCGCCTTCACCGACCCGGAGCGGTACGCGGCCCGGATCATCCCGCGCTCGGCCGTCATCCGCAGCAACCCGGCGCGGCTGCTGGAGGACCTGCGCGCGGACCTGACCGAGGAGGACCGGCTGATCGTCTCCGACACCAGCATCCGGTCCATGCTGCTGCGCACCTACCACGAGGCGCTGCGCACCTCGCCGTACGGCTGGATCGACGACGCGTTCGCGCTGACCAGCCCGTGGGGCTTCGATCCGGCGCACATCGGGGTGCCGGTGCTGCTGTGGCACGGCGCCAAGGACGTGTTCTCGCCCGCCTCCCACTTCTCCTGGCTGGCCGCGCGCATCCCGCGCGCCAAGGCGGTCCTGGAGCCGAAGGCGGCGCACTTCGCCTCGCTGCGCGCCCTGCCCGACGTACTGGACTGGCTGCTGGCGGGGACACCCCGAGGATGACCGCGCGCGGCCGACGGGCCGTCCGCCCCGGCCGCACGAGGCTCACACGGCCAGCGGCTCCAGGTCCCGGTACACTCGCCGTTCGTCCAGGGCGAAGCGGGTGATGCCGTTGTTCTCGCCGAGTTTCTCGCGCAGCCCCTGCAGCCTGCCGACGGCTTCCTCGCGCAGCGTGCGGGCCTCGTCCACGCGGCCGAGGGCGCTCAGGGTGAGGGCGCCGTTGCTGACGACGGCCAGGGCCTCGGGATGGTCGGCGCCGAGGTCCGCGCGCAGCGCGTCGATGCTGAGCCGCTCCCGCTCCCAGGCCTCCTCCAGCCGGCCGGTCTGGGCGAGCACGATGGCGTAGTTGGCGGAGCAGAACTGGGTGTGCGGGTGGTGGGCGCCCAGTACCTCGGTCATGCGCTCCAGCACCTTCTGGAACACCTCCTCGGCCTTCTCCCTGTCACCGCAGCCCCAGTGGAAGACCGCGAGGTTGTTCATCGCGGTCTGCGTGTAGGGGTGGGCCTCGCCCGGCTTCTTCACGTACTCGGTGAGCACCTTCTGGGCGACGTCACGCGCGCCCTCGGGGTCCTCGGCCGCGAACAGGTCGGCGGCGAGGTTGAGTTCGCAGGCGAGCGAGTCCGGGGTGGGCGCGGTGTACTGGGCGCGGTACTGCTTCAGCGTCTCCGACGTCAGCAGCCGCGCGTCCTCCAGCTTGCCCGCCCGGCGCAGCGACACCGCGAGCGACTTCGCGCACCGCAACGTGCCCGGGAACTCCTCGCCGAGCACCCGCTTGTGCTGCTCGTACGCCCGCGACAGCATGGCCACCGACGCCTGGTACTCGCCGACCTCGCGCAGGTCGCGGCCGAGGTTCTCCGCGGACGACAGCGTGTAGATGTGATCGGTGCCGTGCACCTGCGTCCGGCGGGCGAGGGTGACCTCGTCGATCAGCAGGGCGTCCCGGTACCTGCCGACCATGCGCAGCGCCAGGGCGAGGTTGTTGGCCGCGTTCAGGGTGCGCGGGTGGGCCTCGTAGAACAGGTCGCTGAAGCCCTCGTGCGCCTCCTTCGCCAGCTCCACCGCCCTGGTGTACTCGCCGAGTGCCGCGAGGTCGCTGGAGAGGCCGGAGGTGGTGATGAACGTGTGCGGGTGCCGGTCGCCGAGCAGCCGGCGCTGCCGCCGCAGCACGTCGTCGTCCATCTCCCGCGCCTCGACGTACAGCCCCTGGGAACGCAGCACGTTGGCGAGCTGGCAGCGCAGGTACAGGTACTGCTCGTCGTCCTCGCCGAGCGGTTCCCTCCAGTGGTCGAGGAGTTCCTCGGCGAGGCGCTGCGCCCGCGGGAACTCGCCGCGCTTCCACAGGTAGCGGACGCGGTCGATGAGCAGCCGGCGCGGCTCCGCCTCGGTGCAGTTGCGGACGTCGGAGGCGGTCAGGTGCGGCCAGATGATGTCGAACTGCGCCCAGTTCTCCCGGTTGTCGGTGGGTTCGTCGCCCTTGGGACGGGCGCCTCGGAGGATCTCGTGCACCGTGTGCCGGGCCTTGCGCCGCTCCTCTTCCGTCATCTGGGAGCGGATCACCGCCTGCACCAGGCGGTGCACCTGGATCGAGCGGTTGATCTGGTCGACCTTGGCGAGCGCGAGCTTGCCGATCTCCCGCACCAGCTGGCCGATCAGCATGCTCTCCGTCAGGCGGAGGGCGGAGAGCATCTCGTCGCTGTCGTAGAGCAGTTCCGAGGAGATCGGCTCGGCGGCGAGGAACGCGCACAGCTGGAGCAGCCGGACCGAGGCGGGCGAGCGTTCCTTCAGCCGCTCGATGGAGATGTTCCAGGTGGCGGCCACCGTCTCGGGGTAGTCGGAGGGCTGGTTGAGCCCCATCACCGCCGCGGTCTCCTCGGTGAGGCGGCGCAGGTACTCGGCCGTGGGCATGGCGGTCTCGGCCAGCCAGGCACCGGCCTGCTCCACCGCGAGCGGCAGGTCGCCCACGGCCTCCGCGACCTGGTCGGCCTCCGCGGAGGTGAGGCCCGGGGCGCGCCGGGACAGGTGTTCCTTGCTCTCCTGCCGCTGGAAGACGTCGACCTGGAGCGTCTGTCCCTTGTCCGACCACGCCTGGTTGCGCGAGGTGACCAGGATGTGGCCGCCGCCGGTGGTGGGCATGTAACCGGCCAGGTCCTCCGGGTCGTCGGCGTTGTCGAAGACGAGGATCCACCGCTTGGTGGGGTTGCCCCGGGAGAGCATGCGCACGGTTTCCTTGCTGGCCAGCGCCATGTCCTCACCGCCGGGCGCGCCGATGCGGGAGCCGAGTTCGGCGAGCGAGGCCACCACGTTGTCGACGTTCTCGGACGGCACCCACCACACCAGGTCGTAGTCGGCGCCGAACCGGTGCACGTACTCCAGCGCGATCTGCGTCTTGCCGACCCCGCCCATCCCGAACAGCGCCTGGTGCTGCGGCAGTACCGCGGTCATGCCGCTGCGCAGCTGCTCGCGCACCTTTTCGAGGATGTAACCCCGGCCGGTGAAGGTGCTGTTGCGTTGCGGCACGTTCCAGTGGTCCGGCACATGGCCGGGGAACCGGGGTGCCGCCGGTCCGCCCTTGGGCAGTTGCGCGGGCAGTTCGAGCGCGCCGAGCAGCGCCGCCTCGCAGCCGGGTTCGTCGAGTCCGTGCAGGTCGACCAGGTCGGCCTGGTGCTGGTACGACTCCGGTGGCTGGACCTCGTCGACCCGCACCGGTATCAGTGATCCCGGGAGCGGGTCGCCGCCGGCCGCCGGGCCCGGCAGGTCCTCGGTGTGCCGGGAGTCGTACAGCGCCCTGGACCACAGCACCAGGGCGCGGGTGCCGGGAGCGGGACCGCCGAGCGGTCCGGCGGCCAGGTCGTGCAGGACGACGGCGCACCCCGCCCGCTTCAGCAGCGACTCGGCCCAGTCGGCCCACATCCGGTTCTCCGCCGCGTAGGCGATCTCCACCCGCACCGCGGAGGTCTGCGGCCGCCGCCGGATGAACGCGTCCCGGCAGCGCAGCCGCGCCGGATCGGGGATCGGCGGCAGCGAGGTGACCTCGTTGTCGGTCACGAACGCGGTGAGCCGCTCGAACGCGGCCAGCAGCGACTTCGGGTCGCCCTTCTTGTCACCGACGACGGCGAGCGTCTCCTCGTACGCGTAATAGGGCTTGTACGGTATTTCGACGCTGCCCCAGTAGGCGGTGATCTCGTCGGCGCTCAGCCGCTCCCCGCCCGGCCCCTTCGGCATTCCGGCGAACTTCGACCGGGCCACCGCGCGGCCCGCCTCGACCTTGTCCTTCTCGCCGTCGTCGACGCGCATCGGCACCGGCAGCACCCGGATCCGCCGCTTGCGGCTCTCGTCACCGACGCTGTACGCCACGTCGGCCGCGCCGTCCAGGGCCTGGTCGCTGAAGGTGAAGCAGTCGACGAGGAGGTCGGGCATCTGGAGGGTGCAGATGTCCGCGGTGTCCGACCGCCCGGTGCGCGAGTCGATCAGGACGTAGTCGTACGACCGCTTCATGCTGTCGCGCAGAGCCTCCAGGAACATGCCGCCGCCGAGACGGTCGTAGAAGTTGTCCCACTCCAGGGAGGACGCCGTGCCCGAGTAGGCGCGGAACTGCTTTCCGGCGGAGAGGAAGTCGAGCGAGCCGCCCTTCTCGAAGCCGAGCCCCTGCCGTTCGGGGGAGAGCGAGACGGCGTGCTGCTCGACGTCCGCGAACTCCAGGTGCCAGGGGCCCGTGCGGGTGATGCCGTCCGTCGCCGCCCAGGCGTAGTCCTGGAGGATGTTGAGGACGCCCCCGGTGGCGGCGAGCACGTTGGGGTCCAGGAACGGGTGGAAGAAACGATCCAGCCCGGGAGCCTCCAGGTCCCAGTCCACTGCGAGTACGCGTTTGCCGTTGGCCGCGAGGATCCACGCGGTGTTGGCGAGCGCCATCGTCCGTCCGGTGCCGCCCTTGTACGAGTAGAAGGTGATGATGCGTCCGTCGCGTGCGGCCGTCATGCCTCTCCTCCGGGGTCGTCTCCCGTGTCCGGGCCGGACGACGGGTAGGGGTCCGCCAGGCGGGGCCTGGGGACGTGCGGGCCCGGCGGCAGTCGGACCTCCGCGTTCTTCAGGAACTGCCGGGTCGTGTAGGCGACCACCTCGGGCAGCACCCTGGTGAAGGACTTGAGCGTGGGTACGCCGTTGACGGCGATCCGGGTGTCGCTGCGCCGGGCCCGCTCCAGGATCGTCGGCATCACCCGCTCCAGCTCCTCGGCGAGCCGCCGCCCCTGCTCCCCGTGGTTCTGCAGGTCCGCCCGGCAGCGCGGCACGATCGCGCTCACCCACGGGCGGGCGTACGCGTCGAACGTCTTCAGCCTGCTGCGGCGTTCCTCGTCGCTCAGTGCCCACTGGTCCACGAGCAGGATGCCGGGCTGCCGCTCCCCGGATCCGTTCGGTTCCTCGACGGGGTGCTCGTCGTCGAAGGCGGCGACGGTCACCCGGTAGTCCAGCGAGCGGATCAGTTCCTCGGCGTGTGCGGACAGCGCGCGCGTCGACTCGGTGTGGTACGGATTCCAGTCCAGCGCGTCGTCGCCGTACGGCCGGGCGTCGCGGTGCTCCGGGACGGAGTCCTCGGTGGGGGCGGCCACGGTCAGCCGGATGTGCCGGGGTCCGGTGCCGCGCGGTTTGAAGGCGCTCGGGGTGCTCTCGTAGTCCCGTGGGCGGCCGGGCGGCAGCCCGGACTCGCGGGCCGCCTGCACGATGCGCTCGGCGAGGCCGAACACGGTCTCGTCGTACTCGTCGCGCAGCCGGCTGAGCTTGATCAGCCCGTAGATCCCGTTGCTGAGGTACCGCCCGCCCGACGAGGTGTTCTCGACGTGGATGTGCCGTACCGAGTCCGGCAGTTCGCGCATGTCGACGCGCGTCCACAGGGCGGGCACGATGGCCGAGGCGGTGGCCGTGCCGGTGGTCCTGGCGTTCAGCATCCGCTCGTGGAACGCGTACCACTCGCGGCCGCACATCTCACTGGAGAAGTAGCGCGGCGAGAACAGCGGCACGAACACCCGGCAGGAGGCGAGGTTCTCGCTCAGCTTCTCGGGCCAGCCCTCCCCGGAGCGCATCTCCCGGTCCATGAAGCCGACCGGGCAGCCCGCGGGCAGGTCGGTGAGGGCCATGATGTGGCCGCACAGGTCGTTGTACAGGACCCGCACCCAGTGGTCCGGGTCGCCGCCGTCCGGACCCCATGGCGGGGTGTGGGCGTACGACAGGAAGAAATAGGGCCGGTTGTCCGGAGCCCGATCCTGCACCCGTTCCCCCATGTCCGCACGTCCCCCTGCGCGTCGGCGAGCCGCTGGACGGACCCCGTCGCCGGTGCGCGCCTCCGCCGGACTCAACAATGTGCCTGACGGACCCCGTATCCGGTTCACTCCTTTCAGGCCAAAGCCCGGCGATATCCAGACATCTGCCCCTTGACGTGCCCCGCCGCGTCCCGCATCCCGCGGAGCACGACCGCCCGCGAGGCCCACTCGCCCACCCCGGGGCGGACACGCGGCGCGGCAGCCGGGCCGAGGGCCTGTTGCGGCACTCGGCGGGGTGGAACGCGCCGCCCACCGCGAACGACCGCGTCACGCGGTCATGATCCCTCGCGGACACTCGACCACTGCGACCACATGCGGGCCACCAGCACGGCCCCGGTCGGGGTCAGTTCGGACCCCGGCAGCAGGGTGAGAGCCGTGAGCGCGGCTGCCGCCTCCTCCCGCGCCCGCCGGCCCAGCCCGTCGTCCGCCCGGTCCAGCAGGGCGCCGGCGGGGCTGCCCGGCCGGTGCAGGTCGGCCGTCTCGCGCAGGGCGGTCAGGCGGGCCCGGCGGCCGATACGGGTCAGTTCCCGGGCGAACTCCTCGGGCGTCACGTCGACCGCCACCCCCAGCGCCCCGAACCCGTGAGTACCGAGCACCAGACCGCTGCCCGCCGCCAGCGGGGTGAGGACCGTGGGGCGGAAGGCGTCCGGGTCACGGTGCCGGTCCGGCGCGTCCTTCGCCAGCAGTTCGTAGGCGCGGGCCATCCGTTCGGCGAACTCGCCGCACTCCAGCGGCGGGGCGACGGGGAAGGGGTAGCAGTCCCGGTAGGGGTCGGCGTCGTCGACCAGCGGGCCGTCCTGGACCGGCAGCCGGTCGACGGGGCGCCAGCGCGCGGAGACGGGGACCTCGTCGAGGCGCACCCACACCGGGTCGGACTCGCCGCCTTCGCGTACCCGGAAGGCGTCCGGGGCCACGGTGACCTCGATGCGGCCTGCGGCCCTGAGGCGGTAGGTGCCCCAGGTGGGCAGGTGCAGCCGGGTGCCGGGCTGGTCCCAGGACAGGGTGGCCGCCGCCCCCGCCCGCAGGGCCGCGGCGGCGGCCAGGGACATGAACCGGGCCGTGTCGGCGGGGCCGCGCAGGGAGCGCTGGAGGCTGGTGCGCACGTACGGGTGCGCGAGCACCGCGTCGAGATGCCGGGCGGTCTCGGGGCGGGCGTCCAGGGCCAGCAGCAGCCGCCAGGCGTCCGCCCAGTCCGGCTCGGACGCCAGCTGCCCCCGCGCCCGGCGCAGCAGCAGCCGGTCCAGCTCAAGCTGGGCCCAGGAGAGGTGGGCCGAGCCCAGCACCGCCGGCGAGAACGAGCGGTCGGTCACCCGGTCGGCGATGCCCTCCACCAGGGAGCGCAGATCACCGCAGAAGACACTGGGGTTGTCGAACCCGTTCTCGGAGCTGTACCGGTGCCCGTACAGCCCGCCGCCGCAGGACCGCACCACCGGGCAGCGCCGGCAGGTGTCGCTGACCCCCTCGACACCCCGCTGCCGGGCCTGGACACCGGGGTGCGCGGCGAACTCCGCGAAGCCGTGCCGGAAGACGTCGTACCCGGTCTCCGGAGCGCCCGCGTAGGCGGTCTTGAGCCAGTCCGCCTGCTCGAAGGTGCCGTCCGTCTCGATCACGGCGAGGTCGCTGGGTGCCAGGCCCAGCGCCTCGGTCAGGGGCGGTCCGCCGCGCAGGGTGCTGAGCACCGAGTCGAAGGTCCGCACCGGCATCGGGCGGCCCTGCTGTTCCCAGCGGTCGAAGACCGCGAGCAGCCAGTCGGCGTACGGGGTGGCCGTCCCTGCCGGGTTGGGCGGCGGGGAGTCCCAGGTGGAGTGCGGCAGCAGGTAGTCGATCCGCGGCGGGGCCAGTTCGGTGAGGGCGTCGTGCACGGCGACCGGGTCGTTCGCCACGTCCACCGTGCACAGCACTCCGCTGAACAGGTGGCGGTACTCGGGCTCCTGGAGCAGCCGGATGCCGCGGACCACCCGGTCGTAGCTGCTGCGGCCCCCGCGGTCGAGCCGGTGCCGGTCGTTGGCGGCGCGGTCGCCGTCGAGCGACACGCTGACCCGGACCCCGAACTCCCGGCAGACGTCCAGGTGGCGCCGGTTCAGGGTGACCGCGTTGGTGTGCATGCGCAGGTCGAGCACGGTCAGCGGGGCGAGGGCGCGGGTCAGCTCGGCGCAGATGTCCCGCAGCCGGGCCGGGCCGACCAGCAGCGGCTCGCCGCCGTGCAGGATCACCGAGACGGACTCAAGGGACCGGGAGGCGACGTGGTCGGCCAGCCGGGCGGCGACGGAACGCACCGTCTGAGGGCGGATGAAGGTGGGGCGCGACTGCCAGCTCTGGTCGGCGTGCTGGTACACGTAACAGTGGTCACAGAGCAGATCACACCTACTGTGGATCTTGAGGACCAGCTGTCTCAGAGGTGGGCTGTCGGGCGACTGGCTCGTCACCGAAGGAAGTGTGGCACGCTTCCCACTCGCGGGGCGCCGCAAACCGTATTACCGCGGGGAATCTTGACGCGTCATCAGCGCGCTGACGTGGGTACGAGCGGCGCGTGCGGCCGCCCGCGCACCCACGTCCGGGTGCTGTCTCGCGCGGCGTCGCCTCTGCTCAGGCCGCGGAGTTGAACGTGACCGACCGGTGCGAACGGTGGTCGGGGACGTCGATCACGCGGCCCGCGTCGCGCGACGCGGAGGCCTCGTACGGGTCGATGTCCGCCAGGCGGGTGTGCCGGGGGGCCGGCGCGGGGGCGAGGGCGTGCGTCGCGTTGGGCATGATGTTTCGTCGCTCCGGTTCGGGTGCGCGGAACCGTGTCTGGTCCCGATGGTGCGGACCCTATACCAGGAATGCTCCGCGAACCTCTTGTGCCCGGGCCTGCGTTCACCGCTCATTGTTTTCTTAGGCCATCTTGTCGGGGGCGCGCTCAGGCCTTCGGGGGCGTGCGGTGAATTCGGGGGGCGTTCATGGGGGCCGCTACCACTCCTGTACCGGGCACCACACTGGGCGAGCGGGATCTGCCGCCGTTGTTCCAGGTGAGTGACGACTGGGCGTTACGCCATCAGAGTGACTCGTTCCGGGCGGTGCGCACGCATCTGATCCTGCTGCTTCTGGCCACCGCGGCCGCCGTTCTCACCGAGCAGGCGTCAGGCCATGTGATGACGGTGCTGGCCGCCGTGCTGTACGGGCTGACGATCGCCCTCGGCCTGAGCACCTCGCGCCGTCGCAGCCGCGCCCACTGGCAGGCGCACCGGGCGGCCGCCGAGCTGGTGAAGTCGCTGGCCTGGCAGTACATGGTGCACGGCGGCCCGTTCCACTCCCATGTCGCCGATCCGGACGCGGTGTTCGCCGAGCGCCTCGAAGAACGCCTGCGCGAGCTGCGCACCTGCGGCTGGGAGGACTCCCGCAGCGACCCCGGCGCACGGGGCAAGGGCCAGATCACCCCGCGGATGCGCGCGGAGCGGGCCAAGTCCTTCGCGGCCCGCCGGGACCTCTACCTGCGCGACCGGCTCCTGGAGCAGACGGTCTGGTACAAGAACCGGGCCGTCCGCGCGCACCGCGCCGCCGCCCGCTGGTCCTCCGTCACCGCGGCCCTGACTCTGTTCGCCCTCGCCGCCGCCCTGCTGCGGACCGTCGGCCTGCTCGGCGGCGCCGACCTCGCGGGGCTGCTCAGCGCGGCCGCCGCGGCGGGCGTCGCCTGGCAGGAGGTACGCCGGCACGGTCCGCTGACGTACGCGCACTCCCTCATCGAACAGGATCTGGAGACCGCCCGGATCGCCATGACCACGACGGTGACGGAGGCGGGCTGGGCCGAGGCGGTGGGGGAGACGGAGCGGCTGATGTCCCCGGCGCACACGGAGTGGCTGGTGCGCTTCGGCTCCTGACGCCCCTGCACGGCCCCGCCAGGACCGGCGGCCGGACGTCAGGCCCGCCGCACCCCCGCCTGCCACAGCACCGTCACCGGTACCCCGCTGTGCCGCGCGTAGGCCACCACGTCGCCGGTGCCGCCCTTGCCGCGCGCCGGACGGCCGTCCCATACGGCGACCAGGTGGTCGCAGTGGTCCACGATCCAGCGGCCCGCGGCGAAGTAGGCCTGCTCGTGCGTCGGCTGGCGGGGCAGGTCCACACGGGTCGTACAGGACCTCAGGAGCCTGCGGTACGTGCTCCGGGCCTCCTCGTCGCCCAGGTGGGCCTCGTAGTCCATGCCGGGGATCACGGCCGTCAGCGGGACGCCGTGGGCCAGGGCGATGTCCGCGAACAGCTGGTCGGCGCCGGCGGCGAGGCAGCTGAGGGCCTCCAGTTCCACGTCGGTGCGGCTGAACCGGTCGCGCAGGGCGGAGCGCACGTACGGCAGGACGGACGGGGGGATCGCCCGGTGTCCGGTCACGCCGACCCGGGTGACGGCGAGGCGGGGGACCGCTGCCGCCTCGGCGAGGTTCTCGGCGAACACGGTGATGTCGGCTGTCACGGAACGTCCCCTCCCGTCACCTTCGGTGAGTCCACCCTAACCGAGGGTCGACAAGGAGCGCAGGGGGCGCATCGGCTCACACCGGTGCCGGCCGGTGCCGGCCGGTGGGGGCGGGGCGGGGTCAGGCGGCCAGCGGATCCAGGACCAGCGGCTCGATCCGGCCCTCCAGCATCGCCCCGACGCCCTGCACGGCACACACGTCCGGCCGCTCCGCGATGTGCACCGGCATGCCGGTGGCCTGCCGCAGCAGCTGGTCGAAGCCGGGGAGCAGCGCCGACCCGCCGACCATCATGATCCCGCGGTCGGCGAGGTCGGCGACCAGGTCCGGCGGGCAGTCCCGCAGCACCTTGCCGATCCCGTCCAGGACCGACATGAGGGGCGCCTGGATGGCTTCCCGTACGGCGGCGGTGTCGACGCGCACGCTGCGGGCGAGCCCGGTGGCCACGTCCCGCCCGTGGATCTCGGTGGAGGCGGGGCCGTGCGGGGTGAGGCCGTTTCCGTCCAGGGCCAGTTGCAGGGGTCGTACGGCCTGGCTCGGCAGCATCAGCTCGTGCTCGTGCCGCAGGTGCTGCACGATCGCGTGGTCCACGGCCTCGCCCCCGACGGGCAGCCGCTCGGCGCACACGATCGACCCCAGCGACAGCACGGCGACCTGGGTGGCGGCGGCCCCGCAGACGAGGATCATGCTCGCTTCCGGCCGCTCGACCGGCAGCCCGCATCCCACCGCCGCCGCGATCAGCGTGTCGACCAGCTCCACCCGCCGCGCCCCCAGTCCCACCAGCGTCTCGATGGTCGCCCGCTGGGCCAGCGGGTCGGCGTCGTGCGGGGTGCACGCCGCCCCCCGCAGCCGGGCCTTGCGGCGCAGCGAACGGCGGATCTTGTCGCCGAGCAGGTGGCGCAGCATGCGCTGGGCCATCTCGATGTCGACGACCGTGCCGCCGGAGACGGGGCGCACGACGCGGATGTAGTCGGGGGTACGGCCCGTCATCCTCTCCGCGAACTCGCCGACGGCGATCAGTGCTCCGGAACGGGTGTTCTCGGCGACGACGGAAGGCTGGTCGACGACCAGGCCCATGCCCTTCACGTACACCCGGGTGCGGGAGGCCCCCAGATCGACGGCGAAATGGCAGCGGCGCAACTGCTCCAGACTGACGGTCATGGCAGGTCCTCCCGAGTGCGCGGGCCGTGTGGGGTGGCACCGCCGGTCGGCGGCCTGTTTCGCATCCTCCGGGGGATCGGAGCGGCGCGCCTGCGGGGAGGGGCCGGGCGGGGCGCGGCTGAATGGGGGGTTTCGCCGTTACGGCGGGTACGGGCGGCTTCCGGCAGCGGGCCCTAGGAGTCGCGGGTCGTGGTGAGGGTCAGGTCCCAGCGGACGGCGACGCCGCGCGGGGTGTTCTCTCCCGGCCCGTCACCCAGCTCGGCCCGGGCCTGGTCCGGGTGGGTGCGCGGACGGTTCTCCGACAGCAGGAGCAACCGCCCCCGCACGGCGTTCTCGACGGCCTCGGGCACGGTCTGCAGGATGCCGAGGGCCAGTACGCAGAGCACGTCGGTGATGCGCCACCGTGCTTCGCCGACCGCACGGAACGTGCCGGCGGACACGTCCAGCGCGAGCCGGCGCTCGGTGAGATCCACCTCGTAGTAGCCGGTGGCCTCGGGACCGCGGGTGAGGCTGAGGTCCTCGCGGCGAGGACCCTGGTACACGACGGTCCTGGTCTCTCCCGACGGCTTGGGGAACAGGTTCCCGGCGGGCAGCGGGCAGGGGCCGAAGACCGCCGGCGGATCGACGGTGCGGTCATGGGCCACCCGCGGCAGCAGCGCGGGCCAGTACCAGCCCGCCGCGGACCCGCGTCGCAGTGGCGACAGCCGGTCGGCGAAGCCCGGGTCGTCGTCCCACTCGTCGCGCAGTGTCTGCGGCACGGCGACGACGGCCCGCCGGTCGCCCGAGGCGTCCAGCGCCTGACGGACGGCGGCCGGATCCGGTGCCTCGACCCGGCCGTCCGCGTGGCGGCACGAGAACGTCACCAGCCATCTGCGGTCGGCGCCCAGCAGCACCAGTTCGTCCCGCAGCCGCAGCCACGTGGCGGAGAGCAGCGCGAGCACCGACACGTCCGGCGCCGTCACCACGAAGTAGCCGGTTTCCCGCGCGGACAGGTCGTACTGGGCCGCGTCCAGCCCGCCCGCCGCCAGCAGCCGGGTGACCGCCCGGCCGAGCGCCGCCACGGAGTCCGCGTCCCGGGGCGGATCCGCCAACTCGTACGTGACGAAGGTCCGGTAGGTCGGCGGCGGCTCCTCGCCGTCCCCGGGAGCCTCCTCGGAACCGTCGTCGGGGTCGCCCTCGTAGCCCTCGTCACCGTCGTCGTACTCGTCCGCGAAGTCACCGATCGGATCCGCCACCGCGAACAGACTCTCCGGCACCACGTTCTGCGGCAGCGGAGTCTCGAGCGATTCGGCCGACTCCTCCTCCAGCGCGAGAACGGACGGCAGTGACTCCTCGGTGGGGAAGGAGCCCACCGGTTCGTCGTGCGACCGGGCCTCCGGTGCCGGCGGCTCGTACTCGGCCGCGTCCCCCGGCTCGTCGCGCTCCGCGCGCAACTCGTGCCCGATGGAGCGGAGTTCGGGATCGCTGCCGCCGGCCAGCTCGTACTCCTCGTAGACGTCCAGGGCCTCGTCGGTACGGCCCAGACGCTGTAGTGCGATCAGCAGCAGCCGGAGCAGGTCCTCCCGGGAGGGGTACGTCCGCAGCAGGTCCGTGAGTTGCAGGGCGGCCCGTTCGTACTCGCCGAGATCCAGGTCGAGTTCGGCGACCTGGCGGTGCAGGGCGAGCCGGAGCTGCTGGAGCCGGGAGCGCGCGGTGCGGGCGGCGGGGCCGGGGACGTCCGCGAGGGGGCCCGCGCCGCGCCACAGCCCCAGGGCCGTGCCCAGACGGGCCCGCGCGCCCCGGAGATTGCCCTGGGCGGCCAGCGAGGTGGCCGCACTCTCCAGGCCTTCGCAGTGGACAAGATCCAGGTAGTCGGCGCTGGTGTGCAGTGCGTAGCCGTCGGGCAGCGTGGCCAGGACGCCGGGGCCCAGGGCCTCGCGCAGCCGGGACGCGATCCGGTCCACCGCCCGCGTCGCGTCCGCCGGCTCCTCGCCAGGGCTCCACAGCCCCCTCCGCAGGGCGTCGCGGGTCACCTCGCGGCCGTGCCGCAGCAGCAGCATGGCCAGCGCGGCTCTCTCCGCCGGACCGAAGTCCGAGGTACCGGCGGCGAGTTCGGTGGTCAGCGGGCCGAGGACGTGGTAGAAGCGCTGCCAGTCGTACTCCTCCTGGGCGCGCAGCAGCAGCTCGCCGTCGGCCAGCTGTTCCAGGCCGGACCCCCGCGACGGGGACGGGGACACGAGCAGCGTGAGGGCCCGCGCGTACCGCTCGCGCAGCGACTCCGGCAGGTGACGGAGCTCGTCCGGTGCGAAGGGCGGCGTCAGACGCGAGGTACCCGCGGCCAGGAGCAGCATCACCTCGCACAGCGCCGACAGGTCCTGCGCCCGCCCCGGCGCGCCCGATGTCCGGCCCGCGGCGAACCCGCCCAGCTTGACGGTGCCGTCGGGCAGCAGCATGACCTGGGACATGGTGAGAGCGCCGTGGGTGAGCCCCACGTCGTGGAGGGCGCCCACGGCCTGTGCGAGCTGGCTCCCGACCGACACCAGGAGAGGGCCGGGAAGCCGGTAACCATGCGGCGCGGCAAGGGCGTTGAGAGGAGTTCCGGCCAGGTGCTCCATGACGAGGTAGGCCCTCTCACCCTCGATGCCGAAGTCGCTGACCCCGACGAGGTTGCGGTGCCCGGCCGCCCGCAGCCGCTCGGCGTCGCGGAGGAACGCGGGCCGCCGTGCCGGGTCGGCGAACGGCCGGTGCAGCCGCAGCACCACCGACCCTCCCGTCTCCGTGTCCTTCGCCAGCCACATCGACCCGTTCGGCAGGAACCTCCGTACCAGCCGGTACCGCCCGCCGACCTGCCGTGGAAACGGGGCCGTCCCGGCGCCACCGCTCCCCGCCAGCTGCCGCACACTCTCCGCCCGCACCGTCGCGAACGCCTCGCCCTCCCCGGCGGGGGAGTTACCGGCGGCCGCGGGAGCCCCGCCGTCCCCCGGCGCCACCGCCCGGAACTCCCCGGGTGCCGCCCCCGCCCGCTCCTCGATCAACCCGCCCACCCGGGCCAGCAGTTCCCCCGTGCTGCCGCGCGCCGCCCGCGGCAGGCTCCGCAGCAGCAGCTCCCGCGTCCCCGGCCGGAACGCGTACGAGCCCGGCGGCCCCGGCACCGCCGTCAGCACCCCGCTCAGGATCACCTCCGCCAGGTGCTGCGGCCGCGGCTCCGGCTCCACCGCCCGCTGCACCAGCCGCATCACCGGCAGATCGGGGCGCCCGAGCGCCAGATGACCGGCCAGCCGGAACGCCTCCGGGGACGCGCTCGCCCGGAAACGCAGGACCAGGTCCTCGGCGGCCAGCCGGGACAGGTCGGTGCGCGCGTCCTCCGGTACGGGGGCGTCCAGCCGCGCCGCCGCGCCCGGGAACCGGGCCCCGCCCGACGACGCCACCAGCCCCGCCCAGTTCGCCAGCCACCGCGGTCCGACCTCCAGGACCGGCAGGACCGGCGTTCCCGAGGCCCCCGAGGACCCCGATGCCCCCTCGGGCACCTCCTCCTCGTACGGCGTGAAGGTGAGCGCCGATGCCGGGGCCGCCGGGAACGGGGACGACAGCAGACCGGGCGTGGCCGGCAACGCCGTGTCCCGCCACAGGTGTTCGGGCAGCGGCTGGACCACCGCCAGCGGCATCTGCCGCGCCCACCGCCGCAGCGTGCCGTACCACCGCGTGCGCGCCTCACCCGGCCGCCACTGCGGGCCCATGCAGTCGCTGACCAGGAGCGTGACGGTGCGTCCGTCAGCGGGCAGACCCGCACCGCCGCGCACCGTACCGTCCGCACCGGCCCGGTACACCGCCACCGTCCGGAACACCCCCGACTGGGCGAGCGCCGTGTGCAGTTCGCGCAGCAGCGGGCGCCAGACCGGCATGGTCGGGCCCTCGTCGTACACCAGGTTCAGACGCAGCCAGCGCTCCTGGGCCGGGTGCAGGACCGGGAGCCACCACTGCGGGGCCGCGCCGAGGCGGGCGATGCGGTCGGCGGTGGCGTGTTCGTCGAGACGGTGGCCGGCGGGCGCGTCCGTACGGCGTTTGAGCGGGCGCAGGGAGCGTTGCAGGGCCAGCGGGTGGCGCAGCATGGGCGGCGCGGGCGCGAGCAGGGAGGTGTGCGGGCCGGGGGAGGGGGCCGGAGCGGGCAGGTGGAGCGGGGTGCGAGCGGGCCCCTGGGCAGGGGGAGCCGGTGGCGGCTCCGCCTGGTCGCCGGTGGGCGGGGGCGGCGGGGCGGCCGGTTCCCGGCGCGGCGGCCGCACTGGACCGGCCACCTCCCGCGACGGGCCCGGCGGCTCCTCCTCCCGCCGCATCTGCCCTGCCAGCCACAGCAGTTCGGCCAGCTCCCGGGGCGTCGGACGCACGCCGGCACCCGCCCGCGCCAGGACGTCGGCGAGGCGGGCGAGGGGCGCGGAGCGGTCAGAAGGCATCGGTCCGGGCGGCCTCGCCGAGGTACGGCATCAGCTGTTCCGCGAGTTCGTCCAGCGACTCGGCGCCCAGGTCGGAGGACCGGGCCAGGTAGATCGCGTTGAGCAGCTGGTCGGTGGCGAGGTCGCCGCCGCCGACCCGGGACAGGAACCGGGTGATCAGCGACTGGGCGTAGGCGTCGGGCTCGCCGAGGTGGGCGCGGACGATGCCGGCGAGCTGCTGGTCGTCGGGCTGGCGGAGCCGGAGGGTCACACAGCGGCGCAGGAAGGCCGGCGGGAACTCGCGTTCGCCGTTGCTGGTGAGGACGACGAACGGGAAGGACCGGCAGCGCACCCGGCCGCGCTCCACGGGGACGCGTTCGTCGGTGCCGTCGACCATCACCTCGGCGGTGGGGGCGTGGCGGGCGGCGCGGACCAGCTCCGGGATCTCGTACTGGCCCTCCTCCAGCACGTTGAGGAGGTCGTTCGGCAGGTCGAGGTCGCTCTTGTCGATCTCGTCGATGAGCAGGGCCCGGGGCCGGCCGTAGGGCAGCAGGGCGGTGCCGAGGGGGCCGAGGCGCAGGTGGTCCTCGATACCGGACTCGGGCATCGGGGCGCCGGGGCCGGGGCCGGGGCCGGGGGCGGTGGCGGCCTGACGGGCCGCGTAGAGCCGGGAGAGCGGGTCGTACTGGTAGAGGCCGTCGTGGAGGGTGCTGCGGCTGGTGATGTTCCAGCGCAGGACCGGGCCCAGCCTCAGCTCCCGGGCCACCGCGTAGGCGAGCGAGGACTTGCCGGTACCGGGCGGGCCGGTGACCAGGAGGGGACGGCGCAGGTAGAGGGCCGCGTTGACCAGCTGGACCGTGCGCGGTGTCGCCTGGTAGGTGGCGGCGCGGTGGGTGCGGTCGGGGGAGGTGGCCGAGGTGTCGTCGGTGTCGGCCGGGGTCGCCAGTTCCGGGCCGCCGTCGAAGGCGCGCCAGGGCGGCGGCGCGGGCAGCTCGGTGATGCCGTCGTGCGGCTCCTTCGTACCGGTGTAGACGGGCCACAGGGGCATGGGGGTCCTTCTCCGTGAGTGGAAGCGGCGGGCTAGGCGACGGGAGTGTGCAGGCTGGCCGGCGGTTCGGGGTAGCAGCGCGGGTCGTCCCACAGGAGCTGCACGTCCCGCGCCCAGTGGCCGTCGGGATCGGCGTCGGCCGCGGCCTCCTCCCGCAACCGCCAGATGTGGCGGGGGAGTTCGGCCGGCGGGACGCCGTCGAGGTACGGGCTCAGGGCGTCCAGGAAGGCGCTTCCCGGGCACGGGCCGGGATGGCCGGTGGTGGCGCAGCCGGTGCGCGGCCACAGCAGGACGGGCACCGGCACGTTCAGGCCGGCCTCGAAGCGGTCCGGGGCGGTGTCGGGCGGTGCGCCGAAACCCGCCAGGCCGGCGTCCTCGTCCCGCAGCCGTTTGCGCAGGCCGAGGGGTCGCTCGGGGCTGCCGCAGTCGACCCGGTGCAGCACCGTGGGGCCTGGACTTCCCGCCAGCGCCCGCCACTTGTGGGCCAGCCGGTGGCGCAACCGCGCGCTGCGGTGCCGGGAGAGGTCGGCCACGACCAGCGGGTGTGCGCAGCCGAGCGGGGTGGCGTCCTCGGGGCCGCACGCCCAGTGCGCGACCGGTTCGTTCAGCCAGTCGCGGGGCAGCACGAAGGTGAGCAGTGCCTCGGCGTCGGGTGCGAGCAGGGCGAACGCGTCGTCCACGCGCTGCTGGACGTAGGCCCGTACCTCGCCCCGCGGCAGCCGCTGCACCGCCACCCGTCGGCGCTGCCCCTCCCGGTACGCCGACACCTGCACCGTGACCTGCTCCCGGCCCTCGCCGCTGTGCTCCAGCTCCACCACGATGGGAGCCCAGCCGGAGTCCGGCGCGGGCGCCGGCGGCCGGGGATCCAGCAGCCCCGCCAGCCGGTCGGCGAACCTCGGCACCGCCTCCGGGTCGTCCACCTGCCACTGCACATACGCCGCGGCCTCCCGCAGCGAGGCGAACCCGTCCGCGGGCGGCTCCGGGCCGAAGGGGCCCACCGCGTCCCGGTAGAGCCGCTCGGGACGGCAGTCCAGGGCCGCGGCCTCGGCCCGCCGCACCAGCGCGTGCAGCCGCCCCGAAGCGGCCGGGGTGTCGGTCGCGGGCGCCGGGACCAGCGCGCCCAGGTCGTACCAGTAGCGGGCCATGACCTCCGTCGGCAGCATGCGCCCGACCCGGACCTCCGGCTGGTCCGCGGCCTGCGTGACCATCCCGACCACCCGGCCGTCCGCCAGGGTCACCGCCGCCCCGCTGAAGCCCTGCGCGATCGGCTGGCCGTGCGCCGAGGCGGCCTCCAACTGCAGCCACTCGTCGGCGATCAGCGTCCGGGACACGGCACGGTAGCGGGCGAGCACTCCCTCCTCGTACCCGTCCGGGAAGCCGTACGCCTCCAGGTCCGCGCCGCCCTGCTCGGATCCGGGCGGCGCGAACCGGGCCGGTTGCAGGGGCACGTCACGGGTCAATTCGAGGACGGCGAGGTCGCCGGGGTCGGTCCAGCCGCCCGCCCAGCCGCCGTGCACGGCCACCGCGGCGGTCAGCTCGCCGAGGTCCCGGCGGTTCGGAAAGCTGACCGTAAGCGCCGCCCGGTCCCGGTTCTGGACGACATGGGCGCAGGTCAGCACGGTGCGGGGGCCGACGAGGAAGCCGGCCCCGGCCACCGTGCCCCCGCACTCGATCCGGGCGTGCCAGGCAGCGCGGCTCATGTCGCGTCGGCAGCCCCGGAGGCCCAGCTCAGCCGTACCACCAGCTGCCCCTCGGCCGCGCCCTTGGCGATCACGGCGCCCGCCTCCGCCGTCAGCTTCACACCGAACTCCAGCTCCACCGAGTCCGGTCGCAGGGTCCCGTCCCGGAAGACCCGCAGCGCGGACTGGGCCGCCGCCCGCACCCCGTCCAGGGCGCCCTCGAAGGAACGGGTGGCCTGCGTGACCGGTCCCGCCCCGCCGTCGCGGGACACCGGCCGGCTGCCGGGGCCGCCGTCGGCCGACTCCACGACGACGACAGCGCCGTCCTCGGTCTTGAACTCCATCATCCTCGCCATGGCGCCCCCGTGTCCTCGACCCCGTAACCCGTCCATTGTCACCGAAGACGACGGCCCCTGTCCCGCCCTCCCGACGGAATCCCGCCCGGCCCGCACCCGCCCAACACCTCTGCGCCACCGGCCTGGTGACACCGCTTCGACGCGGCCGACGGCGGCCCGCAGGGCAGGGGCGGGTGGGCAAGAGGGACCGGGAGGGCCGGGAGCAGGGGCGAGCAGGGGGGACAGGCGGGCCGGACGAAGGGGCGAGCAGGGGGGACGGGCGGGCCGGACGAAGGGGCGGAGTGGCGGCAGGGCAGGTGGATGGTCCGGTGGCGGCCGGAGCCCGTCGGCGGGGTGCCCGGGTCAGCCGGTCGGCGCGGGCGCGGCGAGGCCGTCCGGGGAGCGGCCCACGATGCCCCGGACCACTCCCAGCTCCACCAGGTCCTGGGGCCGGATGCGCAACTGGTCGGCGGTGGGCTCGACCTCCTCCGGCGGGCGTTTCAGGATCGCCGCCGCCAGTTCCGGGGCGATGACGGAGAAGTAGCTGTCCGGGGTGGCCCAGGTGTTGCCGGGCGCGGCCAGCGCCAGCGCCCCGCCCGAGCCGCCCTCCCCGATGACGAGGGTGGTGATCGGCATCCGGGCCGCCGCCACCTCCCCGAACAGCTCCGCGATCGCCGCGCCCGCCCCCTGCCGTTCCGCGTCCGCGTCATTGGCGGCGCCCGGGGTGTCGACGAGGGTCAGCACGGGGATGTCGAGCCGGTCCGCGAGCCGTATCAGGCGCGCGGCGGTCCGGTACCCGGCGGGCCGGGTCGCCGTCCCGGTCTGCGCGGCGAAGGCGACGGTACGGCCGTCCCGCTCGCCGAACCCGCACAGCATCCCGTCCGGATCCGCACCGCCGCACCGGTCGCCGACGAGGGCGACCCGGCGGGTGAAGTAGGCGTCCAAGTAGGCCTGGGCGCGGGGGCGTTGCGGGGCCCGGGCGCGCCGGACGGCCTCCCCGCCGGTGGCGGGCAGGCCGGTGCCGCCGAGGGCGGCCGGCGGGTCGGCGGGGGTCGCGGCCGGGGAGGTCAGCAGCCGCAGCCACAGCCCGAGCCGGCTCTTGAGCCCGCTCATGGGCACCACGGCGTCCACCGACCCCGCCGCGAGCTGCGCCTCGGCCGTGTACGCGGCCGGGTCGGCGTCCGGCGGGCGGACCCGGGAGCCGGCGAAGCCGACCTGGGCACCGGGCAGGGCCAGGATCACGTCGGCGCCGGCGCCCAGGGTGGCCCAGCCGCCGCCGGTCGTCGGGTCGCGCAGGACCGCGATCTGCGCCAGCCCCGCCTCCCGGGTGAGCGCCGACTGGCGGGCCACGCGCTGGAGCTGGGACAGGGCGAGCATGCCCTCCTGCATCCGGCTGCCGCCGGTGGCGACCAGCGGCACGACCGGGAGCCGGTGCGCGCGGGCATGGACGTAGGCCGCCTCCAGCCGGTCCCCGGTCCGCTCGCCCAGCGAGCCGCCGAGGAAGCCGAACTCGAACGCGATCAGCACGGCTGCCGTGCCCTCGACGCGCGCGGTGCCGACGACGACGGACTCCTCCTCGCCGGTGCGCCCGGCGGCGCGGGCGCGCGAGGCCTCGTACCCCTGCCAGGCGAGCGGGCCGTCGGGCGGCGACTGCCGTGCCGGGTGCGGGAGTTCGGCGAAGGTGCCGGGGTCGGTGACGAGGTCGAGGACCTGGCGGGCGGAGAGCCGCTCGGGCGTCGGCTCAGGCACCGAGGGCCCGCTTCATGATCTTCCCCATGTCGTTGCGGGGGAGGGCGTCCAGGTAGTGGACGACGCGGGGGCGCTTGTGCGGGGCGAGCCGCCCGGCGACATGGTCCGCCAACTCCTCGGCGGGCGGCGGCGACTGCGGGTCGGCCGGGACGATCCAGGCGACGATCCGCTCGCCCAGGTCCGCGTCCGGCTCCCCGGTGACGGCGGCCTCCCGCACCCCCGGATGTTCCAGCAGCGCGTTCTCGATCTCCCCGGCGCCGATCTTGTAGCCCCCGCTCTTGATCAGGTCGGTGGCCTTGCGCCCGACGATCCGCACGTAGCCGTCCGGCTCGCGCACCGCCATGTCACCGGTGCGGAACCAGCCGTCGGCGGTGAAGGCGGCGGCGGTGGCGTCCGGCCGGTTGAGGTACTCGGTGAACAGGTTCGGGCCGCGCACCTGGATCTCCCCGACGGTCTCCCCGTCGTACCGCGCGATGGCCGTCCCGTCCTCCTCCACCAGCCGCAGCTCCACCCCCGGCAGCGGCACGCCCACGGTCCCCGCCCGGGCCTGCCCGTCCGCGCGCACGCTGGTGTTCATCAGGGTCTCCGTCATGCCGTACCGCTCGACGACCCGCCGTCCGGTCGCCGCCGCGATCCGCTCGTGGTCGTGGACGGGCAGCGCCGCCGAGCCGGAGACCAGCAGCCGGGCCCGGCCGAGCGCCTTCGCCAGGTCCGCGTCGCCGGGCAGCGCCTCGGCGATGCGGTGGTACATGGTCGGGACGCCGAAGAACATGGTGGCGCCGTCGTTCAGCTCGCGGGCGACCCCGGCGGTGTCGAACCGCCCGAGGTGCCGGACGGCGCCGCCGCGCCGCAGCGGCCCGAGGACGCCCAGCACGAGCCCGTGCACGTGGAAGAGCGGGAGGCCGTGGACGAGGACGTCCTCCCCGGTCCACTGCCAGGCGTCGGCCAGCGCGTCCAGCGTCGCGGCCAGCGCCCGGCGCGGGATGACGGCGCCCTTGGGCGGGCCGGTGGTGCCGGAGGTGTAGACGACGAGCGCCGGGTCGGACTCGGCGGAGCGGTCCTCGGGCAGCGGGCCCGCGGCCTGCGTGTCGACGTCGATCCGCGGCAGGCCGGCGAGCCCGGCCGGGAGCTCGGCGCCGGGCGCGGCCAGCACGGCGGCCGGTGCGCTGTCGGCGAGGATGTGCGCGAGTTCCCTGTCGCCCGACTTCGGGTTGAGCGGTACGGCCGCCCGGCCGGCGAGCAGGGTGCCGACGACGGCGACGGCCGTCTCCAGGTCCGGGGTCGCCCACACCGCGACCCGCTCGGCGTCCCCGACCCGCAGGGCCAGGGCGCCGGCCGCGGCGGCGAGCTGCCCGTAGGTCAACGACCGCGCGCCGAACCGCAGGGCGACCCTTCCCCGGACCTCGTCCGGGGGGACCCCCGCCCCGCTGCGCTCGCCCGGACCGTCCGCCAGGGCCGGAAACAGAAACGACACGCGACGACTCCTCACCGTTTCGGAACCTCGACAGTCCCTTCCTACACCAGCCGCCGCCCTCCCAGACCACCTCACTCGCACCGCGCACCACGACCTTGATCACAGTGCCGTACGGTCACGGCCGCAGCGTCCCGACGACCGCGCACAGATCGGACGCGAGCCGCACCTCCAGCGCCCGCAACGCCGGATGCTCCAGCCAGCGCAACCGCGCCCGGTCGACGCCCCCGCCGAACCGGGGCGGCCACTGGTCGCAGGGGGTGAAGTCGTCGACGACGACGGTTCCGCCGGGCACCAGCAGCCGCTCGACATCGGCGGCCGGGTCCCCGGGTACCTTCCCCTGCCCGCCGCCGTCGAGCACGAGCAGCTCGAACGGCCCGTACGCCGAGATGTCCCGCCAGTCCCCGCACGCCACCGTGACCTCGGGCCGGTCGCGGAACACCCCGGCGGCCGCCCGTGCCCGCTCCGCCTCCCGCTCCACACTGAACAGCCGCACCCCGGCCCGGGCCCCGGAGGCGAGCCACGCGAGCCCGACCCCCACCCCGGTCCCGGTCTCCCCGATCCGCCCCTGGACCCCACCGGCCAGCACCTGGAGCAGCCGCCCCTGCTCGGGCCGACAGGAGTAGGGAAACGCCTGGGCCCGGGCGGCACCGAGGGCCCGCCGGACGAGCGGAGGAAGACCGGGGAGACCGGCGTGGGCGTCGGTGCCGTGCAGCGTCATGACGGACTTTCTACCGAGCGGAGCGGAACGGGGCCATACCGCCTAACCGGCCGAGGCAGGTGGGCCGGGGGGCGGTACGACGTCGGCCACTGCCGCGCTCGCGTTGTCGGCGCCGCCCGCCGCGTCGGCCGCCTCGGTCAGTGCCCGTACCGCGTCCGCCGGCTCGCCCCGGCCCAGCAGCTCCGTGATCCGCTCGTCGCGGACCGCCCTGGTCAGCCCGTCCGAGCAGACCAGGTACCGGTCGCCGGCCCGGACCTCGTGGAGCTTCAGGTCCGGGGTGTCGGCGCTGTCGCCCGGCAGGGCCTTCGCCAGCAGCATCCGCTGCGGATGGCTCTCGGCCTCCTCCGGCGTCAGCCGGCCCTCGTCGATCAGCGTCTGCACCACACTGTGGTCGTGCGTGATCCGGAACAGCTCCCCGTCGCGCAGCAGATACGCCCGCGAGTCCCCGATGTGCACGAGGGCCAGCCGGGACCCGGTCCACAGCAGCGCGGTGAGCGTCGTACCGACCTCCGTACTGCCCTGGGCCACCCGCCGCACGGCCTCGCCTGCCGAACGCACCGCGTCCTCCAGGAGATTCAGCACGTTGCCCGCCGAAAGCTCCGCGTCCTCCAGGGGCCGCAGCGCCGCCACGGCGGCGGCACTGGCCGAGGCCCCGGCCGGCCCGCACCCGTCGGCGACGGCCAGCAGCCGGTGCCCCGCGTACGCGGTGTCCTGGTTGGACGGCCGGACCCGACCCCGGTCCGAATGGGCGGCATAACGCAGTTCCAGCATCTTCGTCGTGTCCCTTCTCGACTCTCCGGACAGATGGTCGACGAGGAACGCGGCCAGGTCCCGCCGTACGGCGGTCTCCGCCTCGATACGGGCCCAGTACGCCCGCACCTCCCGGGCGGCCTGGCCGGCGGGCAGCGCGCACACCTCGCGGATCCGCGCCAGCGGCATGCCGAGCCGCCGCAGCCAGGCCACCAGCCGGGCGCGTTCCAGCTGCGCGTCGGCGTAGTACCGGTAGCCGGTCTCCGGGTCGACCCGGGCCGGCTTCAGCAGGTCCAGCCCGTCGTACAGCCGCAGCGCCTTCGGCGACAGCCGGCAGGCCTTCGCGAAGGCCCCGATGGTCAGCCACTCCATACCTGCTCCCCCTCCCGTTCCTCGACGTCCGCCACCGATGCTGGGGCTTCACCGAAGGTGAAGGTCAACAGCGTTCCCGTTAGCCTGCCCGGGGAACGCAGCCGCCGTCAGCCAAGGGAGCTCCACCGTGCCTCGCATAGCCCTCGCCACCTACGACCCCGGCGCGGAACCGAGCAGGGACCGGGACCTGCCGGTGCTGCTGCGGGCGCTGGCCGAGGCGGGGGCCGAGGCCGTCGCCCGCCCGTGGGACGACCCGGAGGCGGAGTGGGGCGGGTACGACCTGGTCGTCATCCGCTCCACCTGGGACTACACCTGGCGCGCCGACGAGTTCGTGGCGTGGGTGGAAAAGGTGGGGACGGCGACCCGGATCGCGAACCCGGCGCAGGTGGTGCGGTGGAACACCGACAAGCGGTATCTCGGCGACCTCGCGGCGGCCGGGGTGCCGGTCGTGCCGACGCGGTATCTCGCCCCCGGCGACCCGGCCGGCCCCGCCCTCCCCGCCGACCGCGACTTCGTCGTCAAGCCCGTCTTCGGCGCCGGCGCCCGGTTCGCCGCCCGCTACACGCCCGCCGAGCACGAGACGGCCCTGCGGCATCTCGCCCGGATGCACGAGGAGGGGCTGACCGCGATGGTCCAGCCGTACGTCTCCGGCATCGACGTCAGCGGCGAGCGGGCGCTGCAGTTCGTCGGCGGGCGGCTGCTGCACGCCAGCCGCAAGCGGGCCGTGCTCACGCCGGGCACGGCGTACGACGCCGCCAAGGTCGCCCATCCGGATCTGGAGCCGTGGACCCCGGCCCCGGCCGAACTCGCCGTGGCCGAGCGCGCGCTGGCCGCCGTACCGGAGGCGCCCGAGCTGCTCTACGCCCGGGTGGACCTGGTCGACGGCGAGGGCGGGCAGCCGCAGGTGATGGAGCTGGAACTGGTCGAACCGAACCTGTTCCTGTTCCTGCACCCCGGTTCGGTGGCCGCGGTGGCGGCGGCGATCCTCAGCGCGGCTCGTCGATGACGGCGGTGCGCTGGAGCAGGCCCCAGGTGAACTCGGCGACCACCTGACGGCCGTCGGGCACCTTGAAGGCGAGGCCCCAGCGGGTGGGCGCCGTGCCCTCCAGGGGCCGGGCCGGGGCGAAGGCGCGGGCGGCCTCGTCGACCGTGCAGGACCAGGGGGTGAGGTCCTCGAAGGTCTCCAGTCTCGGGGCGGGCGCGTCCGGGGCGCGGACCAGCCATGCGTTCCAGACCGTCCCGCCGGGGGCGACCATGGCCTCGAAGCGGAGGGTGGGCCACAGGGGCAGCGGCCACTGCCAGGCCGCGCACTCCAGGTCGCCGACGGTGCGTTTGGTCTCCCACTCCGGCGGGCCGAGCACCGAGCGGTACCGTGCCGCGGCGGAGCGGGACCGCGGTGAGCGGGCCATCGCCTGCCAGCGCTTGTTCGCCTCCCGCATCTCCGCGATCGAGGCGCCCAGCGTGCTCCGGGCGTCCTCGACCAGGTCCGGGTTGTGGTCGGCCATGCGGCGCAGCAGCACCAGCTGGAAGTCCAGTCGCATGCCCCCATGGTGCCCAGGGCGCACCCGCCGGTGCCCGGCTGGTCCCCGGCCATTGCCCACGGAATCCCCGATGGTTAGCCTGTGTTCGTCATGCCGATCGCCTGTTGATATCTCGAACGGCTCCGTAGCTGAGACGCGCGGCGCACCGATATCTGGCGCTTAGACCCAAGGGAGGGGGCCGGACGTGGGACGCCTCGTGCCTGCCGTGACCCGGGCTCTCGACATTCTTGAGCTCTTCCTGGACGGGGACGGGACCCTTTCCGCCCCGGACATAGTGCGCAGACTCCAGTTGCCGCGGACCACCGTGCACGAACTGGTGACCACGCTCTCCGCCCGGTCGTACATCGTGCCCGTACCCGGACAGCCCGGACGGTACCGGCTGGGCGTGCGTCCGTACCAGCTCGGCAGCAGGTACGCCGAGCAGCTCGACCTCGCCGCCGAGGGCCAGCAGGTCGCCCGCTCCGTCGCCGAGACCTGCGACGAGACCGTCCACGTGGCGATCCTCGAAGGCACCGACGTCATCTACATCGCCAAGGTCGACTCCACGCACGCGGTCCGCATGGTCTCCGCCGCCGGCCGCCGGCTGCCCGCCCACTGCACCTCGGTCGGCAAGATGCTGCTGGCCTCGCTGCCGGAGCCGGAGCTGACCGCGCGCATCCCGGACGACGCCGACCTCGTCGCGATGACCCCGAACAGCATCACCGAGCCGGGCGCCCTGCGCGAGGCCCTCGCCGGGATCCGCGCGCGCGGCATCGCCGTGGAGAACCGCGAGTCCAACCCGGACGTCTCCTGTGTCGCCGCGCCGGTCCGCGACCGCGCCGGCCAGGTCGTCGCGGCGCTGTCCATCTCGGTGCCGATGATCCGCTGGAGCGACGAGCGCCTCAGCGAGCTGGAGCAGCTCGCGGCCAAGGGCGCGGCCGAACTCTCCGAGCGCCTCGGCCACCGGAGCGTGGCGTGATGACGACGGCTTACGAGGTCGCGGTGGCGGCGGAGGCGACCCTCGGCGAGGGTCCGACCTGGGACGCGGCGACCGGCCGCCTGCTGTGGATCGACGTCCTGGGCTCGCGTGTCCACACGTACGACCCGGCCACCGGTCACCGCACGATCCGCACCACCGAACAGCACGTCGGCGCGGTCAAGCCGCGCGCGGGCGGCGGCCTGGTCCTCAACCTCCGCGACGGCGTCGGCCTCCTCGACCCCGACGGCACGTTCCGCTGGCTGCACCGCGAGCCGGTCCCCGGCCGCCGCGCCAACGACGCGGCCGTCGCCCCCGACGGCTCCCTGTGGGCCGGCACGATGCGCTACGACGAGACGACCGGGGGCGGCACGCTCGCCCGGGTGGCGCCCGACGGCACGGCGACGACGCTGCTGCCGGACGTCACGGTCAGCAACGGCACGGGCTGGAGCCCGGACGGCCGCCTCGTCTACTACGTCGACACGCCGACCCGCCGGGTGGACGTCTTCGACTACGCCGACGGACTCCCCGTCAACCGCCGCCCGTTGGTGACGATCGAGGAGAGCGCCGGCTTCCCCGACGGGCTGACGGTCGACGCGGACGGCTGTGTGTGGGTGGCGCTGTGGGGCGGGGCGGCGGTACGCCGCTACACGCCGGCAGGTGAGCTGGACCGCGTCATCAGCCTGCCCGCCTCGCTCACGACGGCCTGTGCGTTCGGGGGCGCCGACCTGACGGACCTGTACGTCACGACGGCGCGGGTGGGGCTGGAGGCGCCGCATCCGACGGCGGGTTCCCTGCTGGTGATCCCGGGCGCGGGCAAGGGCGTGGCCCAACCGGCGTTCCAGGGCTGAGCGCCCCGAAGGGCCCCGGCCGATATGCGGCTCCGCCGCGCGGGCGCGCTCAGCCCCCCACGCGCCCGCAGGCGAAACAAGACCCTGCCGCGCGGGGCAGCAGACCGTCTGCGGCGCCGTCGTGGCCGGCCGCGCCCACGCGGCGGCAGCCGTGCATTCAGCACAGCCCCGCTCCCCTGAAGGGGCGCTATTGCAGGCCCGCTCTCTTCAACTCCTCCGCGGTCAGCGGTGGTCCGGTCAGGGGCGGCTTCAACGGCCCCGTCAGCGCCGCCAGCAGGACGGACGGTGTCAGCAGCACCTCCGCCCGCCGCTCCAGGGAGGTCACGTCCGTCACCCGGCGGGCGATGCGCCCGTTCCCGGTGGCCGTGTGCATGAGCCGGGACACGTACGCGGCCACGATCCGGTCCCGGGCCGTCGGCCCGTTCTGCGTCGCCCCCGGATAGAACACGTCCTGCCCGATGGCGAGGTCCCAGGCCGCCCCGACCGGCCGGGCGACCGCCTTCTGGACGCGACGGGACAGGCCGGGTGTGCCGAGACCGTGGCGCCGCGCCAGATCCCGCAGGAGCAGCGCGCTCTGCGCGCCCACGGCCAGCCCGTGGCCGTAGACGGGGTTGTACGCGGCCAGGGCGTCGCCGAGGACGGTGAAGTTGTCGGGCCAGGCGGGCATCCGCTCGTAGAAGTACCGGCGGTTGACGGTGGCCCGGGTGACGGCGACGTCGGACAGCGGCTCGGCCCCCGCGAGCAGGTCGCCGATGAGCGGGTGCCGCAGCCGTTCGCGGGCGAACGGGACGAAGTCGTCGGCGCAGGAGGTCGGTTCGCCCCCGCGGGTGCCGTTGAGGGTGACGATCCAGCGGCCGTTCTCGATGGGCAGCAGGAAGCCCGCCCGGCCGGGACCGCCGTCCCGTGGGTCCGGCTGCACGTTGATCACCGGGAAGCCGGCGCGGGCCTGCTCGGGTGCGAGGTAGAGCCGGCTGGCGTAGACGAGACCGGTGTCGACCTCGCGGCGCTCCGGCGCCGGCAGCCCGAGGGCCGTGAGCCAGCGGGCGGCTCCGGAACCCCGGCCGGTGGCGTCGACGACCAGGTCCGCCTCGACGGTCCGCTCCCGGCCGTCGCGGTCCCGCACCCGGACCCCGGTGACCGCCTCGGCGCCGCCCGTGAGCCCGAGCACCTCCGTGGACCCGGCCACCTCGACATGCCCGTCCGCGAGGACCCGCGCCCGGACCGTCGCGTCCAGCAGGTCCCGCCCGGCCAGGAGCACGTGGTGGGACTCGGGCCAGCGCCGGAACCAGCCGTGCGCCGAGAGGGCGACCATGTCCGTGGTGACCGGGGCCCGGCGCGCCCCGGCGTCCAGGAGTGCCGCGGTGATGCCCGGCAGCAGCTCCTCCATCGCCCGTACCCCGCCCGACCAGAGCATGTGGGCGTGCCGGGCCTGCGGAAGTCCCTTGCGGGGCTCGGGCGCCGCGGGCAGCTCGTCGCGTTCCACGACGACGACCCGGTCGACGAGGCCGGCCAGGGCCCGGGCCGCGAGCATGCCGGTGTGGGATCCCCCCAGGACGACAGCGGCTCTGGCGGGGGAGGGACGTTCACTCATGCGTGGACATGCTCTCTGCCGGGACGGCCGCGCGGGCGCGTACCGCCGTGATCTCTTCGGGGTGGCGCAGGACCTCGGAGAGGGCCTGGATCTCCTGGAGCAGATACGAGGCGTCGGTCTCGCCGGTGCCGCCGTCGTCGTCCGGGCCGTGCCGTCCGTTCTCGACGGCCTCCAGGACCGTCACGGCAGCGGCCAGGGCCCGGGCCCGGCCGGGTTCGTGGCCGAGGGCGAGAGCGGCGTCGTGGGCCCGGCCGCGCAGGTTCTCGTCGAGGAACCGCGACAGCGGCAGGAGCGCGTCGCGGATGTACGTCTCGCGGCGGATCAGGCGCATCTCGGCGGTGGCGCGCAGGGCGAGCGGTTCGCGGCCGCCCGCGACGGTCCGCAGCAGCCGGGCGAGCGGCTTCAGGGAGCGGTGCCGGCGGCGCAGCAGCCAGCGGTCGTGGAAGTACTGGCCGGCGTGCGGGACGATGAAGCCGGTCGCGACGAACGTGGCGGCGATGCAGGCGGCCGACGGTGCGATGTTGGTGTTCAGCCAGTCCAGGTCGTGACCGGTCCAGCGGGCCGCCACGGCCGTGAACTTGGCCGCGCTGAAGAGCAGGTTCGTCGCGTAGCCGATGCCCAGGAACCTGAGCCCCCAGCGCAGCCAGGCGTCGAGCCCGTCGGTGCGGATCCAGTTCCACACCAGCCGGGTCGTGATGGCGCAGGCCACGGTGTGGGCGAGGAGGTAGAGCAGGATCTCCTCGCGCATGAACGGCGTACTCGCGTAGTAGGTGTCCAGGTTCCGGACCTGTTCCACGGGCACGTCGGCGAGCGCGAACAGCACCCACAGGGCGACGACCACGGCGGCGTAGACCGAGACCACCCAGCGGGTCGCGCGCCGCGTCTGCTCCCGGCGGTCGGTGTGGCCGTTGCGCCAGTGCACGACCAGCAGCAGCCAGGACGCGGACAGCGCGGTGATCAGGGAGTACACCAGGGGCGCCGCGATGTTCGGCACGCCGGTGACCCGGTTCGTCCAGGCGATGGTGGGCGGAGCGGCGAAGGCGAACACCGCGCAGGCGAACAGCAGCAGGCCGCCCACGGCACGCAGCAGCGGGTCCCGCCACAGTTTGAGGATGCTCGGCAGCTTGATCACCAGGGCCGCGGTCAGCACGAGGCCCGGGAGCCAGAAGGAGATGTACAGCCCGGTGAGGAACGCGGCCGGACCCGCGGCCAGTGGGGAGGAGGTCACCGGGCTCCGCCTTCACGCCCGCGGTAGCCGAGGGAGCGCTGGACCGGATCGGGCGGAGCCTCGCCGCCCCGGCCGGGCAGGAAGGACCGGAGCGCGGCCGCGAGCCGGTGCCCGAAGTCGTCGGCCTCGGCCTCGTCGGCCTCCCGGGAGCCGTTGCGGGCGGCCACGGTCAGCGCGACGGAGTCCCAGCCCGGCCGCCCGGCGAAGGCGTGCGCCGCGGCCGCGTGATGATGCGTGTGACGTGCGTGCATGTGCCACAACTCATGTCCCAGGATGACCAGTTGCTGTACGGCCTCGGCGCGCTCCTCGACGATCACCAGGTCGAAGTCCAGGAACTCCACCCACAGTCCGGTGACCTCGATCTCGTCGGGGAACCGTTCGAAACGCAGCTCGACGGGCCGGCCCTCGCGTCTGCGGCTCATCTCCGCGCACAGCGCCCGGCACAACTCCCGTACGTCGGCCGGTGCCCGGGTGCCGGCGCGGACGGCGGCGGTGAGGCCGGCGGCGAGTCTGCGCATCCCCGGCTTCGGCCGGGAGCGCCGCGGCCGCGCAGTGATCCGGGCCCACCGGTGCCGCGCGCCGGCCAAGTCCATCGCTCCCCCTTCGCGCCGCCCCCGGCGGCGGTCACCGCGCTGCGTCGGCCCGTCCGAGACTACGCGCCCGGCGCCGGTAGTTCGAGCGGTAGTTCACAGGGCAACGACGGCCCGGTGCGGGAAAGTCACGCCAGACCCATTGACGCGCAAGCGCTTCGATTTTACCGTCCCGTTCGAAGTTCCGAGCATGAGCCGACATATCGAACGAGGACCACGAAGCGCGATCACGAGTACGACGGATCCCGAAGGTAAGGGCAGGGCAATGGGACGACCTGGCCTCAGTCGCAGGCAACTACTGGGCACGGCGGGCGGGCTGGCGGTGGCGGCGAGCTTCGGCTTCGCGGCCCTCGGCACCGGCGCCGACGCACTGACGTCGAGCGCGCGCACCCGGGTGCGCTACTGGAACCTCTTCTCCGGCGGCGACGGCGCCAACATGCAGGCCATGGTGGACGCCTTCCACGCGGCCAACCCGGACACGGACGTCAAGGCGTCCACGCTCACCTGGGGCGACCCGTACTACACCAAGCTCGCCATGGCGGCCGCCGGCAACCGCGCCCCCGACCTGGCCGTCATGCACCAGGGCCGGGTCCCCGGCTTCGCGCCGGGGCGCCTCCTCGACCCCTGGGACGTCGGCAGGCTCGCCGAACACGGCGTCCACGAGGCCGACTTCAACCCCACCCTGTGGAAACGCGGCATCGTCGACGGCCGGCTCTACGCCCTGCCCCTGGACGTCCATGTCCAGCTGAACTTCTACCGCAAGGACGTCTGCCGGAAGGCGGGCCTGCTCGACGCGGACGGCCGACTGCCGCACGCCACCTCCGAGGACGACTGGTTCGCCATGCTCAAGGCCGCCAAGGCGAAGCTCAAGGGCGGCCTGCAGACCCTCGGCATGCACGCCAACGACCAGAACTTCTCCTGGTGGTTCTTCGTCGCCTTCTACCAGCAGCTCGGCGGCGGCTACTTCGACGCCGACCAGACCGGCGTCGTCTTCGACACCGACAAGGCCACCCGGGTCCTGGAGTTCCTCCGCAAGCACGTCACCGACGGCTACGCGATCGCGGGTTCGGACGACGCCGCGATGTTCCTGGCCGGGGCCCCCTTCGTCTGGGAGGGCGACTGGTCGGTCCCGGTCTACACCCCCGCGAAGACCGACTACGGCGCCACCCCCCTGCCGCCCGTCTTCGGCACCCCCGGCACCCACGCCGAGTCCCACTCCTTCGTCCTGCCCCACCAGGCCGGCCGCGGCGGCGCCGCCGACGAGGGCGCCTACGCGCTCGCCGCCTACCTGGTGAAGAACGCGGCCACCTGGGCCCAGGGCGGCCACGTCCCCGCCTATCTGCCCACCTTCAAGGACCCGGCGTACACCAAGCTCTCGCCGCAGAGCGAGTACTCCCAGGACGCCATGCGGCACCTCGCCACCGAGCCGCACATCTGGTTCGCCGGCTCCACCGGCACCCTCTCCAAGCGGGTCGGCCCGCTCATCGCCGGCTCCAACCTCGGCTCCACCAGGCCCGACGCCACCGCCCGCGCCATGAAGAGCGCCCTGGAGGCCCTGCTCGCCTCGAAGAACCCGATGGACGGCAGGACCGCCGCCCAGGAGCTGAGGGGAGCCGGCGCATGAGCTCCACCGCCTCCACCACGGCCGTCCCCGCCGCCACGCGCGCGGCGCGCACCGCCACCGCCACCGGCACCCTGCGCCTGCGCTGGGGCCGCCGCCTCCAGCACGGCGGCTGGTTCGTCACCCCGTTCTTCGTCCTGTACGGCCTGTTCGTCCTGGTCCCCATCGTCCGCGGCCTGTACCTGTCCTTCACCGACGCCAACATCTCCGGCGACCACACCAGCTTCATCGGCCTCGGCAACTACCGCGAGGCCCTCCAGGACGACCTGGTCTGGCAGTCCCTGTGGCACAGCGTCAAGTTCACCCTCTGGGTGGTCCCGCTGATCGTCGTCATGGCGCTCCTGATGGCGCTGATCGCCCACCACACCGTCCACTTCAAGTGGCTGTGGCGGTTCTGCTTCTTCGCCCCGTTCCTGCTCCCGTCGGCCGTCGTCGCCAACCTCTGGTGGTGGCTCTTCCAGCCGGTCAACGGCCTGGTCAACCACACCCTCGGCCTCGACACCCCGTGGCTCACCCAGAAGTCCACGGCCCTTCTCGCGAGCGTCATAGCGACCCTGTGGTGGACCGTGGGCTTCTCCTTCCTCCTCTACCTGGCCGCCCTCCAGAACATCCCCCAGCACCTCTACGAGGCGGCCGAACTGGACGGCGCGGGCGCCTTCCAGCGCATGATCCACATCACCGTCCCGAACCTGCGCAACATCACGGGCCTGGTCATCGCGCTCCAGATACTCGCCTCGCTCCAGGTCTACGACCAGGTCGTCATCATGTTCCAGTTCGGCTCGGGTCCCGAGAACTCCACCCGGACGTTCGTCCAGTACATGATCGAGCAGGGTTTCACCAGCTACCGCGTGGGCTACGCCTCCGCGATCTCCATGATCCTCTTCATCATCGTCGCGGCCGTCGCCCTGGCCCGTATGTGGCTGCTGCGCACCCGCGAGGAGGCCGCCCGATGACCGACAGCACCACGCCCCCCGTCCTGCGCAGACCGCGGTCCACCTGGACCCCGGCCCAGATCGCCCTCACGATCGTCGCCGCCGCCCTCTCCGTGGTCTGGATCGCCCCGCTCTTCTGGGCCCTGTCGACCTCGCTGAAGACCTCCACCGAGTCGGTCGCCTCCCCGCACTGGATCCCGGACCACATCACCTGGGACTCCTGGAAGGGCATCTTCGACGCCGGCAACATCCCCGACTGGTTCGTCAACTCGGTCGTCGTCTCGGTCTGCGTCACCTTCATCGTGCTGCTCGTCGCGTCGCTCGCCGGATACGGTTTCGCCCGCACGGAGTTCCGCGGCAAGGGTGTCCTGCTCTCGCTCACCATGGCGGGCCTGATGTTCTCCCCGGCCATCCTCGGCGTCCCGCTGTTCACCACGGTGCAGTCGCTCGGCATGGTGGACACCTACTGGGGCATGATCCTCCCCCAGTGCGCCCCCGCCGCGATGGTCTACATCCTCTACAAGTTCTTCCAGTCGCTCCCCAAGGAACTGGAGGAGGCCGCCTTCATCGACGGCGCAGGCCGCTGGCGCATCTTCTTCACCATCGTCCTCCCCCTGTCGAAACCGTCCCTCTCGGCGGTCGGCATCTTCACCTTCATCGCCTCCTGGAACAACTTCCTGTGGCCGTACATGGTGACCAACAACCCCGACCTGATGACCATGCCGAACGGCATCGCGACCGTCCAGAACGCCTTCGGCATCATCTGGCCGCAGCTGATGGCCGGCGGCCTGATCGCGGGCCTCCCGCTGATCATCGTGTTCGTCTTCTTCCAGAGCCAGATCGTGCGCGGCGTGGCCCACACGGGCCTGGCCGGCCAGTGAGGAGCCGGAGTTGCGACGTTTCCCCAGCTCAACCCCCTGAGCTGGACAGAAGACGACTGGCCCGGCTTGCGTGAGCACCCGCCCACGACGGATCAACCACCCACCCCGAAAGGCGAACATTGCGCACCGCCCGCTTCACCCTCGACCCCGCCTTCACCACCGGCGAAGTCAACCCCCGCCTCTTCGGCTCCTTCGTCGAGCACCTAGGCCGCTGCGTCTACACCGGCATCTACGAGCCGACCCACCCCGCGGCCGACGCCGAAGGCCTCCGCACGGACGTCCTCGACCTCGTCCGCGAACTCGGCGTCACCACCATCCGCTACCCCGGCGGCAACTTCGTCTCCGGCTACAAGTGGGAGGACTCGGTCGGCCCGGCCGAGGACCGGCCCCGCCGTCTCGACCTCGCCTGGCGGTCGACGGAGACCAACCGCTTCGGACTCGGCGAGTACATCGCCTTCCTGAAGAAGGTCGGCCCGCAGGCCGAGCCCATGATGGCGGTCAACCTCGGCACGCGGGGCGTGGCGGAGGCCCTGGAGCTCCAGGAGTACGCCAACCACCCCTCCGGAACCGCCCTGTCGGACCTGCGCGCCGCCCACGGCGACAAGGACCCCTTCGGCATCAGGCTCTGGTGCCTGGGCAACGAGATGGACGGCCCCTGGCAGACCGGACACAAGACCGCCGGGGAGTACGGCCGCATCGCCGCCGAGACCGCCCGCGCCATGCGCCAGATGGACCCGTCCGTGGAACTGGTCGCCTGCGGTTCCTCCAGCCAGTCCATGCCGACCTTCGCCGAGTGGGAGGCGACGGTCCTCGCGGAGACGTACGACCTGGTCGACTACATCTCCCTGCACGCCTACTACGAGCCGCAGGACGGCGATCTCGACTCCTTCCTGGCCTCCGCCGTCGACATGGAGTCCTTCATCGAGAACGTGGTCGCCACCTGTGACCACGTGGGCGCCAGGCTGAAGTCCCAGAAGAAGATCAACCTCTCCTTCGACGAGTGGAACGTCTGGTACACCTCGAGGTGGCACGAGATCGAGAACTCCGCCGCGCGGGACTGGGCCGAGGCCCCCCGCCTCCTGGAGGACAACTACAGCGTCCTGGACGCGGTGGTCTTCGGCTCCCTCCTCATCGCCCTGCTCCGCCACGCCGACCGCGTCACGGTCGCCTGCCTGGCCCAGCTGGTCAACGTCATCGCCCCGATCATGACCGAACCCGGCGGCCCGGCCTGGCGCCAGACGACGTTCTTCCCGTTCGCCCAGGCGTCGCGGTACGGCAGGGGCCGGGTCCTGGACGTACGCGTGGACTCACCGACGTACGACACGAGGAAGTACGGCGAGACCGACCTGCTGCACGCCACCGCCGTCCGCGCCGAGGACGGCACGGTCACGGTCTTTGCCGTGAACCGCAGCCGGACGGAGCCGCTGCCGCTGGAAGTGGCCCTGGGCGGACTCGGCCTGACGTCCGTGGCGGAGCACAGCGTCCTCTCGGACGAGAACCCCGACGCCCGCAACACCTTGGCGGACCCGGAGCGGGTGACCCCTCATCCGGCCGAGGGCACATCGCTGAACGACGGCACGCTCAGTGCTGTCCTCGAACCCCTTTCCTGGAATGTGATCCGACTGGCTTAAGGGCAAACGCGCCCCTTCAGGGGCGCGGGGCTGTATCGATGTGCGGCTCCGCCGCGTGGGCGCGACCAGCCCCCACCGGCCCGCAGTCAACGGCCGGGGGAGTCCACCCCCAGAACCTCGACTCCTCCGGCCGCACTACCCAGCAACTCAAGCCGCACCGCCCCAGGGCCGGCCTCGGACGTTCCGTCCGCAAGCACGGCCAACGCCAACGTGTTCGAACCCCGAGTCCGCAGGATCCCGTTCGGCAGCACGAACGTGTGCTGCGGCCCCACGTCGTTCACGTACTGCCCCAGATTCCATCCGTTCAGAAAGATCTGCACCCGATAGGCCCGCGCCGGGTCGTCCTCCAGCACCAGCCCCACCGACGCGTCCACCCCGCCCGGCACGGCCATCTTGAACCCGGTCCGGTACCAGGTGACCCCCATGCCCTTGTCCGCGCGGGGAAGCGAGACCGCCTCCCACCCGCCGTCCGCGAACCCGGGCAGGTGCCAGCCCTCCCGCTCCCCGTACAACCCCCCGTTGTTCTGCGGCCCCCGCACCGGATCCGGCGCGGCGGCCCCCTGGATCCGCCAGCTCACCTTCGGGGAGACCCCCTTGAAGGAGACGGCGGTCAGCCCGCGCGCCACCTTGTGGGTGTCCTGCGATCCGCCGTCCATGTCGTGCTGCATCCGCCGCACCAGCACGGACAGCACATGCCGCTGCTTCTTGAGCCGCTTCTTCGCCGATTTCCCCAGCCCGGCGGCGGAGAACTCGGCCGTGGCCGCCCAGCTCCCCTTCCGTACCGTCTTCGCGTCCGGCACCGGCATCCGGTGCGAGCCCAGCGGCACCCCGTCCAGCCAGGCCATCAGCATGCCCTGGGTGCCCGTGCTGTAGGCGAGCGAGACCGACTCCAGGTCCGACAGGTCGCCGTCCACCCGCCCCCGGTACCAGACGTCCCCGTAGTGGAAGCCGTAGTCGTCGGCGAAGAGCACCGGCTGACCCGCCGGGACGGCCGTCGTGCTGAACGACGTCTTCTTGTCGGCGACCGGCCACGCCGAGTCGTCGAAGCCCACCGCTGCCTCGGGATTCCCGGCCTTCCTGCGCCAGTCGGCGAGCACCGGCAGGGCCGGCCGCGGCGCCCCCGGCATGTCGGCCAGGGCGACCAGGCTCTCCGAGACGCTCACCCGCGTCGGCACCGGCCGTCCGTTCCAGGTGACCGAGGTGATCCCCCGGGGTCCCCAGACCTCCAGGCCGGTCGCGCCGACCGTGTCCCCGGTGAGCTCGACGACCGACCCGCTGAGCTTCGCGTGGCGCAGCAGCGCCGGGCCGTAGACGAGGAGCGTGCCGGACGGGGTGTCGTACGGGAACAGCCGCAGGGAGGTCGCGTCGTCGGCGAAGAGAAGGAGCAGCGGGGTGTCGGACTCGCCGCGCTGGACCAGGACCCGGGTCAGCCCGCCCTGCCCGAGCGGGGCGGTGACGTGCAGGACGCCCTGGTCGTAGACCCAGGCCGCCTCGGCGTCGAGGCGCTGCACGAAGGGCTCGGTCGGGCACTCCAGCACCAGGTGCGCCATCTCGCCGTAGCGGCCGGTGAACAGGGCGACGTCCTGGCGGCCGGCGGTGAGCAGGAACATCGGCTGGGCGGTGCAGTAGCGCAGCTTCCGCTTGCCGAGGGAGAGGCCGGCGGTGACGAGCCGGGCGTCGTGGGCGGGGACGGTCAGCTCGACGTCGTCGCCGGCGGCCGTCCGGAGTGTGGAGGTGACCTCGTCGGCGCCGTCGTTGCGCAGGACGTAGACGTGGGCCTGGGTGTCGGGGTTGGTGAGGTGGTACGCCTTCAGCCCGGGCACGTGGACGTCGGCCGCGCGGTCCAGCTTCGCGAAGTCGGGGACGCGCTGGAGGAGGTGGCCGAGCTGGTGCATCGGGGCGATCTTCGGCGTGACGTTGCGGGCCTCGTCGATGGCCGCGCCGTAGTCGTACGACGTGTAGACGACCGGCGCCGGCAGCCAGCCCCAGGTGGTGCCGCCGTAGGTCATGTAGACGTTGTGGAGGGTGATGCCGTTGGCGAGGTTCGTGAGGTAGAAGCGCCGTTCGTAGGCGGCGTCCCGGGTGCGCCGGGACTCGGCGTAGCCCTTGCCGCCGAACTCGACCCCGCCCCACGGGTCGAACCAGCCGCCGCCGAACTCCGGCACGAACCCCGGGGTGCCGGGGCTCGCGGTCGCGCCGCCCTTGAGGCCGCCGATCCCGAAGTCGCCCCAGTCCGGCGGGGGCTGGGAGGGCGAGGGGTAGCCGTCGAAGCCGTACAGCCACTTGCCTCGCTCGCCGCCGGTGTCGAAGGAGCCGGGGATCCAGTAGCCGTTGCGGCCCTTGTCGTTGTGGAAGAGGGGGACGTCGATGCCGTCGGCCCGCACCTTCTTGTAGAGGTGGGACATGTACGCGGGGCCGGTCGGGTCGGTGACGTGGCCGTCGTACTCGTTCTCGATCTGGTAGAGGAGGACGGTTCCGCCGCCGTCGGTGTGCTGGTGACGGCGGACGACGCGGTTGACGGCCGTCAGCCACTCGTCGACGTGGGAGAGGTAGACCGGGTCGGTGGAGCGGGCGGCGCCCGCGGTGGCGGTGAGCCAGCCGGGGAAGCCGCCGGCGTCGACCTCGGCGTTGATGTAGGGGCCGGGGCGGACGATGACGTACAGACCGGTCTCGGCGGCGGTGCGCAGGAACAGGTCCAGGTCGCGGACGCCGGTGAAGTCGTACGTGCCGGGCGCGGGCGAGTGGTAGTTCCACGCCACGTAGATGCTGACCGTGTTGTAGCCGTGCGCCCGCATCTTCTCCAGGACGTCCCGCCACAGGGACGGGCTCGGGAGCCGGAAGGGGTGCATCTCGCCGGACCAGACGACCAGCCGCCGGCCGTCGACGACCAGGGAGTGGTGGTCGTGGCCGATGGTGTGCCGCCGCCCGTCGGCGCTGGGCGCGGCCGGTGGCGGGCCGGTGGGCACACTGCGCGCCGCGTAGGCCGAGGGCGCCCCGGGGCCGCCGCTGCCGCCCAGGGCGAAGCCGAGCGCGGCCGAGCCGGCGAGGGCACTGAAGGTACGTCTGCTGAGCGCCAAGGGATCCTCCCGGGCGATCTTACGGGGCGCGGGTGCGGCCATTGTCCACGGGCGGACGCCTCACAATGGACGCATGAGGATCTCGGCACGAGCGGATTACGCGGTACGGGCGGTACTGGAGCTCGCCGTACGGCAGGGTGAGGGCCCCGTGAAGGCGGAGGAGATCGCCGGTGCCCAGGACATTCCGCACAAGTTCCTGGAGGGCATCCTGGGTGACCTCCGGCGTGCCGGGATCGTCGACAGCCGGCGTGGCGGGGGCGGCGGCTACCGGCTGGCGCGGGAGGCGTCCGCGATCACGGTGGCGGACCTGATCCGCGCGGTTGACGGCCCGATCGTCTCGGTACGCGGCGAACGCCCGACGGGTCTGGCCTACACCGGCACCGCCCAGCCGCTGCTGCCCCTGTGGATCGCCCTGCGCGCCAACGTCCGCAAGATCCTCGAAGGCGTCACCGTGGCGGACATCGCGGCCGGCGCCCTGCCGGAGCCGGTACGGGCACTGGCGGCGGAACCGGCGGCCTGGGAGAACCCCTGAGCCCCCTGGCCACCGACCACCGGCCGCCGGCCCTTGGCGCGCTGTGGAATCCGGGACGGTGAACGGCCGGAGTCCGCCCGCGCCGCGCGCTCCTGGCGCCGGCCCGCCGCTCAGACCCGGCCCGCCGCCGTGGCCCGGAAGGTGTTCCGGTACGCCTGCGGGGAGACGCCGATCGCCGCGTGCAGATGCTGCCGCAGTGACGTGCCGGTGGCGAACCCGACCTCGGCGGCGATGCGGTCGATCGACAGCTCGCTGGTCTCCAGGAGGTCGCGGGCCCGCCGTACCCGCTGCTGGATCAGCCAGCGCCCCGGGCTCGTCCCCGTCTCCTCCTGGAACCGGCGGGCGAAGGTGCGCTGACTCATCCGGGCGTGATCGGCCAACTCCCGCAGCGCGAGCGGCCGTTCCAGGTTCTCCAGGGCCCAGGCCCGGGTGGCCGCGGTACCGGTGGCCCCCTCCTCCGGCACCGGCTGCTCGATGTACTGCGCCTGGCCGCCGTCCCGCCACGGCGGCACGACGCACTGCCGGGCCACGCTGTTGGCGACCGCGCTGCCGTGGTCGGAGCGCACGACATGCAGACAGACGTCGACACCGGAGGCCGCCCCCGCCGAGGTCAGCACGTCACCGTCGTCGATGAACAGCACGTCCGGATCCAGGGCGACCTGCGGGAACATCCGCCGGAACCGGGGCGCCAGCGCCCAGTGCGTGGTCGCCGGCCGCCCGTCCAGCATCCCGGCCGCCGCGAGCGCGAACGCCCCCGTGCAGATGGAGACGATCCGGGTACCGGGCCGGATCCGGGCCAGCGCGCCGGCCACCGGCTCGGGCAGCTCCCGCGTGATCCGCGCCATGTCGTACGGCGGCACCACCACGGTGTCCGCGCTCTCCAGCGCCTCGGGCCCGTGCCCGACGGTGACCGTGAAGTCGGCACTGGTCGCCACCGTGCGATCGGCGGTCGCCGCGCAGGTCACCACGTCATAGGCGTCGGGAACGCAGGGGAAGACCCGGTTCGGGATCCCCAGCTCGAAGGGGTAGACCCCGTCGAGCGCCAGGACGACGACCCGGTGGGGGCGGGTGGGCAGGAAGCCGACGGGGGCGGACATGGCACGATTCTATCGCTCGCCGCGCATTCGGCCACGCATGCTGATCAGAGGCTGCTGAGAAGTGCCAGGCGCTCGGCGCTGGCGGAGCCCTGGTCGGCGTAGTAGACGACGATCAGCTGGCGGGCCTGCGGGCGCACCATCTTCTCGTAGCGCAGGTCGAGTTCGCCGACGAGCGGGTGGTTCAGCCGGGTGCGGCCCATGTCGCGGCGGCGGACCTCGCGGCGGGCCCACAGGGTGCTGAACCGCTCGCTGGCGACGGTGAGTTCGCCGATGGTCTCCAGGAGCTCCGGGTCGGCCTCGTCGATGTCGATGACGGCGCGCAGTCCGGAGACGGCCTTCGCGGTCATGTCCTCCCACTGCGGGTAGAGGCTGCGCATCTCGGGTTCGAGGAAGGCGGCCCGCAGCAGGTTGTGGCCGACGGCGAAGAAGGGGCACAGCAGCACGGCCAGCCGGTTCGCGGCGACGACCCGCCCGCTGGGCCCCTGGGCGTAGGCGGGGGTCTGCGGCCAGCTGTCCAGCAGTGGTTGCAGATCGCCCTGGTGCGCACGGGCGCGGCTGCGCCGCCTGCGGACGGGCGGGGCGGGGTGGGCGAGGCGGTGCAGGTAGGCGACGGCGTCCTCGTCGAGCTGGAGGGCACCGGCCAGGGCGGTCAGGATCTGGTCGGAGGGGTTGAGGTTGCGGCCCTGTTCCAGGCGCAGGTAGTACTCGGGACTGATGCCGGCGAGCTGGGCGACCTCCTCGCGCCGCAGTCCGGGGACCCGGCGCCGCTCGCCGGCGGGCAGCCCGACCTGCCGCGGGCTGATCTGCCCGCGCCGGGCCCGCAGGAACCCGCCCAGGGTGTCGGCCGTCTCGTGCGCCATGCTCTCGACGTTAACCGCTCACCAGTCCGAGGCGGACCAGGCTCTCCGCGGTGGCCACGACGGCGTCCTCGTTGGAACGCGGGGACCAGTCCAGCTCCTTGCGGGCCTTCGCGTTGGAGGCGCGGCGCACCACGCCCAGCTGCGGCACCGTCTCACGCAGCGCCGGGTTGACCACGGCCAGCAGGCGCAGCAGCCAGGCCGGGGCCGAGCCGGTGGGTGCCTTGGCGGCGGCCTCGCCCAGCCGCGCGCGCAACGCCAGGGCGATCTGGTGGAAGGAGATCGGCTCGCCCGCGAGCGCCAGGTACCGCTGGCCGGCCGCCTCAGGCGCCGTCATGGCACGCAGATGCAGGTCGGCCGCGTCCCGGACGTCCACCGTGTTGGTCCAGATCGGCGGCGCGGCCCGCATCCCGCCGGTCAGCATCGCGTGGATGACACGGATGGACGTGGCGTAGTCCGGTCCGAGGACCGGCCCGAAGATGCCCACGGGGTTGACGACGGTCAGCTCCAGGCCGTCGCCCTCGCTCTCGACGAAGTCCCAGGCGGCCCGTTCGGCGACCGCCTTGGACTTGACGTACGCGGACACCCCCGGCCCGTCGGTCCGCGTCCAGTCGTCCTCGTCGAACGTCCGGCCGGTGCGGCCGTGGCCGTAGCCCACCGCTGCGAAGGAGGAGGTCAGCACCGCGCGCCGGACGCCCGCGGCACGAGCGGCGCGCAGGACCCGCAGGGCCCCGTCCCGGGCCGGGACGATCACCTCGTCCTCGTTCTTCGGCGCCGCTCCGGGAAACGGCGAGGCCACGTGCAGGACGTAGTCGGCTCCCGCCACGGCCCGGTCCCAGCCCCGGTCGGAGGTCAGATCCGCCTCCACCCAGGAGACGCCGTCCACGCCCGGGGACCCGGCCTCGATGAGCATCCGCTCGACGTCGGAGCGCCGCGTCAGGGAGCGCACCGTGGTCGTGACGGTGTGCCCGGCGGTCAGGAGCTGCGCGATCGTGTGGGAACCCAGAAACCCGGTTCCGCCCGTGACGAGTACATGTGCCATGCCTTCATGGTCGGCGGCCGGACCGGCGCGTTCCAGATCCCGCCGATACCAGTACTCCCGGGGACAGGCTCGGCGACGCCACCCCCGCCGTCATCCGGCCATCGCCCGCAGCAGGGCCGCCGTGTGCGCGTCCGCCGGGAAGAACGTCTCGACGGCGATCTCGTCCAGGGTCACGTCCCGCGGGGAACCGAACACCGTGGTGGTGTAGAGCAGGGCGAGGTCGCCGTGGTCGGAGGACAGGCGCAGGGGGACCACCAGGTCGTCGTGGAGCGAGCCGCCGCCTGGGACGTCGTCCATCGCGGGGGCCGGGTAGCTCTCCAGCTCCGCGAGCAGTTCGGCGAGGCCCGCGGCCGACGTGCGGTCGAGCTGGCGGCGGACCCGGCGCAGCACGTGGGCACGCCACTGCGCGAGGTTCCGGATGCGCCCGGACAGGCCGTCGGGATGCAGGGTCGCCCGCAACACGTTGAGCGGCGGACCGGCCACCTCCGCCGTCACGTCACCGAGGAACAGCCCCATGGCGCGGTTCGCGGCCAGCAGTTCCCACCGCACGTTGACGGCGAGCGCCGGATTCGGCTCGTGCCCGGCGAGCACGGCCTCCACCGCGGCGCGCGCCGCACCCAGGTCGGCGTAGGCGCGTTCGCGGTGCACCGGGGCGAAGCCGGCCGCCAGATAGAGCGCGTTGCGCTCCCGCAGCGGCACGTCGAGTTCGTCGCACAGCCGCCGGATCATGTCCCGGCTCGGGTTCGCCCGCCCCGTCTCGATGCAGCTCAGATGCCGGGTCGACAACTCGGCGGCGAGCGACACGTCGAGCTGCGAACGCCGGCGCCGCTCACGCCAGCGCCGCACCAGCACCCCGACCGGCTCGGTGGTGGTCGTCGTCGTCATGAACCTCAGGCTGCCCCGCGGCGCGGGCCACGGCAATGACCTCGCGGGTCATCGACAGCACGCGCCACGCCCCTTCAAAGTCGTGAGCCGACAGCCCACTTCACCGCGAAGGGACGCTCCCCATGACCGAGATCGCCGAACGGCTCGACCACTACGTACGGTTCTGGAACACCGGCACCGAGCACGAGCAGCGCGCCTGCGCACAGGCGGCCTTCGCCGACGGCGTCGAGTACCGCGCCCAGATCGGAATCCTCAGCGGGACCCAGGCGCTGATCGACTTCCGCAACCAGTTCGCCGCCCACATGGGCCCGGTCGCGCTCCGCCTGCGCGAGGAGCCCCAGGTCCACCACGACCGCGCCCGGCTCCGGTGGGAGATCCTGACCGGCGCCGACGCGCAGACGTCCTTCGCCACCGGAACCGACGTCCTGCACCTCGACGGGGACGGCCGGATCAGCTCCGTCACGGTGTTCCTGGACCGGGCACCCGAGGGGTTCGCCCCCGAGGCGCACGACTAGCCGCGTGACGCGGACGCATGTGGGAGGCGTGGCCGTCGGGGCCGCCCGCTTCCCCAGTCAGTGTCGTGCTTCCACGAGCCGAGTCAAGGGCGCTCCACTGCGTTCCGCGTCGCCTGCGGCGATCGGCCTCCGGCCGACCCTGGACACGGCTCGCTCCAGCACGGGGAAGAAGCGAGCGAGCGGCCCGGAAAGGCGGTGGCCCAACCGGGGTTCACGACAGCCGTGCGCTGAGCCCTCACCGTCGGCCGACGGACGCGGCAGCGCCTCGCCTGCACGCCGGGAGCGCTCGGCGGCTGCGGCCCGGTACGGGCAACCCATCAGACACCCGCCCGAGTCCCGGCGGGTGGCGGGCGCGGTGGGTGGGTGGCGGGCGCGGTGGGTGGGTGGTGGGCGCGGTGGGTGGGTGGTGGGTGCGCGGCGGGCGGCGGGTGGCGGGCGCGGTGGGTGCGTGGCGGGTGCGTGGCGGGTGGCTGGCGCGGTGGGTGCGTGGCGGGTGGCGGGCGCGGTGGGTGCGCGGCGGGTGGCGCACCGGCGGGGCAGGCGGTGAGCTGCGGGCGGGGCGTGGCGGTGAGCGGTGATTGGAAGATTTGGGCCAGAGGCACTGTTGGATTTCCGGGCGGGAGCGGGGAGGCCATACCCCTCCCGTGACCCATATCTTCCAAACGCTGCCAAACGCTGCCCCCGCAGGGGAAACCCGGCGGGGGCTTCCGTCCCACCGGGCGTTCGCCGCTTGGCCGTCCCGGCGTGCATGCGAGGCGCGGCCGCGTCCCACAGCACGCGGCGAGATCGCAGCTCACGTGAGGGGCCGACAGGCCTGAGCCGGCCACTTTCCCCGGGCTGCCCGCTCGCTTCTTCCCCGTGCTGGAACGAGGCGTGTCAAGGGTGCCCCGAAGGGGCATCGCCGCAGGCGACGCGGAACGCAGTGGAGCGCCCTTGACTCGGCTCGTGGAAGCACGACACTGGCCGAGAAGCGGGCGGCCCCACGGTCACTTTCCGGCGTACGCGAGGAGGCCGGCCCAGGCGGCGGGGGAGAGGGCCAGTTGGGGGCCCCGGCGGTTCTTGGAGTCGCGGATGTGGATGGTGGTGGGGCAGGTGGCGACCTCGACGCAGTCGCCGTCGCCGTCGCTGCTGTAGCTCGACTTGCGCCAGGAGAGGGCGACTTCGATGCAGTTGTCGCCGGATCCACTGCTGTAGCTGCTTTTGAACCAGGCCAGGTCGGATGTGCTCATAGGTCCCCTCGCATCCGTTGCAGCAGGCTCACAGAATCCTGGATGGTGAGAGCCTGTGAACGAATCCTGGCATACCTGCCCTGCAACACGCTGACCACTTGCGGGTTGGCGATCATCTGGCCGTTCTCCTGCCCCTCGCTGTAACCGAACCACTTGTGTTCAGGGGTTTCCAGCAGGGCGATCGGTCCGTGCAGTCCGGCGTGCGACCTCTGAACCAGCGGCATGACCTGGATCTCGATGTTCCGCAACTGAGCCATTTCCAGCAGACGTTCGATAACTTCGCGAGTCACCTCCGCTCCTCCGGTTCGGCGGAGGAGCGCGTGCTCTTCCAGGATGAAGCTGAAGGCGGTGTTCGGTCGTTGCCGTAGCTGGAGTTGCCGCTCGGCCCGTGCCGTCCAGCTGGCCTCGATCTGCTCGTCAGACAGCGGGGGAAGCTCGTCGGCAAACAACTGCCGCGCGTAAGCCTCCGTTTGCAACAGCCCTGGGATCATCCTGCACTCGTAGTTGAACAGGCTGATCGCGGCCTTCTCCATCCGCGCCCACCGCCGAAACCAAGCCGCCAACCCCGGTTGCCGAGCCACATGCCCGGCCGCCCGCCGTAAGGCCCCCGTGTTGCCGAGCGCGTCCTCCGCCGCCTCCACGAAGGACTCGTCCGGCATGCGGCGCCCCAACTCCACGGACGCCACCGTGTGTTTCGAGAACCGCACGCGTTCCCCGAACTCCTCCCTGCTCAGCCCCGCGTGCTCGCGCAACGCCTGGACCACCGCGCCGAAAGTCCGCAGACTGTCCGACGACTCCGGCTCGACTCCATCGCCCACCCAGGCCACCTCCCGCCCCTCATGGTGACGGCGAGTCACCGGTACGGTCCAGTCGGTGACCGTGTACGCGGGCCCGGCGTACGTGGCTCTCACCTGGAGAACTGGGCGTTCCAGGCGCCAGATTGGGGGCATGGACGCACCCCCCACCACCGTCACTGTCCGTCGAACACTTGCCCAGCGGCTGAGTTGCACCCCGCGTGGTGCCCGGCTCGCGCGGCATCTCGCCGTGGCCCAACTCCACGCGTGGGGCGGCCGGTTCGCGTCTGCGGAGGTGATCGACAAGGTCTCGGTGATCGTCGCGGAGCTGGCCGCGAACGCCGTGACGCACGGCCGGGTGCCCGGACGGGACTTCGAGCTGCGGCTCTCGCCGGTGACGGGGAGCGTGCGGATCGAGGTCACCGACACCCGGGCCGAACGGCGGCCGCCCGGCCCCCGGGACGTACGGCCGTCGGGGCCGCTGGACGCCGGAGGGCGCGGGCTCGTGCTCGTGGACGCGTTGGCCGATCGGTGGGAGGTGCTGGAGCGGGGCTGCGACGGCGCACCGGGCAAGACCGTACGGGCCGAGGTGGACCTGCCGCTTCGTCGCAGCCCCTGAGCGGGACCCCGGGAGACCTGCCCCGGGGCCCGGGGGCGTCAGGCCGAGACGCCCAGGGTGAGGGTGCCGGTGTAGCCGGCGGTCGTGGAGCCCGTGACGGTCATGAGGCCCGACGAGGCGCCTCCGTCGTCGTAGATCCCGTCCTGGGACAGCGTCGTGCGGGTGACCGTGTTGGCCGAGTAGGGCGAGACCTTGGCGACCGCCGTGGTGATGGTCTCGTCGATGAAGAGCTGGCCCGTGTGCAGGGTCGAACCGCCGGTGAAGGAGCCGTCGGAGGTCAGGGTGACGCCCGTGTGGACCTTCACGTGGATGTGGACGCACCGGCCCCGGTACCAGCCCGGGTAGATCGTGGTGATGCCGGCGACGCCGCTGGAGTTGGTGAGGACGCCGCCGCGCAGGAAGGTGCCGTCGTCGCTCTCGCTGTGGCCGTTGGCGCCGACGTAGCCGGAGTACTCGCCGAGCGCGTCGGCGTGCCACACCTCCACGAGGGCGTTGGGGATGACGGTGCAGGCGGAGTTGACGACGGTGAGGGCCAGCTTGAGCGCGATGCCCGGCTTGCCTTCGGTGATGTCGGTGCGCACCAGCGCGCCGTCGAGGTAGTAGGGGCCTTCGGTCATCTCCTCCGTGAGGGTGCAGACCGCCGCCGCGGCGGCCGGCCGGAGGTCGGGGGCGGCGGCTGCCGCGGGGGCCTCGGTCGAGACCGCTGCGCCTACGGCCAGGGCAGCGGCGGTCGTCCCGGTGGCGACGAGTACGGTACGGCGGCCGACGGGGCGGGCGCCATCTGAGGTGTCTGTCATGGACACGGCACCGTAGGAAGGGCACCTGTAGGCAGGCTGTCAGTTTCGTAAAGTGCGCGGTCGTCAAGTCATCTGTTGAGACAGCTGGTTTGCCGCGTGACACCTGCGAAGACCGTTGACGGCAAGACGATTCGATTCTACGGTCCGTCCGAACTGACGATCGTCATCCGACATCCCGAACGCCATCCCGAACGTCATCCCGCAAGGAGGCCCAGCGTGCCCCGCACCCGCACCGCACTCCTCGCCCTCCCCGCCGCGATCCTGCTCGCCCTGGTCCCGACCGCCGCGTCGGCCTACCCCAACCCGGGCACGGTCACCGGTGACGTCGTCGTCCACGACCCGACGATGATCCGTACCTCCGCCGGCCGTTACCTGCTCTACTCCACCGGCGGCGGGCTGGCCTACAAGACCTCCACCGACCGTGTCGCCTTCACGGCGGGCTCCGACGCGTTCACCACGAAGCCGGGCTGGTGGTCGGCGTACGCCACGGAGGCGTGGGCGCCGGACATCTCGTACCACGGCGGCAAGTACCTGATGTACTACGCCGTCTCCACCTTCGGCTCCAACACGTCGGCCATCGGACTGGCCGGTTCCACCACGGGCCTGCCCGGCTCCTGGTCGGACTACGGCATCGTCTACACCTCGACCTCCGCCAGCGACTACAACGCCATCGACCCCAACCTCTTCGTCGACGACGACGGCACCTGGTGGCTGTCGTTCGGCAGCTGGTGGACGGGGATCAAGATGATCCGCATCGACCCGTCGACCGGGAAGCAGTACGCGGGCAACACCACCCGCTACTCCCTCGCCGCGCGCCCCACCGGCAGCAAGGCGGTCGAGGCGCCGTACATCGTCAAACGCAACGGCTACTACTACCTCTTCGCCTCCTACGACCTGTGCTGCCAGGGCACCAGCTCGACCTACAAGGTCAAGGCGGGGCGGGCGACGTCGGTCACCGGCCCCTACTACGACAAGAGCGGCGTGGCGATGACGAACAACGGCGGCACGGCGGTCCTGGAGTCCCACGGCAGCGTCATCGGTCCCGGGGGCGAGTCCGTGATGCACGACGTCGACGGCGACCTGATCGTCTACCACTACTACGACGGCAACGACGGCGGGACCCCGAAGCTGGGCATCAACCTGCTGGACTGGAGCTCGGGCTGGCCGGTGGCGCACTGAGACGTCATCCGCGCGTCGCCCGGACGAAGTGTCCCCGGCAGCTCACGTTTCCCCGGCGGCACAGTCCGCGTTGATAGCGTCCCGGTACCCCGTACCCCATGCCGTCCGACCGAGAGAGACCTGATGTCCCCGACGATCCGCAGGGCCGTGATCCCGGCCGCCGGACTGGGCTCCCGCCTGCTGCCCCTGACCAAGGCCACCCCGAAGGAGATGCTCCCGGTCGGTGACAAACCGGTGATCGAGCACACCGTGCGCGAGCTGGTGGACTCCGGGATCACCGACATCACCATCGTCGTCTCGGGCGGCAAGAGCCTGATCCAGGACCACTTCCGGCCCAACCCGGCCCTCGTCGAGCAACTGCGCGGCGACGGGAAGACCGCCTACGCGGACGCCGTCGAGGAGGTCGCCGAGCTGGCCCGGAAGGGACACATCACCTACCTCGACCAGTACGGCCCGTACGGCAACGGCACCCCCGTGCTGAACGCCGCCCGCTCCTTCGGCAACGAGCCCGTCCTCGTGCTCTGGCCCGACGACGTGTTCGTCGCCGAGGTGCCCCGCGCCCAGCAGCTGATCCGCGCCTACGAGCAGACCGGCTGCCCGGTGCTGGCCCTGCTGCCCATGGACCCCGCCGACTCCCAGCGCTACGGCGTGCCCATCGTCAAGGAGGACCTCGGCGACGGCCAGCTGCGCATCACCGGCCTGGTCGAGAAGCCCGCGCCGGCCGACGCGCCCTCGCCGTACGCGGCCATCGGCGGCTACGTCGTCACCCCCGGCATCATCGACGAGCTGCGCGAGCAGACCCGCCGCTGGTACGAGCACCGGACCGGCGAGGTGTACCTGACCGACGCCATCAACGCCTACGCCGCCAGCCGGGCCGTGTACGGGCAGGTCATCCAGGGCCGCTGGTACGACACCGGCAACCCGGCCGACTACCTCGTCGCCCAGATGGCCTTCGCCCTCGCCCACCCCGAGTACGGGCCGGTGCTGCGCGGTCTGGTCAGCAAGCTCGACGAGGAGTAGGGCGACCCCCGGCGTACGGTATGATCATCACAGAGCTGGTCGCCGTGACTGACTGACGGTGGCTGGTGCTGCGTTGGTGGTCCAAGGAAAGACGCCCCGCTTCCTGCGGGGAGATGCAGGTGCAAGGCCTGCCCGGCGCTCGATCCGGTGCCCGTTCGCGTTCGATGCGAACGGGCACCGTGCTTTTCCCCTGCGGGCGCCTGCCGAAGGAGGCGGGCTTCGAGCAGGTGACCTGCTCACCGCGGGCCGGTGGGGGCTGGTCGCGCCGTTCCCCGCGCCCCTGACGGGGCGCGATTCCGTGGCCGACTCACCAGGCGGCACGGAGCTGATCAGTACGCGGTGGGGCAACGCGCCCCGAAAGGGGCGCGGGGGCTGTGTCGAATATGCGGCTACCGCCGCGCGGGCGCGACCAGCCACGACGGCGCCGCACCCGGCCACGCACCGCACCCCTACGGCGAGGCGCCTAACCGGTCTGCCCCATCCCCGCCGCATTCGGCCAGCTCTGCGCGTTCGGCCACCCGGTGGCCGGTGCCGGAGCCAGGTTCGGGGGCGCGGGCGCGGGCGCCGTCATACCTCGTACCTGCGCGGCCGTGAGCCCACCCCGCGCCGGCACCCCGGGCGGCGTGGGCCCGACCGGCGCGGGAGCCGGCGCCGGCACCGGCACCGGGACAGGGGGCGGCGCCGGGACGGGGGCCGGCATCTGCATGGGCATCGGGGCCGGTGCGGGCGCCGGCGCCATCGGAGGCACCGGCGCCATCATCGGCTGCTGCTGGGGCTGCTGCATCTGCATGGCTGCCGCCGGCATCGGCATCCCGGCGCCACCCTGCTGCGCGGCGACGGGGAGCGGCATGCCGACACCGGCGGCGGGAGCGGCGGCGAGCCCCGGAACGGGTCCCGCGCCGACGGCCTGCGCGAGCTGCAGCCCCGCCCCGTTGGTCTCGCTCACCAGCCGGTCCACCGCCGCCGTGCCCGAGCTGTAGCTGGTCCCGGTGCTCAGCTCGGGCACGGCGGCTCCCCTCCTGGACCCGTAGAGCACCTGCTCCATGGCGGACACCAGGCGACGCACGTCCACCTCGGGGCGCACCACGAGCCTCAGGAAGCGGCTGGAAGACCCGATCTTGTTGCCGCACTCGCGGACCAGGATCCGGTGCTCGGTGAGCATCCGGTCCCGCACCACGGTGCCCTCGGCGCCGACGGGAAGGCGCACGAAGAGGAAGTTGCCCTGCGAGGGGTAGACCGTCAGGCCGGGGAGGGTGGCGAGCTGGCTGGCCATCTCCAGGCGGTCCCTGCGCACCTGCAACAGGCTCTGCGCGTACTCGGCGCCGTGCTCCTTGAGCATGAAGACGACGTACTCGGCGAACGCGTTGAGGTTCCACTTCGGAAGCATCGAGCGGACCTTGCCGGCCAGGGCGGGGTTGGCGACCATGTAGCCGAAGCGGATGCCGTGCAGGCCGAAGTTCTTGCCGAGGCTGCGCAGCACGATGACGTTCGGCCGCAGCATGGCCTCCTGGACGACGCTGGGCTCGGCCTCGGCGTCGGCGAACTCCAGGAACGACTCGTCGACGACGATCAGGTCCAGGTCGGCCATGGCGTCCATGAACTGCACCAGCGCCTGCTTGTGCAGGAAGCCGCCGTCGGGGTTGTTGGGGTTGCAGATGACGGCGACCCTGGTGCCCCGCTTGCGGATGAACTCGGCGTACTGCGCGAGGTCCAGGGCGAAGCCGCTCGACTCCTGGAGCGGGAACATGTCGACGCGCTTGCCGGTCTCCATCGGCTGGTCGGTCCAGCGGCCGAAGGTGGGGACGGGGACGGCGAGGGACTCGCGGACCAGCAGGTGGTCGATCCAGGTGATCAGCTCGGTGGAGCCGTTGCCCATGGCCACGGCCTGCGGGGGGAGCTGGAGGAGCTGGCACAGCTCGGCGGTGATGGTGTCGGCGCTGCTCGGGTAGAAGGTGACGATGTCCTTCAGCCGGGCGGCCATCGTTTCCATCATGGCCGGGGTGGGGAAGTAGGGGTTGCAGGGAACGCAGAAGTCGACCGGGCCGGTACCGTCGCCCCCCTCGCGGGTCAGCGCCGCCATCGACGGGCTGTGTGCACCGCCGTGGAACAACGAGGTGACGTTGCCGGCCATTTAACCTCCGTATGAGGCGGGCCCGTTGGGGACGTCCGGGCCCGTCGTCTTGGGCGGCCCGCGCGGGGGAGCACGGGCCGCCCTTGAGTACGGATACGCCTGCGGCGTTGTTCAACCGGTGTGAAAGAAGTGTGCGTTCGCGTTTCTTCCCCCGGCGTGGGCGCGACCAGCCCCTTACCGGCCGCGCCCACGCGCCTCAGGCGTCGAACGAATGAACCGTCCGGGTCCGGTAGACCTGCCCCGGCCGCAGCACCGTCGACGGGAAGTCGGCGTGGTTCGGCGAGTCCGGGAAGTGCTGTGTCTCCAGGCACAGCGCGTCGCCCTGCCGGTAGGTGCGGCCGCCGGTGCCCGTCAGCGTTCCGTCGAGGAAGTTGCCGGAGTAGAACTGGAGCCCCGGCTGGTCGGTGGCGATCTTCAGGGTGCGGCCGGAGCGCGGGTCGCGCAGCGTGGCGATGTGCTCGGGCTTCGCGGTGATGCCCTTGTCCAGGACCCAGTTGTGGTCGAAGCCCTTGGCCTGCACCTGCTGCGCGTGCCCGGCCCGGATGTCCCGCCCGATGGTCTTCGTCTCCCGGAAGTCGAACGGGGTGCCGTGGACGGTGGCCAGCTCACCGGTGGGGATCAGGCCGGAGTCCGTCGGCGTGTACCGGCCCGCCGCGATGGTCAGCTCGTGGTCCTCGACGGTCCCGCTGCCCTCGCCGGCGAGGTTCCAGTAGACGTGGCTGGTGAGGTTGACGACCGTGGCCTTGTCGGTGGTGGCGTGGTAGTCGATGATCCACTCGCCGCGCTTGGTCAGCGTGTACGTCACCTTCGCCTTGAGCGTGCCCGGGTAGCCCATCTCGCCGTCGACGCTGGTGTAGTGCAGGACGAGGCCGACGTCCGAGCCCTTCACGAACGGCTCGACGTCCCAGACGTGCTTGTCGAAGCCCTGGCTGCCGCCGTGCAGGCTGTTCACGCCGTCGTTGACGGAGAGCTGGTAGGTCTTGCCGTCGAGGGTGAACTGGCCCTTGCCGATGCGGTTGCCGTAGCGGCCGATGAGGGCGCCGAAGTACGGGGACTTGGCCACGTAGTCGTCGATGTTGTCGAAGCCGTTGACCACGTTGGCGTAGTGGCCGCGCCGGTCCGGGAGCTCCAGGGTCTGGACGACACCGCCCCAGTTGAGGACCTTCAGCCGGGTGCCGCCGTTCTCCAGCGACCAACGGTAGATCTTCGTGCCGTCGGCGAGCTTCCCGAAGGACTCCCGCACCGGCTTCCTGCCTCCCGAGGCGGCCTCGGCCGTACCGCTGCCGAGTGCGGTGGCGGCGATGCCCGCGGCCGCGGCTCCCGCGATGACTGTGCGTCTGTTCAGTTCCATGTGCGGCTCCTGCATATAGGAGGGGCCCCGCCTTCCGGCGGGGCCCTGACTGACTACGAACCGGACTTGCGCTTGTTCCACACGTCGAAGCCGACCGCCGCGAGGAGGGCGAGGCCCTTGATGACCTGCTGCCAGTCGGTGCCGACGCTGAGGAGGTTCATGCCGTTGTTCAGCACGCCGAGGACGAGACCGCCGATGATGGCACCGAGGATGGTGCCGACACCGCCGCTCATGGAGGCGCCGCCGATGAACGAGGAGGCGATCGCCTCCAGTTCGAAGCCGTCGCCCGCCTTCGGCGAGGCCGCGTTCAGCCGGGCCGCTACCACCAGACCGGCCAGGGCCGCGAGCACGCCCATGTTCAGGAAGACGTAGAAGGAGACCTTCTTGTCCTTGACGCCGGACAGCTTCGCCGCCGGCAGGTTGCCGCCGATCGCGTAGATGTGCCGGCCGAAGACCGCGTTGCGCATCACGTAGCCGTAGCCGACGACCAGCGCGCCCAGCACGATCAGGATGATCGGGGCGCCCTTGTAGCTGGCGAGCAGCAGCGTGAGGACGAGGATCGCGGCGACCAGCGCGGTCAGCTTGAGCAGGAACAGCCGGGTGGGCGGCACGTCCAGCGCGAACTCCTGCTGGCGGCGCCGGTCGCGGAACTCCTGCCAGACCACCGCGGCGATCAGCACGATGCCCAGCAGCAGCGTGATGTTGTGGTAGTTGGTGTGGGGGCCCACCTCGGGGAGGAAGCCGTTGCCGAGTTTCTGTAGCCCGTTCGGGAACGGGCCGATGGTCTGGCCCTGGAGCAGGATCTCGGTGAGACCGCGGAAGAGCAGCATCCCGGCGAGGGTGACGATGAACGACGGTATGCCCAGGTAGGCGATGAGCACACCCTGTAGCGAGCCGGCCACGGCGCCCATCAGCAGGCACAGGATCATCGCGACCGGCCAGGCCACCCCGTGGTTGACCGTCAGCACCGCCGCGAAGGCGCCCACGAACGCGGTCAGCGAGCCGACCGACAGGTCGATGTGCCCGGCGATGATCACCATCATCATGCCGATGGCGAGGATCAGGATGTAGCTGTTCTGCAGCACCAGGTTGGAGACGTTGCGCGGCAGCAGCAGGTCCCCGTTCGTCCACACCGCGAACAGGGCGACGATCAGACCGAGCGCGATCAGCATGCCGTACTGGCGCATGTTGCGGCGCAGCCCGTCGAGCACCAGCTGGACCAGGCCGGTGCCGGCAGCCGATCCGCTCTTGCCCGGCGGCGCGGGCGCCGGGCTCTTGGCGGTGACATCCGTGCTCATCGCGATACCTCTTTGTCCTTCGTCATATGGCGCATCAGCACTTCCTGAGTGGCCTCGGCGCGCGGCACCTCACCGGTCAGGCGGCCCGCGGCCATGGTGTAGATGCGGTCGCACATGCCGAGCAGTTCGGGCAGCTCGGAGGAGATGAAGACGACCGCCTTGCCCTGGGCGGCGAGCTGGTCGATGACCGTGTAGATCTCGTACTTGGCGCCCACGTCGATCCCGCGGGTCGGCTCGTCGAGGATCAGCACGTCCGGACCCGCGAAGATCCACTTGCTGAGGACGACCTTCTGCTGGTTGCCGCCCGACAGCTTGCCCACCGGTTCGAACACCGTCGGCGCCTTGATGTTCATGGACTTGCGGTAGCCCTCGGAGACCTGCCGCTCCTCGTGCTCGTCCACGATCCCGCGCTGTGCGACCTTGTTCAGCGCGGTCAGCGAGATGTTGCGGTTGATGGTGTCGATGAGGTTGAGGCCGTAGTGCTTGCGGTCCTCGGTGACGTACGCGATGCCGTGCCCGACCGCCTCCGCGACCGACTTGGTACGGATCTCCGTGCCGTCCTTGAGGACCGAGCCGCCGTCGTAGCGGCCGTAGGACCGCCCGAAGACGCTCATCGCGAGTTCGGTGCGGCCGGCGCCCATCAGGCCCGCGATACCGACGATCTCCCCGCGCCGGACGTGGATCGACACGTCGTCGACGACCTTGCGCTCGTGGTCGATCGGGTGCCGCACGGTCCAGTTGCGGATCTCCAGGGCCGGCGCCGAGTCCGTCTCGCCCTCGTACGCAGTCCGCTCCGGGAAGCGGTGGTCCAGGTCGCGGCCGACCATGCCCGCGATGATCCGCTCCTCCGTCGTCTCCTTCGACTTCACGTCGAGGGTCTCGATGGAGTGGCCGTCCCGGATGATCGTCACCGAATCGGCGACCCGGCGGATCTCGTTCAGCTTGTGCGAGATGATGATCGAGGTGATGCCCTGGTTCTTCAGCTCCAGGATCAGGTCGAGGAGTTTGCCGCTGTCCTCGTCGTTCAGCGCGGCCGTCGGCTCATCCAGGATGAGCAGCTTCACCTTCTTCGACAGCGCCTTGGCGATCTCCACCAGCTGCTGCTTGCCCACGCCGATGTCGGCGACGCGGGTCTCCGGGTGGTCGTCGAGACCGACCCGGCGCAGCAGTTCGGTGGCGTGCCGCAGGGTCTGCCGCCAGTCGATGAACCCGCCCTTGGCGTGTTCGTTGCCGAGGAAGATGTTCTCCGCCAGCGAGAGGTACGGCGACAGCGCCAGCTCCTGGTGGATGATCACGATGCCGCGCTGCTCGCTCGCCCGGATGTCACCGAACGCGCACGGCTCGCCCTCGAAGAGGATCTCACCCCCGTAGCTGCCGTGCGGATGGACGCCGGAGAGGACCTTCATCAGGGTCGACTTGCCGGCCCCGTTCTCCCCGCAGATGGCGTGGACCTCGCCCTGACGGACGGTCAGGGTGACGTCCGACAGCGCCTTGACGCCGGGAAAGGTCTTGACGATCGAGCGCATTTCCAGGACGGGTCCCGCCATGGTCTGCCTTCCAATCAGTGCTTGTCGATCAGGGCCGGCGGATTACTTGAGCTCGGCGTCGGTGTAGTAGCCGCCCTTGACCAGGACGTCCTCGTAGTTCGACTTGTCGACGCTCACCGGCTGCAGCAGGTAGGCGGGGACGACCTTGGTGCCGTTGTCGTACGTCTTGGTGTCGTTGACCTGCGGGGTCTTCTTGTTCAGCACGTCGTCGACCATGGTCGCGGCGACCTCGGCGAGCTTGCGGAGGTCCTTGTAGACGGTCTGCGTCTGCTCGCCCGCGATGATCGACTTCACCGAGGCCAGCTCGGCGTCCTGGCCGGTGATGACGGGCAGCGGCTGGCTGGCGGAGCCGTAGCCGTCCGACTTCAGCGCGGCGATGATGCCGATCGAGATGCCGTCGTAGGGCGAGAGCACCGCGTCGACCTTCGCGGACTTGTAGGAGGAGGTGAGGATGTCCTCCATGCGCGACTGCGCGGTCGCGCCGTCCCAGCGCAGCGTGGTGACCTTGTTCAGCGCGGTCTGGCCGGACCTGACCACCAGCTGCTTCTTGTCGATGTACGGCTGAAGCACGCTCATCGCGCCGTTGAAGAAGTACTTGGTGTTGTTGTCGTCGTTGGAGCCGGCGAACAGCTCGATGTTGAACGGGCCCTTCTTGCCGCTGTCCAGGCCCAGCTTGTGCACGATGTACGTGCCCTGCTCGACACCGACCTTCTCGTTGTCGAAGGACGCGTAGTAGTCGACGTTCTTGGTGCCGAGGATCAGCCGGTCGTAGGCGATGACCGGGATGTTGGCGTCCGCGGCCTCCTGGAGCACGTTGTTCAGGGACTTGTTGTCGATGGCCGCGACGACCAGGCCCTTGACGCCCTCGGTGATCAGGTTCTCGATCTGCGAGACCTGGGTGTCCGGGTTGTCCTCGCCGAAGACCAGCTTGGTCTTGTAGCCCTTGGCCTTGATGTCCTTGACGAGGTTGTTGCCGTCGTTGATCCAACGCTCGGAGGACTTGGTCGGCATCGCGATGCCGATCGTGCCGCCCTTGGCGCTGCCGCTGCTCTCCTTGCTGCCGCCGTCACTGCTCTGCCCACAGGCGGACAGGGTGAGAGCGAGCGAGGCGGCCCCGGCTATGAGGGTGAGGGCGCTTCTACGAGTGCGCATGGTGATCTGTCCCTGTTCTTCTCGTCGTTGAGATGTGTCAAGCAAGGTCTGTTCGAAGCGCCCCGAGGGGCGCGGGGCTGCGGTTGATGTGCGGCTCCGCCGCGTGGGCGCGACCAGTCCCGACGGACCCGCAGCCCCTGACGTTCATCAGGCAGAGCCCTCAGCGGGGAACCGGTTGAGAACCCCCGGCAGACGCGACCCCAGCGGCGCCATGTCCCCGTCCGCCCCGTGCCGGGCCAGCAGATCCAGGGCCAGCCGCCCCCGCCGCACCCGCTCCCGCGCGGTGTCCAGGGTCACGTCCCGCAGATGGGTGCCCCACGGGTAGATCCCGGGCGCCTTGGACAGCCCGAACTTCAGGTAGATCGGCGCGCCGCGCCGGATCAGCTCGGCGACCTCGTACATCCGGACGTAGCCGCCGAGGTCGTCGGGGGCCTCGATGTACATGTCCATGGGGGCGCCGGACACCCGGCGGATCTCGGTGAGGTGATCGAGCGTCAGGTCGCTCGGCACGTTGAGGGAGTCGGCGCCGAGGCGCTCGAAGACCGCGTACGAGGCGGGGTTGACCGGTCCGACCAGCGCGGACACCTTCAGCGTGGTGTCCGCCGGGATGATCCCGGCCTGCCGGGCCCGGTGCAGCGTCCACAGCACGCCCTCGTCGGCGACCAGCAGGCACTTGACGCCCAGCTCGGTCGCCCGGACGGCGTCCTCGACGCACCCGGCGACGGCGTCGTGGCCGCGGGCGCGCAGTCCGCCCCCTCGCGAGTCGGAGCGCACCGAGCCGCCGATGTCCCAGGTGCCGCGCGGGCCGGTGAACAGGCAGAGCTCGATGTCCCGTTCGTTCGTCGCCTCGACCATCTCGGTGATCTCGGCGTCGGTGAGCATCCACACACCGCTGCCCTGGCTGATCCGGTGGATCGGTACGTCGAGCCGCGAGGACTCCTTCAGGACGACGGCCAGCGCCTCGGGACCCTCGCAGGAGGGGATCTCGGTGCGCCACTTGCCGCCGCCCGGGAAGCTGTGGGCGGAGGCGTCGGCGGGGTCGAGGGCGGGCGCGCCCAGACCGAGGGCGGTGAGCGCCTGCTCACCGGGTCGGCGGGCCGCCGTAACGGAAGCGTCGGTCGTCACAAGCTGTCCTTCGTGTTCGGTATTTCGGACAAGGTTCGCGGCTCGGGGCAGAGAAAAGGCTTGGTGGTACGCCGGTCACGGCGAGGTCAGGGCACGCCGCGACCGGCGTACGACTAGGGACGGAGCAGCACCTTGCCCACCTTCGGATCACCGGCCCCCACCAGCTCGATGGCCTGGGGGAACTCGGTCAGCGGCAGCTCGTGCGTGACCAGCGGCAACGGGTCGAGGAGACCGGCCCCGAAGACGCGGACCGTGTGCGCCCAGGCGTCCGGCGGCGCCCCGAAGACGGTGTGCACCTCCAGTTGGCGTACGACGAGGTCGGTCGGGTCCAGGCCCTCGGCACCGGCGGCCGGGATACCGGTCAGGACCAGGCGTCCGCCGCGCCTGAGCAGGGAGGCGGCGGTGCGCGCGGCGGACGCGGACCCGGCGGTCTCGATGACGACGTCGAAGTCGTCGGGCAGATCCTGGTCCCTGGTGCGGAAGCCGGTCGCCCCGAACCGCCGGGACAGCGCCTCCCGGTCGTTGCGCGTGCCCACCACCAGCAGCTCGCTCGGCGAGATCGCGCGCAGGAACTGCACGGCGAACATGCCCAGCGTCCCGGTGCCGACCACCGCGACCCGCTCACCCGGCTGGGCGTTGCCCTTGAGGGCGGCGGCCGCGATGCAGGCGGCGGGCTCCAGCAGAGCCGCGGCCGTCAGGTCGGCGTCGTCCGGGAGGGCGTGCAGCAGGCGGGCCGGGATGGTGAGGGTGGCGGCCATGGCACCCGGCTGGGTGAAGCCGGTCTCCTCGTAGCCGTCGGTGCACAGGGTGGTCTCGCCGGCGTGGCAGCGCTCGCAGACCTGGCAGTTCCGGAACCCCTCACCGACGACCTTGCGGCCGACGAGCGAGCCGGGCACCCCGGGGCCCACCTTCGACACGGTCCCCGACCACTCGTGGCCGGGCGTCAGCGGGTAGCGCACATACCCCTCGGGCCGGTTTCCCTGGTACACCTCGCGGTCGCTTCCGCAAATACCGACCGCGTGCACGGCGACCAGCGCCTCGCCGGGACCGGGCTCGCGGGGCGTGTGCTCCTCGATCCGGTGGGCGCCCGGCGCCTCGACGACGACCCGCGAGCTCACTTCGTGCCCTTCGGCTTGCGCTGCTCCCAGCCGTCGGCCCACAGGTCGAACCGGGCCTGCTGCTGCGGGAACTCGGCGGCCGCGTCGGCGTCGAACTCGACCCCGAGCCCCGGCGCGTCGGAGAGGTGGAAGTACCCGTCCACGACCTGCGGCGCCCCCTTGACCACCTTCTTGATGTCGGCGTCGGCGAAGTCGTTGAAGTGTTCGAGGATCTTGAAGTTCGGGGAGGTGAACCCGACCTGGAGGGAGGCGGCGGTGAGCACGGAGCCGCCCACGTTGTGCGGGGCGACCAGTACATAGTGCGTCTCCGCGGTGGCGGCGAGCTTGCGCGTCTCCCAGATACCACCGACATGGCCGACGTCCGGCTGGATGATGTCCACGGCCTGGCTCTCGAAGAGCTCGCGGAACTCGATCCGGTCGTGGATGCGCTCACCGGTGGCGACCGGGATGTCGACCTTGGCGGCCACCTTCTCCAGCGCCTTCAGGTTCTCCGGCGGGCAGGGCTCCTCCAGCCAGGCCGGCTTGAAGGGCGCGAGCTCGCGCACGAGCCGTACCGCGGTCGAGGGCGAGAACCGGCCGTGCATCTCCAGCATCAGCTCGGCGTCCGGTCCGATGGCGTCCCGCACGGCCTCGATGAGGGACACGGCGTACAGGGTCTGCTCGTGGTCGAGCTCGAAGTGCCCGGTGCCGAACGGGTCGATCTTCAGCGCCCGGTACCCGCGCTCCATGACCCCCTGGGCCGCCTTGTGATAGGCCTCCGGGGTCCGCTCGGTGGTGTACCACCCGTTGGCGTAGGCCTTGACCTTGTCGGTCACCTTGCCGCCGAGCAGCTGCCACACCGGGACGCCCAGCGCCTTGCCCTTGATGTCCCAGCAGGCCATCTCGACGACGGCGATCCCGGACATGACGATCTCACCCGCGCGGCCGTAGTCGCCGTACTTCATCCGGCGCACGAGGTCTTCCACTGCGAACGGGTCCGAACCGAGAATGTGGTTGGCCTCGGCCTCCCGCAGGTAGCCGATCAGCGCGTCGGTGTGACCGAGCATCCGGGTCTCGCCGACTCCGGTGATCCCCTCGTCGGTGTGCACCTGGACGTACGTCAGGTTGCGCCACGGCGTCCCGACCACGTGTGTGCTGATTCCGGTGATGCGCACGGCGGTTGCCCCTCAGCTGTTCGAGATTTCGTCACACGTTCGAAATGCTGGCGTGACAGTAAGGATGGGGCGGCGGGGGTGTCAATGGGTCGAACAGGTAACGGTTTCGGCAAGGCTTGCGATAGGTTTTCGGTCCGACACAGAACCTTCACAGAGGTGCCTGGTTATGTGACCCGCGGGGAACTTACTCTTCCCGCGTCATGGACTACTGCCACCCGTGCCGACGGCACCTCAACGGCGCGCTCGCCTGCCCGGGGTGCGGCACCGCCGCCGAAACGCTACGCGCGTCAGCGCGGGAAGCGGCCCCCTCCGAACCGGCTGTGCCCGGTGAAACGCCGTACGCGGAGCAGGAGTTCGCGGCCGACGGGTACGGCCCGGACGGCGAGGGCGACGGCGACGGCGACGCCGAGGGCGACGAACCGCCGGCGGGTGGCCGGGCCGAGCGGCGCAGGGCGGCACGCGGCCGCGGCGGCCGGAGCCGGGGGCGGGCCGCCGAGAACCCCGCCGAGGAGGACGCCGAGGAGGGCGCCGACGACCCGCCAGGCCCCGGCGGAAGCCGTCGCGACCGCAAGGCCGCCGCCCATCGCCGCCGGCGCCGCAGGGTCCTGCTGGTGGCCGTGGCGTGCGTACTGGCGGCGGGCGGTCTGAGCCTCGCCGAACTCGGCACGGACTCCCTGCCGTTCACGACCCCCGACACGGCCGCGGGGAACGGCAGCACGACCGACGGCGGTACGTCCACGTCGTCCCCGGGTACGACCCCCCAGCCTCTTGGCGACACGTCCGGTGCGACAGGCGCGACGGGCTCCGCCTCGGGCACCCCCTCCGCGTCCCCGTCCCCGTCCTCCTCGAAGGACAAGGCGTCCGACTCCCCGACGGCCTCCCCGAAGGGCACGGACGCGCAGTCGGCGACGACGGGTTCGGGCACGGTGACGGCCCCGGCGACACCGACGGGCACCGGAGCGTCGACGCCGACGGCGGACCCGGCGCCGTCGGATCCGTCGCCGGACCCGTCCCCGAGCCAGACGTGCAATCGGTTCCTGTGGTGGTGCACGTAGCGGGCACTTCTCGCACGCGCCCCTTGAGCGCGCCCCCTCAGGGGCGCGAGGAACGGCGCGAGGAACGGCGCGATCAGCCCCCACCGCCCTGCACCCGAACCACTGCCAAAGCAAATCCAGTGAACGTGTCACATTCGGCGAACCCGCTCCGTCATAGGTGTGCAACCCACTGAGCCACACCACAGGGAGCACACCATGGAAGCCCGCCTGAACCTCTTCGCCAGCCCCACCGCCAACAAGCTGATCAAGCACTTCGTCGGCGCCGGCAAGGCCGCCCACGAGACGTCGATCCCCGACTCCACCCTGGAGCTCGTGAAGATCCGCGCCAGCCAGATCAACGGCTGCGGCTTCTGCCTCGACATGCACACGAAGGACGCGGCCGCCGCCGGCGAGACCCAGCAGCGCCTCCACATGGTCGGCGCCTGGCGCGAGGCCACCGTGTTCACCGAGGCCGAGCGCGCGGCTCTGGAACTCGCCGAGCAGGGCACCCGCATCGCCGACGCGGCCGGCGGCGTGCCGGACGAGGTCTGGGCGAACGCCGCCAAGCACTACGACTCGGAGGAACTCGTCGCCCTGGTGGCGACGATCGCCGCGATCAACGCCTTCAACCGGCTGAACGTCATCTTCCAGCAGCCGGCCGGCGACTACCGGCCCGGACAGTTCGCGTAACTCGCCCCGAGGGGCCGGCACCGTCAGGTGCCGGCCCCTAATGACCGTCCAGCATGCTGCGCAGCAGGTCCCGCAGTGACAGCCGCTCCTCGTCCGACAGTCCCGCCAGCGGTTCGCGCGCGAAGCGCAGGCCCTCGCGCAGGTCACGGGCGACCCGGCGGCCCTCGTCCGTCGCCGCGGCCAGCTTCACCCGGCGGTCCGCCGGGTCGGGCCGCCGCTCCACGAGCCCGCGGGCCTCCAGCCGGTCCACGATCCCCGTCACGTTGGACGGCTCGCACTTCAGCTTCTGCGCCAGCTTCCGCATCGGCAGCGGCTCCAGCGACAGCAGGCTGAGCAGCCGCGCCTGCGCCCCGGTGAGGGCGTGCTCGCCCGCCGCCTCCTCGTAGTCAGCGTAGAAACGGGACACGACGTTTCCGATGAGCTCGACGACCTCCAGGGTCAGGGCGTCGGGTCTGCGGGTCCGCGCGGGGCTGGACTGTGAGGTGGACATGAACTCCAGGGTAGCGTGTTACTTGACATCCTGAAATATTCAGGAGCATGGTTGTTTCAGGTACTGAAGTATTCTCGGAAAGGCGCATGTCATGATCAACCGCGAGTGGCACCTGCTCAGCCGTCCCGTCGGCTGGCCGAAGTCCGAGGACTTCGCCCTGGTCGAGGCGGAGGTCCGCACGCCGGGTGAGGGACAGGTGCTGGTACGGAACAAGTACCTCTCCGTCGACCCGTACATGCGCGGCCGGATGAGTGCCGCGAAGTCGTACGTCGCCCCCTTCGACCTGGGCAAGGTCATGCAGGGCGGCGCCGTCGGCGAGGTCGTCGAGTCGAACGCCGAGGGCATCGCGGCCGGCGACCACGTCCTGCACTTCCTCGGCTGGCGCGAGTACGCGGTCGTGGACGCGAAGAACGCCGTCAAGGTCGACGCGGCGGCCGCGCCCCTGTCGGCGTACCTCGGCGTCCTCGGCATGACCGGCCTCACCGCCTACGCGGGCCTGCTGCGCACCGCCTCCTTCAAGGAGGGCGACTCGGTCTTCGTCTCCGGCGCGGCCGGCGCGGTCGGCAGCCAGGTCGGCCAGATCGCCAGGCTCAAGGGCGCCTCGCGGGTGATCGGCTCGGCCGGCTCCGACGAGAAGGTCAAGCTGCTGGTCGAGGAGTACGGCTTCGACGCGGCCTTCAACTACAAGAACGGCCCGGTGAGCGAGCAACTGCGCGCCGCCGCGCCCGACGGCGTGGACGTCTACTTCGACAACGTCGGCGGCGACCACCTGGAGGCGGCCATCGGCCGGCTGAACCGGGGCGGCCGGATCGCGATCTGCGGCATGATCTCCGTCTACAACAGCACCGAGCCCGTCCCCGGCCCGAAGAACCTCGCCCGGCTCATCCAGACCCGCGGCCGGATCGAGGGGTTCCTGGTCGGCGACCACTACGACCTCCAGCCGCAGTTCGTCGCCGAGGTCGGTCCGTGGGTGGCCTCCGGGCAGCTCAAGTACCGCGAGACGGTCGTCGAGGGCATCGAGAACAACCTGGAGGCGTTCCTCGGGGTCCTGCGCGGCGACAACACCGGCAAGATGATCGTCAAGCTCTGACGCGTTCGCGTGACGCCGGTACGGCCGTGGTCGTCGCGCCGTGCGGAGGCCGCATCCCTGGACGTGGGGTGCGGCCTCTCGTGTGCCGGGGGCGGTTCCCCGCCGGGTGCGGGCCGTGTGCGGCCGCTCGCGCCCACGCGGCGGTAGCCGCATATCGGCCACAGCCCCGCGCCCCTTTTGGGCGGGTCGCGTTCAGCGCGTCTCGAGCACGGCTCTGTGCACGGCCATCGCCAGGGCGTTGTTCTCCGGTGCCGCACCTCCCGGAAACGCGAACCTCCTTCGCGTGTAGCCGTAGGCGACCCCGCTCCGCGGATCCGCGAACGCCTGGGAGCCCGCCGCGCCGCTGTGGCCGATCGTGCCCGCGCCGAGGAAGGGGTGCCAGGTGTCGGCCGTCGCCTGGAAGCCCAGGCCGTACGCCTTGTGGGCGCGGGCCACCAGGTCGTACCCCACCGAGTGGAACTGGCCGAACTCGGCGACCGTGTCCTCCTTCAGCAGCGGGGCCTTGCCGCCGATCTCGCTGAGCAGGGCCGCGTACATCCCGGCCAGACCGCGTGCCGACGCCACCCCGCCGAAGGAGGCGGGGCCCTTGGCACGGACCCGCCGGTCGTTCGGGAGGGCCGCCAGGTCCGTGGGCTCGGCCGTGTGCTTGTTGAAGGCGATCCCCGCCAGGGTCTGCGGGCCGGGCGGGACGGAGTCGAGCAGGGCCTGCTGCTCGGGCGTCGGCCGCATCGGCAGGGTGGTGCGGAAACGCGGCTCGTGCGCGGCCGGCAGGCCCAGGAAGAAGTCGAGGCCGTAGGGGGCCCGGACCCGCTCCTCGTACACGTCCTGGAGGGTACGGCCGGTCGCGCGCCGCACCACCTCGCCGGTGAGCGCCCCGATCACCAGGGCGTGGTAGCCGAAGGCCGTACCCGGGCGCCAGAACGGCCGCTGGTCGGCGAGGCGTTCGGCCATCGCCCGGTCGTCGGCCAGTTCCTGCGGGCTGAACCCGGTGTCGGTGCCGACCAGGCCCGCCCGGTGCGCGAGCAGGTCCCGCAGGGTCAGCGCGCCCTTGCCCTCCGCGGCGAACTCCGGCCAGTAGTAGGTGACTTTACGGTCCAGTTCCAGCGTGCCGTCCTGCACCAGCATCGCCACGACCAGGTGCGCCGCTCCCTTGGTGGACGAGAACACGCCGTACAGGGAGTCCCCGCCGGCCCCCTCGCCCGCCCACAGATCGACGACCCGCCGGCCGTGGACGTACGCACACAACTGCCCCTCGTAGTCGGCCGGTTCGCCGGCGACGAAGGCGGCGAACTCCTCGCGCACCGCCTCGAAGCCCTCCGCGACCGTGCCCTGGACGGTGATCTCCTGCGTCATCCGCTCTCCTCAACCGAGCCGCCGGGGGCAGCTCCCACTGTGAACAACGCCCTGCCCACCCGGGCGACCTGCCCCTTCGGACAATCCCGCAACAGAGGCCGGCGCAGGGTGCACGCCCACCTCCTCTGCGGGTTCCTGAGATCGGTACGGCGAGATGTACCTGTTCGACTCAACCGAGGCGTGCTGAGGCGGACACGGCGCGGAGACACCCACCGTGGCGCAGCGCCCGGCCCATGGCGACGATTCCCCTCACCGCACCCCCTGAGCACGCCGGTAAAGTTTTCGCCATGCGTGATCTCGGGGCGGGTTTCGGTTATCTCCTCAAGGGCCAGCGGTGGGTCGGCCGGCACGGCAGGCAGTTCGGTTTCGGTCTGCTGCCCGGCCTGATCACCCTCGTCCTCTACGCGGCCGCCCTGGTCGCCCTCGCGACAGGGGGAGAGGACTTCGTCGCCTGGGCCACCCCGTTCGCCGACGACTGGTCCAGCCCCTGGCTCGGCCTCTTCCGCGGCTTCCTCACCGCCGTCCTGTTCGCCCTCGGCCTGCTGCTCGCCGTCCTCACCTTCACCGCGGTGACGCTGCTGGTGGGCCAGCCGTTCTACGAGAACCTCTCCGAGAAGGTCGACGCGGACGTCTCGCCCGACGGCACCGCGCCCGAGTCCGGGCTGCCGTTCTGGCGCGAGCTGTGGATCTCGGCCCGGGACAGCCTGCGCATCCTGGTCCGCGCCTGCCTGTGGGGCGTGCTCCTCTTCGCCCTCGGCTTCCTGCCCTTCGTCGGACAGACCGTCGTCCCCGTCGTCGGCTTCTTCGTGACCGGCTTCTTCCTCACCGAGGAACTCGCCGCCGTCGCCCTCCAGCGCCGGGGCGTCGACCTGCGCGCCCGGCTCACCCTGCTGCGTTCCCGCAAGACCCTGGTGTGGGGCTTCGGCACCCCGCTCGGCCTGGCCTTCCTGGTCCCGTTCGTCGCGGTGTTCCTGATGCCGGGCGCGGTCGCGGGCGCCACCCTCCTCGCCCGGGACCTGCTGGGCGAGGAGACGGCGGAGGCGGACGAGCGGGCGGACGAACCCGTCAGCTCCTGAAGGAGGCGTCGGCGGCCACGGTCACGATGGCCCGCACCTGGTCGATGATGTCCACCCGGTTGCGCACGAACTCCGGATCGGTCACCTCCGTGGTGTTCCCGGCGCCGAACTCCAGCACCGGCGTGTGCACATGCCCGCCGGGCAGCGTGTCGTGCAGCCCGAGCCGGTCGCGCAGCAGCGTGGCCCGGTAGGCGATCTCGTTGGACAGGTAGTTCCCGCCGCCCCCGGCCCGGGCGGTGGACCCGGCGGTCGGCCCGTCCGCCCGTACGACGGGATCGCCGCCGCCCGCCGGGATCTCGGTCACCTCGGTGTGGTCGTACACCGGGAAACGCCCCGTGTCCGCCGCCACGATCGCCGCGTAGGGAAGCGTGGTGGTCGTCCACTGCGGCTGCGAGGCCGGGTCGGCGACCGGGACGGTCCCGGTCCGGCTCACGTTCTCGTTGTCCGGGAACCCGCCCCGCCAGGCCCCGTTCGTCCGCTCCACGTCGAACCGCCCGACCCGCCCCTGGCTCACCGTCGTGAACAGGTCCACCTTCGGCAGGTACGGCCGCAGGGTCCGCTCCACCGTCCCCGCCGCGAAGTCGTCCCAGCGCACCGGGAAGACGGCCGCCTCGACCCGCGCGGGCCCCTCGCCGGTCTCGATCACCGTCCCGTCCAGGGCCAGCGCGCTCGCCCCGGACGGATTGGAGATCCGGATGTCCCGGTCGAGCGTGAACGGGTCGAACCCGGTGACGAGGATCCGCCGCACGCCCTTGCCCGGATACCGGATGTCCGTCTGCCCCCGCGAGCTCTGCTCCAGCACGTCCAGCAGAGCCGCCCGCTGCCGCTCGCTCACCCGGAAGCCGGGCTCCCAGGTGCGCACCTGCCGGGTCATCCCGAGCCGCGCCCAGTACAGCGGCCGGTCGTCGTCCCGGCTGAGATCACCCCCCGCCGGCCCCCGCCCCTGAGCCCGGTCCACGGCCCGCCGCCACAGCACCGAACCGCGCCGTTCGACGACCCGCCGGGCCTGCGCGTAGGAGTGCGCGCCCGCCAGGGCTCGCGCGAACTCCGGTGCCACGTCGTCGAACCCGGACCGCCGGAGTATCTCCTGGGGCACCGCCTGGTCGAGTCGCTGCTCCTCGACGGTGGGGGAGGGGGCGGTCGTGGCGTGCGCCGCGCTGGGGGCAAGTCCCCCGGCCAGCAGCACGATGCCGAGGATGCCGATCCGAACACGTAGGGAAGTCAAGGGAGTTGGCCTTCCGTCGCAGTGGGGTGCGTGGTGCCGATCGGGCGCAGTATCGCGTGCGGGCCGCGCATTGGTCTACGCCGTGGTCTACACCAGGGGTCACTCCACCGGTCCGCGGGACGGGAGATGATTCGTGGGCGTTTGTGAAGGGTTCGTACGAGATCGCGACACGACGCCCGATCACCGGCCGTGGGCCCGCAGCCACGCTAAGGTCGGAGCCGGGACGTGCTCCCCCCTGAGCAGCCCCGGTCCGGGACCTGACCCCTGGACCGGGGCTTGTGTGCCGTCGGCGGTGTCAGTCCCGCACGCCGAAGCCGTACACCGTCTCCGAGCGGTACACCGAGCCCGGCTCCAGGCGCGTGCTCGGGAACTCCGGCCGGTTGGGGGAGTCCGGGAAGTGCTGGGTCTCCAGGGCGACACCGTCGCCGGGGTCGAAGGGGCCCGTCAGGTGCTCGGCGGTGTAGAGCTGGACGCCGGGTTCGGTGGTGGCGACGGTGAGGATGCGCCCGGACCCCGGGTCGTGCAGCTCGGCGATCTCCACCGGCTCCTCGGTCACCCCCTTGTCGAGGACGAGGTTGTGGTCGTAGCCGGAGCCGACCTTGCGGGCGGTACGGAAGTCGAACCGGGAGCCCGAGACGTCCTTCAGCACCCCCGTCGGGATCAGGTCGTCGTCCACGGGGGTGTAGCGCGAGGCCGCGATCCGCAGTTCATGGCCGCCCGCGTTTCCGGAGCCCGCCAGGTTGAAGTAGCTGTGGTTGGTGAGGTTCACGACGGTCGGCGCGTCGGTGACCGCCTCGTAGGAGATGCGCAGCGCGCCGGAGTCGTCCAGCGTGTACGTCACGGCGACCGCCAGCCGCCCCGGGAACCCCTCCTCCCCGTGCGGACTCACCCGCGACAGCCGCACCCCGTGCTCGACGGCCGCCACCTCCCACACCCGCTTGTCGAAACCGCGGGCGCCGCCGTGCAGGGAGTTGGGCGCGTTGTTCGGCTCCAGGGCGTAGCTCACGCCGTCCAGCGGGAAGCGGGCCTGCGCGATCCGGTTCGCGTACCGGCCGACCACGGCGCCGAAGTAGGGCCCCGGGTTCTCCAGGTAGCCGTCCAGGCCGGCGAACCCCAGCACCACGTCCGCCGTCCGCCCGTCCCGGTCCGGGACCTCGACCGACTGCACGATCCCGCCGTACGACAGCACCCGCACCCGGGTCCCCGCGCGCTCCAGCGTCCAGCGGTGCACCTCGGTGCCGTCGGAAAGTGTGCCGAAAAGTTCACTCATGTGGAAAACCCTAAGGCAAGGGTCAGGCCAGCGGCTCCGCCGCGGTGATGGCGCGGTAGGCGATCGCCGCGAGCTTCGACTGGCCGTCGGCGCTCGGATGGAACCAGTCCCAGTGACTGAGCTGATCGGTCCCGAAGCGGTACGCGTACACCGCCCCGCCGTCGAACCGGCACCGCCGGTCCTTGGCACAGACCTCCTCCAGCACCTTGTTGTACTCCTCGACGCGCTGCTGCACCTTGTCCCGGCGCACGGTCGCCGCGCTGGTCAGATCGTCCGCGTCGGACAGCATGGACGGGCAGATGCCCAGCTTCCACACCTGCTTGCCCAGCGGATTGGTCCGCCCCTCGGACCACAGCCGCTTCAGGTTCGGCACGCTCGCCACGTACACCTGCGTCTTCGGCAGCGACCTGCGCAGGGTGCCCAGCGCGTCCTCGAACTCGGCGCGGAAGTCAGCCACCGAGGTCATCGCCCGCACCGAGGTACGGCAGGCGTCGTTGGCCCCCACCATCACCGTCACCAACTGCGGCTTTCGCACCACCGCGTCGGCCATCTGACCCGGCAGGTCGGCCATCCGGGCGCCGGTCTCCGCGTAGTTCCAGCTGTGGTCGGCCGCCCTGGCCCGCCCCAGCAGCCGTACCGCCAGGCTGTCCACCTGGTCACTGGTGCCGGTCGCCCAGGACACCTCCGGACAGTCCGAGAGCACCGTGCAGGCGTCGAAGCCGCGGGTGATGGAGTCACCGACGGCCGCGATCGAGGCCGGACTGCGGTCCCACACCCGCACGGTCCGTGCGGCCCGTGTCCGCTCGCTCTTCGACGAGCCGGAGGAATCGCCCAGGACGCCACACCCGGCCACCCCCAGCGCGGCGGTGACGGCGACGGCGCCTGCCAGGGCACGCGAACCCCGGCGTCGCTGCTTGCGCATACCCCGTCGGTCCTCTCCGTCGGCCAGTTCGTCCCCCTTCATAACAACGCACGGGAGTTCCCGCCCGCGCCCTGCAACGGACCACCCCCGTACAAGCGTCCCCCTGGGTGAATGGCGGAGGTTTCCTGGCCGCGGGACCGACGGTACGTCACACTCCTTGCGCCACCGCACGGTAGCCTCGCCATCAACGCGGCCGTCGTGTCACTGCCGCCAGCCAGCAAGCAAGATGTCCCGCTCTGCCCGGAGGTTCCGGTGACGACACGTGGAGTTCTGTACGTGCACTCCGCGCCGCGCGCGCTGTGCCCGCATGTCGAGTGGGCCGTCGCCGGGGTGCTCGGCACGCGCGTCAACCTCGACTGGATCCGCCAGCCGGCCGCCCCCGGCACCTGGCGCTCCGAGTTCTCCTGGCAGGGCGAGGTCGGCACGGCCTCCAAACTGGCGTCCGCGCTGCGCGGCTGGCACCTGCTCCGCTTCGAGGTCACGGCCGAACCCTGTGCGAAGGCCGAGGGCGAGCGCTACAGCTGCACCCCCGACCTCGGCATCTTCCACGCGGTCACCGGAATCCACGGCGACATCCTCATCCCGGAGGACCGCCTCAGGGCCGCCCTGACCCGCTCCCAGCGCGGCGAGACCAACCTGGAAGCGGAGATCGCCAAGCTGCTGGGCAAGCCCTGGGACGACGAACTGGAGCCGTTCCGCTACGCGGGCGAGGGCGCGCCGGTCCGCTGGCTCCACCAGGTGGTCTGAGAGCGCCGTCGGAAGTGCCGCGACTGCCGTCGGGCGACTGCGGCGCCGTCGTGGCTGGCCGCGCAGTTCCCCGCGCCCCTGAAGGGGCGCTCGCTCCTGGTCTTTTAGGGGCGCGGGTGGGCGCGACCAGCCCCCACCGGGCCGTCAGCCGACGACGAAACGCGAAGTGGCCCGAACTCCGACTAGGAGTCCGGGCCACACGCCGCTCACGGCAGGAAACCTCAGACGGTCCTGAACGCGAGCACCACGTTGTGCCCACCGAACCCGAACGAGTCGTTCAGCACGGCGATCCTGCCCTCGGGCAGCTGACGCGCCTCGCCCCGCACCACGTCCGCGTTGACCTCGGGGTCGAGATCGTCGAGGTTGATGGTCGGCGGAGCCGTCCGGTTCACCAGCGCCAGGATCGACGCGACGGTCTCGATACCGCCGGCACCACCCAGCAGATGACCGGTCATCGACTTGGTCGCGGAGATGGCCATGTGGTCGACGTCGTCGCCGAACACCTTCCGCAGCGCCTTGATCTCGGCCACGTCACCCTGCGGCGTGGACGTGGCGTGCGCGTTGACGTGCATGATCTCGGCCGGCTTCAGATCCGTGTTGTCGAGCAGGTTCTGCAGCGCGTGCGCGATGCCGTTGCCCGACGGCTCCGGCTGCGTGATGTGGTGCGCGTCGGCCGAGATGCCCTGGCCGACCGCCTCCGCGTAGATACGCGCCCCGCGCGCCTTCGCGTGCTCCTCGGACTCCAGGACGATCACGCCCGCGCCCTCGCCGAGGACGAAGCCGTCACGGCCGGAGTCGTAGGGGCGCGACGCGCCCTCGGGGTCGTCGTTGTTCTTGGACATCGCCATCATGTTGCCGAACGCGACGATGGGCAGCGGGTGGATCGCCGCCTCGGTGCCGCCGGCCACGACGACGTCCGCACGGCCGGTGCGGATCATCTCGATGGCGTACCCGATGGCCTCGGCGCCGGAGGCGCAGGCCGACACGGGCGTGTGCACACCGGCCCGCGCGCCCAGCTCGATACCGACGTTGGCGGCCGGCGAGTTGGGCATCAGCATCGGCACGGTGTGCGGGGAGACGCGGCGTACGCCCTTCTCCTTGAGTACGTCGTACTGGTCCAGCAGGGTCGTCACACCGCCGATGCCGGAGGCGATGACGGTGCCGACCCGGTCGGGGTTGGCGGACGCGTCCTCACCGGCCCTGGCGGTGAAACCGGCGTCCTGCCAGGCCTCCTTGGCGGCGATCAGCGCGAACTGCGCGGACCGGTCCAGCTTGCGGGCCTGCGGGCGCGGGATGATCTCGCCGGGTTCCACGGCGATCTGCGCCGCGATCCGGACGGGCAGGTCGGCCGCCCAGTCCTGCTCCAGGAGGCGGACGCCGGACTTGCCGGCGACCAGGGCCTCCCAGAACGAAGCTGCGTCGCCACCCAGCGGTGTGGTTGCGCCGATACCGGTGACGACCACGGTGCGATTGGTCGGGCTCACGGGAATTCTTTCTCCAACGGATACGGGATTCGACGGCGCCACCGCCGGGTGGCGGGGCATTGCAGCCGGAGGCTAGTTAACTGCCTCAGGCCTGGTGCTTGAGGATGTATTCGGTCGCGTCGCCGACGGTCTTGAGGTTCTTGACGTCCTCGTCCGGGATCTTGACGTCGAAGCGCTCTTCGGCGGCGACGACGACCTCGACCATGGACAGCGAGTCGACGTCCAGGTCGTCGGTGAAGGACTTGTCCAGCTGGACGTCCTCAACCGGGATGCCGGCGATCTCGTTCACGATCTCGGCGAGACCTTCGACGATCTCTTCCTGAGTGGCGGCCATGTGAGGCGCTCCTTCTTAGATGTTCCAGACGGTTGCTGCGGTGCTGACGGCATTCCCGCACCGGATGCATGATCCGGCACGGAGTGCCTAGGGGAGGGTAACGACAGTGGCGGCGTAGACGAGACCCGCCCCGAACCCGATGACGAGGGCGGTGTCGCCGCTCTTCGCCTCGCCGGTCGCCAGGAGCCGCTCCATAGCGAGCGGGATCGAGGCGGCCGAGGTGTTGCCGGTGGTGCGGATGTCACGGGCGACCGTGACATGCTCCGGCAGCTTGAGAGTCTTCACCATCGAGTCGATGATCCGCACATTGGCCTGGTGCGGGATGAAGACGTCCAGGTCGTCCGCAGTGAGTCCGGCGGCGTCCAGCGCCTCCTTGGCGACCTTCGCCATCTCGAACACGGCCCAGCGGAACACCGCCTGGCCTTCCTGCGTGATCGCCGGGAACTTGATGTTGCCCTGGCTGTCCCGGGGAAGCGCGGAGCGGTCGCCGAAGTGGAGACGGTCCCAGGAGACCGTCTGCTTGATGGTCTCCGCCTTGTCGCCCTCCGACCCCCACACCGTCGGGCCGATCGCCGGCTCCTGCGAGGGGCCGACCACGACCGCGCCGGCGCCGTCGCCGAACAGGAAGGCGGTGGCCCGGTCCTCCAGGTCGGTGAGGTCGCTGAGCCGCTCCACGCCGATGACGAGCACGTACTCGGCGGAACCCTCCACCACCATGCCCTTGGCGAGCGTGAGGCCGTAGCCGAAGCCCGCGCAGCCGGCGGAGATGTCGAAAGCGGCCGCCTTGTTCGTGCCCAGCTTGTCGGCGATCTGGGTGGCGATGGCCGGGGTCTGGCTGAAGTGCGAGACGGTCGAGACGACCACGGCGCCGATCTGCTCGGCGGCGATGCCCGCGTCCGCGATCGCCTTGCCGGACGCCTCGATCGACATCGCGGCGACCGTCTCCTCGGGGCTCGCCCAGTGCCGGGTCTCGATCCCGGAGCGCGACCGGATCCACTCGTCGGACGAGTCGATCGTCTCCAGGATCACCTCGTTGGGCACCACGCGGGTCGGGCGGTAGCCGCCGACACCGAGGATGCGCGCGTACGGAGCACCCTTGCTGGGATTGATCTTCGACATCGCAATGGGCTCCTGATTCAGTTGTGCTCGGCGATGAGCTCGCGTGCCGCGTCGAGGTCGTCTGGGGTCTTCAGGGCCAGCGTCTTCACGCCGGGCAGGGCGCGCTTGGCCAGGCCGGTCAGGGTGCCACCGGGGCACACCTCCAGGAGGGCCGTGACGCCGAGTTCCTTGAACGTCTCCATGCACAGGTCCCAGCGGACCGGGTTGGCGACCTGGCCGACCAGCCGCTCCATGATCTCCTCGCCGGACGCGACGGCCTGCCCGTCCCGGTTGGAGACGTAGGTGAACTTCGGGTCGAGGGGCGCGAGTTCCTTGGCGGCCTCGGTCAGCTTGTCGACCGCGGGGGCCATGTGGTGCGTGTGGAAGGCACCGGCGACCTTGAGGGCGACGACCTTGCGGACGCCCTCGGGCTTGTCCTCGTTCAGCGCGGCGAGCTGCTCCAGGGTGCCGGCCGCGACGATCTGGCCCGCGCCGTTGATGTTCGCCGGGGTCAGACCGAGCTTCTCCAGGTGCGCGACCGAGACCTCCGGGTCGCCGCCGAGCAGCGCCGACATACCGGTCCGGGTGATCGCGGCGGCCTCGGCCATCGCGAGCCCGCGCCTGCGGACGAGGGTCAGCGCGGCGGTGTCGTCCAGGACGCCCGCGAAGGCGGCGGCGGTGATCTCACCGACGCTGTGCCCGGCGACCGCGCCCGGGGCGACGTCCGTGATGGCACCGAGTGCCGCGCCGGACACGAGTCCCGCGGCGACGAGCAGCGGCTGGGCGATCGCGGTGTCCCGGATCTCGTCCGCGTCGGCGTCCGTGCCGTAGCGCACCAGATCGAGACCGATGGCGTCCGACCAGGCACGCAGACGGTCCTCGACACCGGGAAGGTCGAGCCAGGGGGTCAGGAAGCCAGGGGTCTGGGCGCCCTGGCCGGGAGCGACGAGTACGAGCACTCTCACACTCTCTCTTGGGGACGGCCACGGCCGCCCGTGGGGACAGGGACGAAGAACACGAGGGGGTTTTGTGGAGCCTCGACAAAATCCTATGGCTGGAGATCTCCATCGACCAGACGCCCCAGGATCAGCGCGATCCGCAGTGTGAAGGCGGATCGTACATCGGACGGCGACCATCCGGTGACGTCAGTCACACGTCGAAGCCGGTAGCGCACGGTGTTCGGGTGAACGAAGAGCATCCGGGCCGCGCCCTCCAGGCTGCTCGCCTGTTCCAGATAGACGCTCAGCGTTTCCAGCAGCGCCGAACCGGCTTCTTCCAGTGGTCTGTAGATCTCCTCCACCAACTGCTCGCGCGCGCTCGGATCGCCCGCGATGGCGCGCTCCGGAAGCAGATCGTCCGCCAGCACCGGCCGCGGCGCGTCCTGCCAGGCGGAACAGGCCTTGAGTCCGGCGGCGGCGGCCTGCGCGGACCGGGTGGCCGCCAGCAGGTCCGGCACCACCGGCCCCGCGACCACCGGCCCCGCGGCGTACGGCCCGATCAGCGACTTGGCCACCGCCAGCGGATTGTCGTTGCCGCCCGCGATGACGACGAGCCGGTCCCCGAGCACCCCGGTCAGCACCTGCAGTTTGGCGTGCCGGGAGGCCCGCCGGATCGCCTCCACGGTCAGCTCGCTGTCCCCGTCGGGCGCGGTCCCGAGTACGACGCACACGTGGTCGGGCGAGTTCCACCCGAGCGCCGCGGCCCTGCTGACGGCCCCCTCGTCGGCCTCCCCGCTCAGCACGGCGTTGACGACCAGCGACTCCAGCCGCGCGTCCCAGGCACCGCGTGCCTCGGCGGCCTGGGCGTACACCTGGGCGGTGGCGAAGGCGATCTCACGCGCGTACACCAGCAGCGCCTCGCGCAGCACACTCTCGTCGCCCGGGGCCGCGACCTCGTCGATCGCGCTCTCCATGACCTCGATGGTGGTCCGCACCATCTCCACGGTCTGCCGCAGCGTGATCGCCCGGGTCAGCTCCCGCGGCGCGGTCCCGAACACGTCGGTAGAGATCGCCTGCGGGGCGTCCGGGCGCCGGAACCACTCGGTGAAGGCCGCGATACCCGCCTGGGCGACGAGCCCGATCCAGGAACGGTTCTCCGGGGGCATGGCCCGGTACCACGGCAGGGTCTCGTCCATGCGTGCGATGGCCTGGGCGGCGAGGCTGCCGGACGACTTCTCCAGCCGCTTCAGGGTCGCGGAGTGCGGGTGGACCTGATGAGCCGAGGGATCGGGCTTGCGTGTTACGGGTTCGGGCACGGGGACAAGACTGCCTTATCGGGACGGGCGCCTGCGCCGCCGGGTGCCGACTGCGGTCTACGGTGGTCCCGTGATCGACGTCAGGCGCGCGGCGCAGCGCTATCCGGGAGGCGACCCGGCGACCGGCATCGAGTCCCGGCACGCCTTCTCCTTCGGCCCGCACTACGACCCCGGCAACCTGCGCTTCGGCGCGGTCATCGCCTGCAACGAGGAGCGGCTGGCACCCGGCGCGGGCTTCGACGAGCATCCGCACAGCCACACGGAGATCGTGACGTGGATCGTCGAGGGTGAGCTGACCCACCGCGACTCCGTGGGCAACGAGACAGTGGTCCGCCGCGGGGACCTCCAGCGCTTGAGCTCGGCGGGCGGCGTCCGCCACGTGGAACGCAACGACGGCCCCGGCCCGCTGACCTTCGTCCAGATGTGGCTGGCCCCGCTGCACCCCGGCGGCGAACCGTCGTACGACATCGTCCGCGGCATCGCCGACTCCACCCCCTACGCCGTCCCGGAGGCCGGCGCGATGCTGCACGTCCGCCGCCTGGGAGCGGGGGAGCGGACGGCGGTGCCGGACGGGGCGTATGTGTACGTGCATGTCGTGCGCGGCGAAGTGCGCGTCGGCGGGGAGGAGCTGGGGCCGGGGGACTCGGTTCGGATCACGGAGGCGAAGGACTTGGCGGCGGAGGGGGTGACGGCTGCGGAAGTGCTGCTGTGGGAGATGGCGGTGGGGTGAGCGGGGCGCGCCTCTCGGACCCAGGGGTGCCCCATCGCGGGTGCGCCGCTGACAGTGGGCAGGCTTGCGGGCTACCGCAGACCGTCGACGAACGCCTGCCAGGCGGGTGCGCCGACGGTCAGGACGGGGCCGGCCGGGTTCTTGCTGTCGCGCACCGGGACGGCGCCGGCCGGGCAGCCGTCGGCGACCTCGACGCAATCACCGCCGGTGTTGCCGCTGTATGTGGAGGTACGCCACGCCGCGCCGCCGGTGACCGTGCACTCGACGCATTCGCCGCCGTTGCTTCCGCTGTAGCTGGACTTACGCCACCGAGCGTTCTCCGGGTCGGGGCTGGTCTCCATAACGCTCCTCCATCACGCGGGTGATCAATGCCGCCGAAGCCTCAACGGAGAGGGCTGCGGCCTGGAGATGAGCGTAGCGGCGTGCGGCTTCCCTGACGGTTTCAGGGTTGGCGGTCATATGACCGGCGATGACGTCTTCCGTGTAGACGACTTCGGGGTCGTCTTCGAACCGGAGGAGGTTGAACCACCCGGCCAAGCTTGCGTGTTCACCGGCTTTGAACGGCAGCACCTGGATCCTCATCCACCGGTGAGCGGTGAACTCCAACAAATGGGCCAGTTGCCCCCGCATGACCTCGTGACCGCCGATCGGCCGGTGCAGCACGGCCTCGTCCAGGACTGCCCAGGCCAGCGGCGGCTGTTCCCTCTCCAGGATGCGCTGCCGTTCCAGCCGGGCCGCGACCAGCCCGTCGAGGTCGTCCGGCATGCCGGTGGCGAGCACCGCCCGCGCGTACTCCTCCGTCTGTAGTAGCCCGTACACCAACTGCGCCTGGTACGTGGAGATGTACGTGGCCTTCGCCTCCATCGCCGCGTACGGCTGGAACCAGGTGGGGAGTTGGCTGCGCAGGACCAGGTCGATCAGGCGGGAGAAGACGCCGTCCGTGCCGAGGGCGGCGTCGACGCGTTCGGAGAAGTCGCGGGTGGGGACCTTCTTCGTGGTCTCGATCTGGCCGACCAGTGAGCCCGTGCAGAAGATGATGTCGCCGAGCTGGCCCTGGGACAGGCCGTGGGCCTCGCGCTGGCGGCGCAGTTCCCAGCCGTAGTAGTCGAGCGGGGAGGCGGTGGGGTCGAGGGTCTGGATGTTGGCCACGGGGGCACCTCCGGCCGGCAACGCCTGGCAGTGTTGGTTTCGTTGCGTAGCCGAGCGTACTCAGGGAGTCGCATTGTGGTGATGTGAATCACACAACTGGTCCGCAGCCGACGCAGTCGACGGACGTTCAGCCGTACTACCGCGCCGAGTTCGCGTTGGGCGAGCACTCGGCCCGGCATCTGCGCCGCGTCCTGCGGCTGTACCTGGCGGGCTCGGGCCTGCTCGAACTGGCCGACGCGGCCGAACTGGCGTTGACGGAAGTCCTGGCCAATGTCGTCCGGCACGTACCGGGGCGACGCTGCGGAATCTGTTTCCTGCTCCTGCCCACGGCGGTACGGGTGGAGGTCTCCGACAGCTACCCGCGGCTGCCGGTCCCGGGCAGCGGGGACGTGCTCTCCGACGGCGGGCGTGGCCTGCTTCTGGTCGACGCGGTCACCGACCGGTGGGGCGTGACGCCCCGCCCCGCCGGAGACGGCAAGACGGTGTGGTTCGAGTGCCTGGCCAAGGCGCCGGACGCAGGGTGAACACGTGGAAGCGCGTGCCCGCCTGGGCGCCATCGCGCGGGAGGTCAGCGCCACCCGTGAACCGGTCGCCATCACCGACCACGGTCAGACCGTGGCGATACCGGTCAGCCCCGCCGACGCCCTGGAGCTACAGGAGCTGCGGGCCCTGGCCGCCTACCGTGCCCGCCAGGCCCGTGGCGAGAACGCCGGCGTCCTGCACGACGAGGCGTACCGCCGCGTATTCGGCGAGGGTGAGGCGTGAGCTACGAGGTCGCGTCCGACGGCGCGTTCGGCAGCGCCGACCTGCTGCGTGTCCACGTCGGCCGCTACCGGGTGATGTACGAGATCCATGACCAGCAAGTCCGGGTCAGTGTGATCCATCTCGGACGCGTGCGCTGACCGCGGACGACGACCGAAGGGAGGCCTCACGCGCGGACCCGGACACGGCTTCCTCAGCCGCGCGACTCCGCCAGCACCGCGTCCGTGAACGCCGGCCACGCCTCGACCGCCCAGGGACCGAACGCCCTGTCGGTCAGCGCGACGCACGCCAGCCCCGCCTCGGGGTCGACCCACAGGAACGTGCCCGCCTGTCCGAAGTGCCCGAACGTCCGCGGCGACGACGAAGAACCCGTCCAGTGCGGAGCCTTGCCGTCGCGGATCTCGAAGCCCAGCCCCCAGTCGTTCGGGTTCTGGTGCCCGTACCCCGGCAGCACCCCCTTCGTCCCCGGGTACTGCACGGTCAGCGTCGCCTCCGCCACCGTCCGCGGATCCAGCAGCCTCGGCGCCTGCAGCTCCGCCGCGAAGCGGAGCAGGTCGGACACCGACGACACGCCGTCCTTCGCCGGGGAGCCCCCGAGCGACGTCGACGTCATGCCCAGCGGCTCCAGCACCGCCTGCCGGGCGTACTCCGCGAACGGCATCTCCGTCGCCTTGGCGACATGGTCCCCGAGCACCTCGAACCCGGCGTTGGAGTACAGCCGCCGCTCCCCGGGCGGCGCCATGACCCGGTGCTCGTCGAACGCCAGCCCCGAGGTGTGCGCGAGCAGATGCCGTACCGTCGCACCCTCCGGCCCCGCCGGCTCGTCCAGTTCGACCGCCCCCTCCTCGTACGCGACGAGTACCGCGTACGCGGCGAGCGGCTTGGTGACGGAGGCCAGCGGGAAGCGGTGGCCGACCGGACCGTGGGTTCCGAGGACCGTACCGTCGGCCCGTACGGCACCCGCCGCGGCGGTGGGGACGGGCCAGTTCCCGATGGACGCGAGGCTGTTCAGCGACATGCCGTCGAGCCTAGGCGGCTCAGAGGGCCAGAGTCATCGTGGGGTCCGGCTTGTGGACGAAGCCGAGCGCGGCGTAGAGCGGCTCGGCCTCGGCGGACGCGGTCAGCATGACCTGGCCCGCGCCCCGCTCGCGGAACCAGGCCAGCAGTTCCTCCATGCACGCGCGCGCGTACCCGCGCCGGCGGGCGTCCGGGTCGGTGGCCACGCTGAAGACGTACCCGGAGCGGCCGTGCGGGTTGTGCGCCTTGCCGATCCGGTAGTCGACGGTCCCGGCGACCAGCGCCGCCAGCGCCCCCGGCCGCTGCGGGTGGTCGACGACGAACGCGGCGAAGTCCCCGTCCGGCTCGCCCAGCTTCTCCTCCAGCGCCGGCCGCGCCAGGGCGTGCCATTGGGTGGAGCCGTCCCCACCGGGCAGCGCGTCGATCATCACCTGGCGCAGACGCAGCACTTCCGCCACGTCCTCGGCCGTGGCACGGCGTACGAGACTCATGCCCCGCACGCTAGCCACCGCCCGCGGCGTTCGTCGCGCGTATTTCCTGGCGGGTTCCGCTTGCTTCGAGCGCACTCCAAGGCCATAGCGTGGACGCATGACGGTGATGCAGACCACGACCGCGGCCCCCACCGGGCAGCCCGACATCGCGCCCGCCGACATCTGTTCCGCCCCACCCCGGCGGCATCCGCGTCCCGAGGGCCAGGACCGCTACACGATCAGCGAGGTCGTCGCCTTCACGGGCCTGACCGCCCACACCCTGCGCTGGTACGAGCGGATCGGCCTCACGTCCGACATCGACCGCTCCCACACCGGTCAGCGCCGCTACAGCAACCGCGACCTCGACTGGCTGGACTTCGTGACCAAGCTGCGCCTGACCGGCATGCCGGTGGCCGACATGGTGCGCTACGCGGAGCTGGTGCGGGAGGGCGAGACGACGTACGCCGAGCGCCGCGAGCTGCTGGAACAGACGAGGAGGGACGTCCTGGCCCGGATCGCCGAACTGCACGACACCCTCTCGGTGCTGGACCGAAAGATCAGTTTCTATGAGACGGGTGGCAGCTGAAGCGCCCCTCGCGATGGCGCCCCGTCAGGGGCGCGGGGAACTGCGCGAGCAACCCACCACAACCCGCGCCCGAAGGAACTGCTAAAGCTCCGCCAGCAACTCCGCCTTCTTCGCGGAGAACTCCTCATCGGTGACCAGCCCCGCCTGGTACAGCTCCCCCAGATGCCGGATCCGCTCGGCGATGTCCGCGGGGTCCCGCCGCCCCGCCGGCACCGGCACCGCGGCGGCCCCCTTGGCCCGCAGGGCCTCCAGTACCGCCGCCGCGAACGGCAACGACTCGTGCACCGGGCCGTACCCCAGCCCGAACACCACGGTCGCCGGATCCTGGTCGGCCGGGACCGTCGGCGCCGCCCCCGCGAGGTCCCGCCGCAGCAGTCGCAGGTGCCCCTCGAAGGCCTCCGGCGACCGCCACTCCACCCCGGCCAGGTCGGCGACGGCGAAGCTCTGGTCGCCGGCCTTCCACTTCGCCGTGGACGCGCCCGTCCACGACCACCGGAAGTGCACGGCGCTGCCGTCGAAGCTCGCCTTCCCGTCGTACGCCTTGAACTGCCGGGGCCCCTCGGGCGCGGCGACCAGGAACCTCTCCGCCGGTCCGGACTCGGTGAGCAGCGGTCGCAGTTCGTCGGCGTAGTACTCCGCGAGGGCCGCCCGCTCGGCCGGGACCACCAGGCGGTACGGGTCGCTGCCCTCCTTCAGCTGTCCGGCCGCCGCCTCCAGCAGGGGATCCGCGCCGGGGCGGGGCCGGGCACTCAGGACGACCGTGCCGCGTTTGCCGGACGTGAGCGTCACGCCCTCCAGCGCGGCGAGCGGCACCCGGCGTTCACCCAGACTCTGGAACAGCTTGGGTGTTCGAATCCCCCGTTCGTAGCGGATGAGCACGGAGTCGGACTCGAACTCCCAGGCAGCATGAAATCCGGCCAGTACATCACCCATGCGGCTCATCGTATGCGGCACGTGCTTCTCAGTCCCATCCCCGCGCATACCGCACTTCCTGCTGTCTCTACGCGCGTCCGGCCATCAACGTGCCGGACAAACCCGCCCGGCACCCGTCATCGTCGTGGGCGCAGGTCACCGCGCCATATGCGCCGACCCCGACGTCGGCGAGGTTGCGCAGGCTGTCCGTGCCCGGTTCGAAGTAACCGGCGTGGCCCTCGGCGTCGTGCGCCGACAGCACCCGGGCGCCGAAGGACGAGGAGACGGGGTCGGCCCCGTGGCCGAGACCGCCGAGCTCCAGATAGGGGACGTCCTGGATCCAGTCGGTGGCGTCCCGCATCGCCCACACCCGGGCCGAGGTGCCCAGGTGGGAGGCGTTCTCGACCCGCATCCCGGGGCTCGCGGCCACGGCTATGTCGGCCACCTGCTCCGGCAGGGCGTGCGCGGCCACCCCGCAGACCACCGAGCCGTAGCTGTGGCAGAACAGCGCCACCGGCGTCTCACCGGGCAGCGCGCGCAGCAGCGCGTCGAGGCGTACGGCGCCCTGCTCGGCGGCCATCCCGGTCGCCGCGCCCACGCCGAGGCCGTCGGGCGCGGTGTAGTCGGCCCAGGCGATCACCGCCGTGCGGGTCGTGGGGCTCGCCGTGCGCTCGGCCCGGTACAGCGCCTTGGCCATGCCGACCGGTGCGGTGTACCGGCGGTACGTCCGCTGGAAGGTGAGCAGGTCGGTGTCGACACCGGGGACGACGACGGAGATCCGCTCGGCCCTGGTGAGGTTGCCGAACACCTCGGCGACCCGGCCGCTGCCGTCCGGGTCGAAGGCGAGGATCTGCCGGCCCTTCGCCATCAGCGCCTCGTAGCGGTGCATGCGGCGGCCGGCGTCCTGTTGCCCGGCCGCGCTGAGCCGGGGGTCGTGCATGCGCTTCTTCTCGATGACGCGCTGCTGGTCGAGGGCGATGTCGTTGGCCCGGTAGCGCAGTTGGACCGGGGCGCCGTTCATGTTGCCCACGGCGAGCGGGTAACGGCGCACGAGCCGGTCGCGCTCCCGCGCGGTGAGTGACGCGAAGAACCGGGCGAGGAGTGCGGGCGACGCCTTCGGGTCCGGCAGGCGCAGGCCGTGGACCCTGCCGTGCTCCCAGCTGTCGAGGGAGGTTTGCAGGGCGGTGGTCTCGCGGTGCGTGCGCAGGGCGGTCCAGCCGGTGGTCGCGAGCATCACGAAGACGACGGCCAGGGCCAGCAGTGCGCGCCAGACGTTGAGAGGCGGGGAGGTGTCGAAGGAAGTCACTGGGAGGACACACTAGGAGAACGAGGGGGTCTCGCGGTAACTGAGTGACAGTTATCACGTTTCGGCAAACGTGAGGCCGATCTCAGGCCCGTGTGAAGGGTTTCAGTGCTCGCGCCAGTTGCCGGTGAGCGCCGGTCCCACCTGGTCGAGGTACGACGCGGTGAGTTGGCGGATCGTCGTGACGCTGAAGTCGTCGCCGACCGACCAGTGCCGCTCGGTGACCCGGACGACCGCGCCGAACACCGCGACCACGAGCCGCGGCCGGGGATCGCGGTCCGGGTCGACGCCCTCCCGCTCGGCGACGATCCGCGCGATCTCCTCCTCCGTCTCCGACTGGCGCCGCAGATGGGCGGCGAACAGGACCGGGGTCGCCTCGATCATCTTGTACGTGCGCAGGAACAGTTCGACCGGCACGTACCGCTCGATGGCCTGCTCGATGGTGTCCCAGCTGTCCAGGACCGACCGGCGCAGCGCCTCCAGCGGGGGCTCCTCGGGCGGGCGGCGGCGCACCGCCTCGACGTAGTGCTCCTCGGTGAGCCGCGGCACGAAGAAGGCCACGTCCTCCTTGCTGGCGAAGTAGCGGAAGAAGGTGCGCTGGGAGACGTCGACGGTCGCGGCGATCTCGTCGACGGTGGTGTGTTCGTAGCCCTGGGTCACGAACAGTTCGAGCGCGGCGCGCAACAGCGCGTCCCGGGTGCGCTGTTTCTTGCGTTCGCGCAGCGTTTCCATGCCTGACAGTTACTGACTAGTGAATTTGTTTGTCAACTGTCAGTGGCTGTCACTAGCCTCGACGGCATGACTAGTCAGACCACGATCGACACGGCGGGGTCGGGGGACAAGGCGCTGGCCTCCCCGTCGGACCGGCCGCCGGCCTCCGGCCTGCGCGGCCATCCCTGGTTCACCCTGATAACCGTCGCCGTCGGGGTCATGATGGTGGCTCTCGACGGCACCATCGTGGCCATCGCCAACCCGGCGATCCAGAAGGACCTCGGCGCCACCTTCGCCCAGGTCCAGTGGATCACCAACGGCTACTTCCTCGCCCTCGCGGTCTCCCTGATCACCGCGGGCAAGCTCGGCGACCGCTTCGGCCACCGGCAGACGTTCCTGATCGGCGTCGTCGGCTTCGCCGCCGCCTCGGGCGCCATCGGCCTCTCCGACAGCATCGGCCTGGTCGTCACCTTCCGCGTCTTCCAGGGGCTGTTCGGCGCGCTGCTGATGCCGGCCGCGCTCGGCCTGCTGCGGGCCACCTTCCCGGCCGAGAAGCTCAACATGGCGATCGGCATCTGGGGCATGGTCATCGGCGCCTCCACCGCGGGCGGTCCCATCCTCGGCGGTGTGCTGGTACAGCACGTCAGCTGGCAGTCGGTGTTCTTCATCAACGTGCCGGTGGGCGCGATCGCCCTGGTCCTCGGCCTGGTGATGCTGCTCGACCACCGCGCCGACAACGCGCCGCGCTCCTTCGACCTGCTCGGCATCGCCCTGCTCTCCGGCGCCATGTTCTGCCTGGTCTGGGCCCTCATCAAGGCGCCGAGCTGGGGCTGGGGCGACGGCAAGACGTGGACGTTCATCGCCGTGTCGGCACTGGGCTTCGGCCTCTTCTCCTTCTGGGAGACGAGGGTCAGGGAGCCGCTCGTCCCGCTGGGCCTGTTCCGCTCCGTCCCGCTCTCGGCGGGCGTCGTGCTCATGGTCCTGATGGCCATCGCCTTCATGGGCGGCCTGTTCTTCGTGACGTTCTACCTCCAGAACGTGCACGGCATGGACCCGGTCGACGCCGGCCTCCATCTCCTCCCGCTCACCGGCATGATGATCGTCGGCTCCCCGCTGGCCGGCGCCGCGATCACCAGGCTCGGCCCGCGCATCCCGCTGGCCGGCGGCATGGCGGCCACCGCGATCGCCATGTACGGCATGTCCACGCTGAAAGCGGACACCGGAAGCGCGCTCATGTCGCTCTGGTTCGCCCTGCTCGGCCTCGGCCTCGCGCCGGTCATGGTCGGCGCCACCGAGGTCATCGTCGGCAACGCGCCGATGGAGCTCTCCGGTGTGGCCGGCGGTCTCCAGCAGGCCGCGATGCAGATCGGCGGCAGCCTCGGTACGGCCGTTCTCGGCGCCGTGATGGCCTCCAAGGTCGACAGCGATCTGCCGGGCAACTGGGCCGACGCCGGGCTGCCGAAGCTGACCTCCGCTCAGCTGGCCCAGGCCTCCGAGGCGGTCCAGGTCGGTGTCGCGCCGGTCGCCAAGGGGACGCCGGAGGCGATCGCCGCGAAGATCACGGGCGTCGCGCACGACACCTTCATCTCCGGCATGAGCCTCGCCTCGCTCGTCGCGGCGGGCGTGGCGGCGGTCGCGATCCTGGTCGCGCTGCTCACCAAGCGCGGCGAGAACGCGGACTCGGGCGCGGGCGTCGGTCACATCTAGCGCCACCCGCCGGGCCGATATGTCCGGTTCGTCTGGGCGGAGTTCCCCTATCAAGGTGACTCCGCTAAAGATTCCTGGCCTTCGGCTCCCAGGTCAGGTGACAGTGGGACGACCGGGCTGGTCGAGCCGGGAATCCCCGCGCTTCGGCTCGGGGAGGGAGCAAGGTGGGTCAAGTCCTCTGCGGGGCAGGGGAGGACACCGGGCCGCGGCGCGCTGCTGGAGGGGGGCAGCGCGCGGGCAGGTCTGCCGCGGCGGAACAGGGGTACCCGGTCATCAACCCGAACAGTCCGCGAGGACCGAGGAGTTGATGATGGCGAGCTTCGGGCAACGAACACGCGGGTACCCCCGTTCACGTGACCGCGTAGGCCCACGGGACGGGCTGGACCGCGACACGCTGGGCATCATCGGTACGATCTGCGCGGTCGCCGGCTTCTTCACGCTGGGGATCGTGCTGGGGCCGGTGGCACTGGCGTGCGGCTGGTTCTCCATGGGTCGGGCATGGAACCCGAAGAGCTCGATACCGGCGCTGGTCGCCGTGGTGCTGGGGGCGATCGACACGCTGCTGGCACTGCTGTGGCTGGGTGGCGTGTCACCGCTGTAGCCCGCGGGCCCGGTGGGGGCTGATCGCGCCCACGCGGCGGAGCCGCACATCGATACAGCCCCGCGCCCCTTACGGGGCGCTGCCGCCACTGTTCCTTCTCAGCTGCGGGCAGTCGTGCCTCCCCCGGAGCCCGAAAGGCCTGGGGGACCCCCAGGCGGCACGGGGTGGGCGCAGCGGCACCCGGCCAGCGCCGGTGAGCGCAACGCCGTGGCCTCAGCCCCCACCCCCTCGCGCAGGGCGAGCACCTCTGCCCGCAGCGCCCGTACCTCCTCGGTCAGCATCCCGATCGCCTCCGTCTGCCGGCGTTCCTCCACGTCGTCCTTCTCGAACCGCGCGATGAACCACGTGGCGATGTTGGCCGTCACCACACCCAGCAGGGCGATCCCGGCGAGCATCAGGCCCACCGCGATCATGCGGCCCAGCCCCGTCGTCGGCGCGTGGTCCCCGTACCCCACCGTCGTCATCGTCGTGAACGACCACCACAGCGCGTCACCCAGCGTCCGGATGTTCCCGTTCGGCGAGTCGCGTTCCACCGAGAGCACGGCCAGTGAGCCGAACATCAGCAGCCCCACCACCGCGCCCACGACATACGTCGTCAGCCGGATCTGCGAGGCCATCCGCGCCCGCCGGCCCACCAGCATCAGCGTGGCGACGAGCCGCAGCAGCCGCAGCGGCTGAAGCAGCGGCAGCACCACCGCGCACAGGTCTATCCAGTGCGTCCGCACGAACTCCCGGCGCCGGGGCGCCAGCGCCAGCCGTACCAGGTAGTCGAGGGCGAAGGAACCCCACACCGCCCACTCCGCCACCGTGCACGCGGCGGTGAGGACGTGCCCGGCCGAACGGTCCACGATCGGCAGCGCGTAGGCGACGGCGAAGGCCACCGCGAGCGCCAGCAAGGGCCGTTGAGTGAGCTGCTCCCAACGAACCTGCGCGGACTGTTCCTTCATGTGCGCATCGTAGGCATCATCCGCGCCCCGAAGGGGCGCGGGACCGCGTCGAGCTGCGGCTCCGCCGCGTGGGCGCGACCGCCCCCCACCGGACCCGCAGCTCCCCACCGTCTTCCCCGGCCGAAGCCGAGCGCAACGGCTACGCGTCGCCGCCCGCCGCGCCCGGGTGCGCCGCCGTGACGTCCAGCAACTGGTACCGGTCGATGGCCTGCTTGAGTACCGAGCGGTCGAGCTTGCCCTCCCGGGCCAGTTCGGTCAGCACCGCGACCACGATCGTCTGCGCGTCGATGTGGAAGAACCGGCGCGCCGCGCCCCGTGTGTCGGCGAAGCCGAACCCGTCGGCGCCCAGCGACTGGTACGTCCCCGGCACCCAGCGCGCGATCTGGTCCGGAACCGACCGCATCCAGTCGGACACGGCCACGAACGGCCCCTCGGCGTCGCTCAGCTTCCGCGTCACCCACGGCACCCGCTGCTCCTCGTCCGGGTGCAGCAGGTTGTGCTCCTCGCAGGCCACGGCCTCGCGCCGCAGCTCGTTCCAGGAGGTGGCGGACCAGACGTCGGCCCTGACGTCCCAGTCCGCGGCGAGGATCTTCTGGGCCTCCATGGCCCACGGGACCGCCACGCCCGACGCCATGATCTGCGCCGGGAGTGTGCCCGCCGTGCCCGCGCTGATCCGGTGGACGCCCTTGAGGATGCCCTCGACGTCCACGTCGGCCGGCTCGGCTGGGTGCTGGATCGGCTCGTTGTAGACGGTCAGGTAGTAGAAGACGTCCTCGCCGTGCGGGTGCTCCGCGTTCCCGCCGCCGTACATGCGGCGCAGGCCGTCCTGGACGATGTGGGCGATCTCGTACGCGTACGCCGGGTCGTAGGCCACGCACGCCGGGTTCGTCGAGGCGAGCAGCTGGGAGTGGCCGTCGGCGTGCTGGAGGCCCTCACCGGTCAGGGTCGTACGGCCGGCGGTCGCGCCCAGGACGAAACCGCGCGCCAGCTGGTCGGCCATCTGCCAGAACTGGTCGCCGGTGCGCTGGAAGCCGAACATCGAGTAGAAGACGTAGACCGGGATGAGCGGCTCGCCGTGCGTGGCGTAGGCCGAGCCCGCGGCGATGAGGGAGGCCGTGCAGCCGGCTTCCGAGATGCCGTCGTGCAGCATCTGGCCGGTCGGGGACTCCTTGTAGGCGAGCAGCAGGTCGCGGTCGACGGCCTCGTACTGCTGGCCCAGCGGGTTGTAGATCTTCGCGCTCGGGAAGAAGGAGTCCATGCCGAAGGTGCGGTACTCGTCCGGCGCGATCAGTACGAAGCGGCGGCCGAGCTCCTTGTCCCGCATGAGGTCCTTGAGCAGTCGTACGAACGCCATGGTGGTGGCGATCGACTGCTGGCCGGTGCCCTTCTTCACGGTCGCGTACGTCTTGTCGTCCGGCAGGGCGAGGGGCTTGGAGCGTACGACGCGGGTCGGGACGTAGCCGCCGAGGCCCTTGCGCCGGTCGTGCATGTACTGGATCTCCTCCGAGTTCCGGCCCGGGTGGTAGTACGGCGGCAGGCCGGACTCCAGCTCCTTGTCGGAGATCGGCAGGTGCAGGCGATCCCGGAAGCCCTTGAGGTCGGCGACCGTCAGCTTCTTCATCTGGTGCGTGGCGTTGCGGCCCTCGAAGTTCGGGCCCAGCGTCCAGCCCTTGATCGTCTTGGCCAGGATGACCGTCGGCTGGCCCTTGTGCTCGGTGGCCGCCTTGAACGCCGCGTAGATCTTGCGGTGGTCGTGGCCGCCGCGGCCCAGGTGCAGGATCTGGTCGTCGGTCATGTTCTCGACCATCGCGCGCAGCCGCTGGTCGTCGCCGAAGAAGTGCTCGCGGATGTAGGCGCCGGACTCGGTGGCGTAGGTCTGGAACTGGCCGTCGGGGGTGGTGTTCATCTTGTTGACGAGCACGCCGTCGCGGTCCTGGGCGAGCAGCGGGTCCCAGGTGCGGTCCCAGACCAGCTTGATCACGTTCCAGCCGGCGCCGCGGAAGACCGACTCCAGCTCCTGGATGATCTTGCCGTTGCCGCGCACCGGTCCGTCGAGCCGCTGGAGGTTGCAGTTGACGACGAAGGTCAGGTTGTCCAGGCCCTCGCGGGCGGCGATGGACAGCTGGCCGAGCGACTCCGGCTCGTCCATCTCGCCGTCGCCGAGGAACGCCCAGACGTGCGACTTGGAGGTGTCGGCGATCCCGCGCGCGTGCATGTAGCGGTTCATCCGCGCCTGGTAGATCGCGCCGATCGGGCCGAGGCCCATCGACACCGTCGGGAACTCCCAGAAGTCCGGCATGGAGCGCGGGTGCGGGTAGCTGGAGAGGCCGTCCGGGTACTTCGACTTCTCCTGGCGGAAGCCGTCCAGCTGGGCCTCGCTGAGCCGGTCGAGCAGGAACGCGCGGGCGTAGATGCCGGGGGAGGCGTGGCCCTGGAAGAAGACCTGGTCGCCGCCGAGGCCGTCGTCCTTGCCGCGGAAGAAGTGGTTGAAACCGACGTCGTAGAGCGAGGCCGAGGACGCGAAGGTGGCGATGTGGCCGCCGACCCCGATGCCCGGGCGCTGGGCGCGGGAGACCATCACCGCGGCGTTCCAGCGGGTCGCGTTGAGGACCTTGCGCTCGATCTCCTCGTTGCCCGGGAAGAACGGCTCGGCCCGGGTCGGGATCGTGTTGACGTAGTCCGTGCTGCGCATCTCGGGCACCGCCACGCGCCGCTCGCGGGCGCGCTCGATCAGGCGGAGCATCAGATAGCGGGCCCGTTCGCGGCCGCGCTCGTCCACGGCGGCGTCGAGCGAGTCGAGCCACTCCTGGGTTTCCTCGGGGTCGAAGTCAGGAACCTGACTCGGAAGGCCGCCAATGATGATCGGGTTGCGATCGGATCCGGAAGCCACGCTGTTCCTTACCTGTCAGAGGGCCACTGATTCCCTGTTTTCTCTGTTTCCCTGCGTTTGGCCTGCACCGCTGTCCATCGTCCACCCCGGGGCGGCGCACGTCATCTCTACCGCGAGGTAACTCGGGACCGGCCAAAACGCAACGATACGCCCGGGGTGTGACGCGCCTGGCAAACTCGTTCGACGGCCGTCTGTGAGGATGATTCCGAAAGGGACTTAGCGGGCAAATAGGAGTGGTGTGTGCCACACCCGTCCGCGATACGGTGCCGGGAGTTGCGACGACACGGCCGGGATCGTCACCGTTTCGGCGGTCTGCACGGCCGGGTACTTGCGCGATCCGTCCCGCCCGTGTGGACTACGGCCAATGCTTCGCGCACGCGCGTGGCTGAGTTCATCACCAAGACATGATCAGGAGGCAACCCGTGAGCGCGACCGCGGACCACGCGGAGGAGCGGACCACCCCTGCCGTCAGGCTGGGGTTCCAGCCAGACCAGGTGGTCCAGGAGATCGGCTACGACGACGACGTCGACCAGGAGCTCCGCGAGTCCATCGAAGACACCATCGGCACCGAGCTGGTGGACGAGGACTACGACGACGTGGCCGACGCCGTGGTGCTGTGGTTCCGGGAGGATGACGGCGACCTGACGGACGCGCTGGTCGACGCCCTCGGCTTCCTCGAAGAGGGCGGCTCGATCCTGCTGCTGACGCCGAAGACCGGCCGCGACGGCTACGTCGAGCCGAGCGACATCGGCGAGGCGGTCACGACCGCCGGCCTCTCGCAGACCAAGAGCGTCAGCGTGGGCAAGGACTGGAACGGAAGCCGGCTGAACACGCCGAAGGCCGCCGCCAAGAAGCGCTGAGCCCCGCCGGTGGGCGGACCCCGCGTCGGTCCGTCCACCGGCCTGCCGTGATCGCCGCGCGGGGGCCGCCGCCATAGGGTGTTCTCACCCGAACAGCCCCTGACGATGGGATGCACGACGATGGCGATCCAGGTCGGCGACAAGGCACCCGACTTCGAGCTCAAGGACAACCACGGCCGGACCGTGAAGCTGTCCGGCTTCCGCGGCGAGAAGAACGTGGTGCTGCTCTTCTATCCCTTCGCGTTCACCGGCGTGTGCACCGGCGAGCTGTGCGAGCTGCGCGACAACCTGCCGAGGTTCGAGGACCGCGACACCCAGCTGCTGGCCGTCTCCAACGACTCCATCCACACCCTGCGGGTCTTCGCCGAGCAGGAGGGCCTGGAGTACCCGCTGCTGAGCGACTTCTGGCCGCACGGCGAGACCTCCCGCGCCTACGGCGTCTTCGACGAGGCCAAGGGCTGCGCCGTCCGCGGCACCTTCGTCATCGACAAGGAGGGTGTCGTGCGGTGGACCGTGGTCAACGGCCTGCCGGACGCCCGCGACCTGAACGACTACGTGACGGCACTGGACGCGCTGTAACCCCTTCGCCGCACTCCCCGGGGACCGGCTCGCCGGGCCCCCTAGGGGTCGGCACGGCCGACACCCTGTGATTCTTCGGGGTCCAGGGCCTGCGTGCGGCGGGAACCCGTCACTAGGATCGAGTCGTTGATCCGGTATCCGAAGCACGACGGGGGCTCCCCGCCCCTGACACACATGGGAGGACTCGTGGGAGTCAGCCTCAGCAAAGGCGGCAACGTATCGCTGACGAAGGAGGCCCCCGGTCTGACCGCGGTCCTCGTCGGTCTGGGCTGGGATGTCCGGACCACCACCGGCACCGACTTCGACCTGGACGCCAGCGCGCTCCTGCTGAACTCGGCGGGCAAGGTCGCCAGCGACCAGAACTTCGTCTTCTTCAACAACCTCAAGAGCCCCGACGGCTCGGTCGAGCACACCGGCGACAACCTCACCGGTGAGGGCGAGGGCGACGACGAGGTGATCAAGGTCAACCTGGCCGCGGTCCCCGCCGACGTCGACAAGATCGTCTTCCCGGTGTCGATCTACGACGCCGACAACCGCCAGCAGTCCTTCGGCCAGGTCCGCAACGCGTTCATCCGCGTGGTGAACCAGGCAGGCGGCGCCGAGATCGCCCGCTACGACCTGTCCGAGGACGCCTCGACCGAGACCGCCATGGTCTTCGGCGAGCTGTACCGCAACGGCGCGGAGTGGAAGTTCCGCGCCATCGGCCAGGGCTACGCCTCCGGCCTGCGCGGCATCGCCCAGGACTTCGGCGTCAACGTCTGAGCCGCGCGAACGCCCGGGGGCGTTCGCAGGTCCGCTCTGTCCGGCGCCGCACCGTTTACGGTCGGCGCCGGACGTGCAGGACAACGGAGAAACACCGCTAGGGGAGGATCATCACCATGGGCGTCACGCTCGCCAAGGGAGGCAACGTCTCCCTCTCGAAGGCCGCACCGAACCTCACCAACGTCATGATCGGACTCGGCTGGGACGCCCGCTCCACCACCGGCGCCCCCTTCGACCTGGACGCCAGCGCGTTGCTGTGCCAGGGCGGCCGGGTCCTCGGCGACGAGTGGTTCGTCTTCTACAACCAGCTCAAGAGCCCGGAGGGCTCCGTGGAGCACACCGGCGACAACCTCACCGGTGAGGGCGAGGGCGACGACGAATCGATTCTGGTCGACCTGCCCAAGGTGCCGGCCAACTGCGACAAGATCGTGTTCCCGGTCTCGATCCACATGGCGGACGAGCGCGGCCAGACCTTCGGCCAGGTCTCCAACGCCTTCATCCGGGTCGTCAACCAGGCCGACGGCCAGGAGCTCGCCCGCTACGACCTGTCCGAGGACGCCTCGACCGAGACCGCCATGATCTTCGGCGAGCTCTACCGCTACCAGAACGAGTGGAAGTTCCGGGCCGTCGGCCAGGGGTACGCCTCCGGGCTGCGGGGCATCGCGCTCGACTTCGGCGTGAACGTCTCATAGGACTTTCTCCGTCGGATGTGGGGCCGACCGAGCCGTAGGACACCGGTGCCCTCTAGACTTCGTGGTCAACAGTGAGTAAAGCCGAGTACGGCGCGAGCGAGACCCGTACATACACGATTGGGTAGCCAGTGCTTCTGAAAACCTTCGGCTGGTCGTTCGCGATCACCGCGCTCGGCCTGGTCGCCGCGGTCTTCTACGGGGGGTGGGAGGCCTTCGGCATCGTGGCCATCCTTGCCGTCCTCGAGATCTCCCTGTCGTTCGACAACGCGGTCGTCAACGCCGGAATCCTGAAGAAGATGAACACCTTCTGGCAGAAGATCTTCCTCACGGTCGGCGTCCTCATCGCGGTCTTCGGCATGCGGCTGGTCTTCCCTGTCGTCATCGTCGCGATCACCGCCAAGATGGGCCCCGTCGAGGCCGTCGACCTCGCGCTCAACAACAAGGACCGCTACCAGCAGCTGGTCACCGACGCCCACCCGGCGATCGCCGCCTTCGGTGGCATGTTCCTGCTGATGATCTTCCTCGACTTCATCTTCGAGGACCGGGACATCCAGTGGCTGCGCTGGATCGAACGCCCCCTCGCCAGGCTCGGCAAGGTCGACATGCTGGCGGTCTGCATCGCCCTGATCGTCCTGCTGATCACCTCCTTCACCTTCGCCACCCACGCCCACCAGCACGGCGGCGGCCACACCGACAAGGCGCAGACGGTTCTGATCGCCGGTATCGCCGGCCTGATCACGTACATGATCGTCGGCGGCCTCTCCGGGTTCTTCGAGGACCGGCTGGAGGCCGAGGAGGAGCGCGAGCACGAGGAGGAGGAAGAGGCCGAGCGCACCGGCAAGAAGAAATCGGCGGTGCTGCTGGCCGGCCAGGCCGCGTTCTTCATGTTCCTCTACCTGGAGGTCCTGGACGCGTCCTTCTCCTTCGACGGCGTGATCGGCGCGTTCGCCATCACCAACGACATCG
>NZ_JBFBJL010000006.1:0-232033 GCF_040686075.1 Streptomyces sp. NPDC086519
GCCCCCTGGGGGCCCCCCCCCGTTTGGGCCGGGGGGGGGGTCGCCGAGTGGGGGCCCCCCCGGCGCGCGCACGACCAGCCGCCGACGGCCCGCAGCCGACGGCGCACGGCCGGCCGCGGTACCCCAGCCGGCCCTCACCTCATCGCGGAGGCCACGGCAACCACCACGAACAACAACACAAGCGCACCGGCCATGATCCGGTTCCGGGTCTTCGGGTCCACGGCGACGAGCCTAACGGGCCCCCCTCGGGACCTGCCCGGCGGATCCTGCCGCGGCCGCGGGGCGTGGCCACGGCACCGGCACCGGCACCGGCACCGGCACCGGCACCGATCACGAACCGCCGACGTCCTGCGCCCCGGCCCGCGGGGCAGACCCCAGCCCCCAGCGGGCGACCACCTCGTACCGCGGCTGTTCCCCCCGCACCCCGGACACCGGCAGATTGCTGCGCACCAGCGCCAGCTCCTCGACCGTCCAGGTGCGGCTCGTGAACTCCGCGAGCAGCTCGACGTACGGCCCTACCCGCACCGCGTCCCGGCTGCGGGCCACCGTGAGGTGGGCCTTGTAGCGGCGGTGCTCCCCCATCGGCAGGCCCGCCTTCCGGGCCGCCGCCTCCGCGCGGTCGGCCAGCAGGCGGAGGGTGTCCAGGTTGCCGTCGGCACCCGCCCACAGGGCCCTACCGTGCCCGAACTGCCCGCCGCCCGCGACGGACAGTTCGAAGGGCGGGGTGCGGTGGGCGGCACGGGCCAGCCGGTCCGACAGGGCCGGTACGACGTCGTCGTCCACCTCGCCGTAGAACGCGAGCGTGTAGTGCCACCCGGGCCGACCGGTCCAGCGCAGCGCCTCCGCGCCCGGCAACCGCTGCAACCTGTCGACCTCGACGGCGAGTTCGGCGACCACCTCCGACGGGGGCAGCACGGCTGCGAAGAGTCTCATGGGGGCCACCCTGCCAAAAAAACGCTTGCGCGCGGGACGGACGACGGCGTGAATCGCCCCATGGAGAGCGACGGGAAGATCAGGATCCGGGACGGCCGCGCCGACGACATCCCGGTGGTCCTCGGGATGTTCGACAGTGCCGTGGAGTGGCTGGTGTCGCAGGGGCGGACCAGACAGTGGGGGACTACACCCTGGTCGGAGAACCCCAGGGCGGTGGAGATGATCACCCGGTACTTCACCGGGGGCAGCCCGTACATCGCCGAGTACGACGGGATCCCGGCCGCCACCCTCACCCTCACCGACTCGCCCGGCCCCTACATCGCGCCCGTCGACGAGCCCGAGCGGTACATCCACATCCTGGCCTCGGACCGCCGGTTCAAGGGCACCGGCGTGGGCGCCGCGCTGCTGGTCCACGCGGCCGCGGAGACCAGCCGGGCCGGGATCTCGCTGCTGCGGGTCGACTGCTACGCGGGCGACGACCGCAAGCTGGTCGCGTTCTACGAGCGCAACGGCTTCACCCCGGCCGAGTCCTTCACCGCCGACGTGCCCGGCGACGACAGCTGGCCGGGACAGGTACTGGCCCGGAGGCTGTAGCCGCGGTGGCGGCCGGCTGTAGCCGTGGTAGCGGCCGTGGTGGCCGCCTCCGGGCCGGTCGCGGCCCGGTAGCGGCCCGCCTCTCCGGGCCGGTCGCCGTGCGCCTGTGCGTGTCTCACGCGGCCGGTGCGAGCTGTTCCTGCTGTTCTCTCGGGACGAAACGGACGTGGGGGTGGCCGCCGTGCCAGCCGACCGTCAGGCGGAGGTTGCCGACCCGGGCCAGGACCAGGCCGATGACGACGGCCGCGGCCGCGGCGATCGTGCCGCCGACGGCGAGGCCCGCGCGGACGCCGTACACGTCCGTGATCCAGCCGGCGATGGGCGCGCCGATGGGTGAGCCGCCCATGAAGACCATCATGTACAGGGCCATCACCCGCCCCCGCATGGCCGGGTCGGTGCCCATCTGGACGGTGGTGTTGGCGGTGACGTTGACGGTCATGCCGAACATGCCGAGGGGCACCATGAGGAGCGAGAACAGCCAGAGGGAGGGGGCGGTCGCGGCCACCAGCTCCAGGCCGCCGAAGGCGACCGCCGCCGCGAGCATCACCCGCAGCTTGGCGGTGCCGCGCCGGGCCGCGAGCAGGGCGCCGGCCAGGGAGCCGGCCGCCATCAGGGTGTTGAAGAGGCTGTAGGAGCCGGCGCCGGCGTGGAAGACGTCGTCCGCGAAGGCGGAGAGGTAGACGGGGAAGTTGAAGCCGAAGGTGCCGATGAACCCGATCAGGATGATGGTCCAGGTCAGGTCCGGGCGCCCGGCGACATAGCGCAGGCCCTCCCGCAGCTGGCCCTTGGCTCTCGGCGCGCGCTCGACGACGTGCAGCTCACGCGCGCGCATCAGCACCAGGCCGACGAGGGGGGCGACGAAGGACAGGCCGTTGAAGAGGAACGCCCAGCCCGTACCCACTCCGGTGATCATGAGGCCGGCGACGGCCGGGCCGACCAGGCGGGCGGACTGGAAGTTCGCGGAGTTCAGGCTGACCGCGTTCTGTAGCTGGTCCGGGCCGACCATCTCGGAGACGAAGGACTGGCGGGCCGGGTTGTCGACGACCGTGGCGAGGCCGACGGCGAAGGCGGCGAGGTAGACGTGCCAGACCTGGACATGGCCGGAGAGGGTCAGCAGCGCCAGCGCGATGCCGGTCAGGGCCATCGAGGTCTGGGTGACCAGGAGGGCGCGCCGCTTGTTCAGGCGGTCGACCAGGACGCCGCCGTAGAGGCCGAAGAGCAGCATCGGCAGGAACTGGAGGGCGGTGGTGACGCCGACGGCGGTCGCGGAGCCGGTGAGGCTGAGGACCAGCCAGTCCTGCGCGATGCGCTGCATCCAGGTGCCTATGTTCGAGACGACCTGGCCGGCGAAGAACAGCCGGTAGTTCCTGACCCTCAGCGAGCTGAACATCGAGGACCTGCGGGCTGCGGGGGTAGTAGGGGCGGTCGGTGCGGGGGCGGAAGGTGTTCCGGGTCCCGTACTCAAAAGGATTCGCCTCTTCCTTCTATCGGGTCTTACAGGTGTGCGAGCTTCTCCAGCACGGGGGCGGCGGCGCGGAGTTTCGCCCACTCGTCCTCGTCGAGGCCGTCGACCAGGCCGGCCAGGAACGCGTTGCGCTTGCGGCGGCTCTCCTCGAGCATCGCCTCGGCCTGTTCGGTCCTGGTGACGACTTTCTGGCGCCGGTCCTCGGGGTGCGGCTCCAGCCGGACCAGTCCCTTGGCCTCCAGCAGCGCCACGATGCGGGTCATCGAGGGCGGCTGGACGTGCTCCTTGCGGGCCAGCTCACCGGGGGTGGCCTGGCCGCAGTTGGAGAGGGTGCCCAGCACCGACATCTCGGTGGGGCTCAGTGACTCGTCGACCCGCTGGTGCTTGAGCCGTCGCGAGAGTCGCATCACGGCGGAGCGGAGGGCGTTCACGGCGGCCGCGTCGTCGCCATGGGTAAGGTCCGGCATGTTCTTTAGAGTAACTCATTACCCTGCCTAAAGACCACCCGGGCGCGCCGACATGTCCGTGACCTCGGCCACTGAATCGGGAGGCCTGGGGGCACCCCCAGAAAACATCGCGTCACCCTTACGAGTGAGCCGGATCCGGAAAGTGACGCATGGGGCGCGCGGATGTGGCGCCCTCGTATCCATGGGGACCAGTGTGTTCAGTCTGCGGATAGACAAGGAGCTGCTCGACCGGCTCCGGTGCCATGCGGCCAAAAGAGGAATGAGCGTCCAGGACTACGTGGTCCGGACGCTCATTCGGGACGATTTCGACCAGCGGTTCTCGGCCGCCGTCGAGGAGACGGAGAGGTTCTACGGCGACCAGGTCAAGGTCACCTGACCCCGGCAGGTCAGGTGAGACCCAGGGCCGGCATCAGGTAGTAGAAGGCGAACACCGCCGAGACCACGTACATCGCGACCGGGACGTCCTTGGCCCGGCCGACGGCCAGGCGCATCAGCACGAAGGTGATGAAGCCCATGCCGATGCCGTTCGTGATCGAGTAGGTGAACGGCATCATCACCATGGTCACGAAGGCCGGGATCGCGAGGGTGTGGTCGGCCCAGTCGATCTCCTTGATCGACCCGGCCAGGATCAGGAAACCGACCGCGAACAGCGCCGGGGTGGCCGCCTGGGACGGGACCATCGTCGCGACGGGGGTGAGGAACAGCGCCACGGCGAACAGCCCGCCGGTGACGACGTTGGCGAAACCGGTGCGCGCGCCCTCGCCGACGCCCGCAGTCGACTCGACGAAGCAGGTGGTGGCGGAGGAGGAGCTGGCACCGCCGACCGCGACCGCGACACCGTCGATGAACAGGACCTTGTTGATGCCCGGCATGTAGCCCTGGGCGTCGGTCAGCTTGGCCTCGTCGCTGACGCCCATGATCGTGCCCATGGCGTCGAAGAAGCAGGACAGCAGGACCGTGAAGACGAAGAGGATGCCGGTCAGCACGCCGACCTTGCCGAAGCCGCCGAAGAGGCTGACCTTGCCGAGCAGACCGAAGTCCGGGGTGGAGACCGGGTTGCCGGGCCACGTCGGAACGGTCAGGCCCCAGGTGGTCACATGCGTGACGGCGTTGACGACCAGCGCGAGCACGGTCATCGCGACGATCGAGATCAGGATCGCGCCGGAGACCTTGCGGACGATCAGCGCGAGGGTGAGCAGCACGCCGAGCACGAAGACGAGCACCGGCCAGCCGTTGAGGTGACCGTCGGCGCCGAGCTGGAGCGGGACGGTGGTCTGGGCGACGTCCGGGATACGGGTGACGAAGCCGGAGTCCACCAGACCGATCAGCATGATGAACAGGCCGATACCGATCGAGATCGCCTTGCGCAGGCTGTAGGGGACGGCGTTCATCACGCGCTCGCGCAGACCGCTGGCGACCAGCAGCATCACGACGATGCCGGCCAGCACCACCATGCCCATGGCGTCCGGCCAGGACATCCGGGGCGCCAGCTGGAGCGCGACGACGGAGTTCACGCCGAGGCCGGCGGCCAGCGCGATCGGGACGTTGCCGATGACGCCCATGAGCAGCGTGGTGAAGGCCGCGGTGATGACCGTGGCGGTGACCAGCTGACCGTGGTCGAGCTGGTGGCCGTACATGTCCTTCGCGCTGCCGAGAATGATCGGGTTCAGCACGATGATGTACGCCATCGCGAAGAACGTGGCGAAGCCGCCGCGTACCTCGCGGGCGAGGGTGCTGCCCCGCTCGGAGATCTTGAAGTAACGGTCCAGCGCGCCGTACGCGGGGGTCGCACCCGGCTGTTCGGGAGCGGGGGTCTGCAAGGAAGCCGGGGTCGACATTGGATATTCCTACGATAAGAAACGGCCAGAGACAAACGGTTTCAGTATGAACATATGATGCCTAGATCGCTATCTCCGCGCGTAGACCACTGGGGTGCGTATGCTGAGCGCCATGGCGAAGTGGACTCCCCGGCACGAGGCACCGGAGCCCCTTGAGGGCCCTGTCGTCCCGACGATCATCGGCGGCACGATCATCTGGTTCGTCCTCTTCCTGGCCCAGCTCCCCTTCTACGGCTGGTACGCCGACCACGGCCACACCTGGTGGATCTGGACCTGCCTGGCCGGCGGCGGCCTCGGCCTGATCGGCGTGTACTACGTGAAGCGCCGGGACGCAGCGATCAAGGCGCTTCGCGCGGCGACCGAGTAGGAGCCACCCCGAGACACCCTCGTCCGCCCCCACGCCGACCTGAACGCCCTCGTCCTCAAACGCCGGACGGGCTGGAGGGGGGACACAAACCGACCTCCGCCCTCAACACCGGGCCGACCGGACGAGGGCACCAAACCGGCTGAACGGGCGGCGAACCGCCCCCACCCCAACACCAGCCAGACTGCACGACGGCAAACCAACCCCCCACCCCCAACCACCGAACCGGCTGGACGACGGCAGACCAACCTCCCCCCTCAACGCCAGACGAGTTGGACGGGAGGCGGACCGGGCTTCGTTCTCGGACGCCGGGTGGGCTGGAGCATGTGGTCCGGCTTTTCAGGGGACCGAGTCGGGCGGGTGGGTGGGCAAAGGTGTCTGCGGCTACAACCTGCGCACGACTTCGGTCCTCCCCTGGTCGGATCTTCCGCCCACTCGGCAGGTGAACGCGTAAATCCGCACGTACCGTCGAATGCATGCAGCACATCGACGCGGGCGCCGAGCTCGACCCCGTCCATCCCGTACCGCTGCCGGTGCCGGTGCCGGTGCGGTCGACCGGTCTGACCGCCGCCGAGGTCGCGGAGCGGGTCGCGCGCGGCGAGGTGAACGACGTACCCGTCCGCAGCAGCCGCTCCCTCGGCGAGATCGTGCGCGCGAACGTCTTCACCCGGTTCAACGCGATCATCGGCGTGCTGTGGCTGATCATGCTGGTCGTGGCGCCGATCCAGGACAGCCTGTTCGGCTTCGTGATCCTCGCCAACACGGGTATCGGCATCGTGCAGGAGTGGCGGGCGAAGAAGACCCTGGACTCGCTCGCGGTGATCGGTGAGGCGCGGCCGACGGTGCGCCGGGACGGGGCCGCCGTCGAAGTGAGTACGAGCGAGATCGTGCTCGGTGATCTGATAGAGATCGGTCCGGGCGACAAGATCCCCGTGGACGGGCAGTGTGCCGAGGCCGACGGGCTGGAGATCGACGAGTCGCTGCTCACCGGTGAGGCCGACCCGGTCGTCAAGCGCGCCGGCGACCACGTGATGTCGGGCTCCTTCGTGGTGGCCGGCGGTGGCGCCTTCGCGGCGACCAAGGTCGGCCGGGAGGCCTACGCGGCCCAGCTCGCCGAGGAGGCCTCCCGCTTCACGCTGGTCCACTCCGAGCTGCGCACCGGCATCTCGACCATCCTGAAGTACGTGACCTGGATGATGGTCCCGGCCGCGGTCGGCCTGGTCGCCACCCAGCTGCTCGTGAAGAACAACGGCCTCAAGGACGCCGTCGCCCGCACGGTCGGCGGCATCGTCCCGATGGTCCCCGAGGGCCTGGTCCTGCTCACCTCCGTCGCCTTCGCGATCGGCGTGATCCGGCTGGGCCGCCAGCAGTGCCTGGTCCAGGAACTCCCCGCGATCGAGGGCCTCGCCCGCATCGACACCGTCTGCCTCGACAAGACCGGCACCCTCACCGAGGGCGGCATGGACGTCACCGAGCTGCGGGCGCTGAACGGGGCCGACGAGACGTACATACGCAAGGTGCTGGGCTCGCTCGGCGAGTCCGACCCGCGCCCCAACGCCTCCCTCCAGGCGATCATCGACGCCTACCCGGACAGCGAGGACTGGCGGTGCGTGGAGTCGCTGCCCTTCTCCTCCGCCCGCAAGTACAGCGGGGCGACCTTCAGCGAGGGCGACGGGGAGCTGAGCACCTGGCTGCTGGGGGCGCCGGACGTGCTCCTCGGCGCCGACGACCCGGCACTGGCCGAAACCGTACGCCTCAACGAGCAGGGTCTGCGGGTGCTGCTGCTCGCCCGCGCCGCCCGGGACCTCGACGATCCGGAGGTGGCACGGGGTGCGGGCGCCACCGCGCTGGTGGTCCTGGAGCAACGGCTCCGCCCGGACGCCGCCGACACTCTGCGCTACTTCGCCGACCAGGACGTCCGCGCGAAGGTCATCTCCGGCGACAACGCGGTGTCGGTCGGCGCCGTGGCCGCGAAACTCGGCCTCAGCGGTACGGCGGTGGACGCGCGGAGGCTGCCCGCCGAGCCGGCCGGGATGGCCGAGGCCCTCGACGCGGGCACCGTCTTCGGACGGGTCTCCCCGCGCCAGAAGCGGGACATGGTGGGAGCGTTGCAGTCGCGCGGGCACACGGTCGCGATGACCGGCGACGGCGTCAACGACGTACTCGCCCTGAAGGACGCCGACATCGGCGTCTCGATGGGCTCGGGCTCGGAGGCGACCAGGGCGGTCGCCCAGATCGTCCTGCTCAACAACAGCTTCGCCACGCTGCCCTCGGTGGTGGCCGAGGGGCGGCGGGTGATCGGCAACATCACCCGGGTCGCCACGCTGTTCCTGGTCAAGACGGTGTACTCGGTGCTGCTCGCGCTGCTCGTGGTCTGCTGGCAGGTCGAGTACCCCTTCCTGCCGAGGCACCTGACCCTGCTCTCCACCCTGACCATCGGCATCCCGGCCTTCTTCCTCGCCCTGGCACCGAACAAGGAACGGGCACACCCGCACTTCGTCCGCCAGGTGATGCGGTACTCGATCCCGGGCGGCCTGGTGGCCGGTGCGGCGACCTTCCTGACGTACCTGATCGCCCGGCACTACTACACGGGGGCCGGCGCCCTGGACGCCGAGACCAGTGCCGCGACCCTGACGCTGTTCCTGATCTCGCTGTGGGTGCTGGCGATCATCGCCCGCCCGTACACGTGGTGGCGGGTCGCGCTGGTGGCCGCGATGGGCCTGGCCTTCGTGTTCGTACTCGCCGTACCCGCGTTGCAGGGTTTCTTCGCGTTGAAGCTGGCGGGGACGGTGATGCCGTGGACCGCCGTCGGCGTGGCCGCGGCGGGGTCGGCCGTGCTGGAGCTTCTCTGGAAGTGGGTGGAGCGGAGGTATCCGGTGTGATGCGGTGGCGGGGAACCGCGCGGGCCCGTGGAAGTCGATCGCGCCCGCGCGGCGAAGCCGCACATCGGATACAGCCCCGCGCCCCTTACGGGGCGCTGCCCCTAAGGGCGCTGTCTACTGCACGTCGACGTAGTCGCCCGTGGCGTTGACCGCCGGGCTCGTCGAGGTACCCGCGAAGGAGTAGCGGTAGTAGCCGTCGACCGACGCCGTGGTCGTGGTCTTCAGGGCGCCCGTGGAGGACGACTTGATGGTCTTCAGCGTGGTGTAGGTGCTGGAGCCCTTCTTGCGGAACTGGAGCTTGACCGACTGGCTGCTGTAGGCGCCGTACTTGTGGGTGTTCCAGTTGGCGCGGGTCAGGGAGCCGGTGACCGTGATGGTCTTGCCCTTCTTGACCGGCTCGGGGGTGGCGTCGGCCGTCAGCTTCGTGGCACGCAGGACCTTGGTGGTGCCCAGGCCGCCGACCCACTTGACGTTGCTGTTCTTGTCGGCGGCGACAGCGCCGACCGACCAGGAGCCCGCCTCGGAGTTGATCAGGTCAGAGTCCCCGCCGACCGTGAAGACGAGGGCGGCCTTGCAGTTGAGGACGGTCGAGGACGCGGCGGTGCAGGTGCCCGGCTCGTCGCTGACGAAGAGGTCGCTCGGCGACGTCACGGAGGTGCCGCGGTAGATGGCCGGACCGGTGGCGAAGTCGCTCGCGGACAGGCTCGCCGGGTGCGTCACGGTGTAGGTGACCGAGAAAGACGCCTTGGTCGTGCCGACGACCATGCTGCTGCCCTTGTTGACCTTCATGTTGGAGAAGGTGACGTTCGGCGAGCTGCCGGCGGCGTGCGCGGCCGGGGCGACGAACGCGGAGAGGGCCAGGGCGCCGGAGACGGCGGCCACGGTGGCACGAATGCGCATGGATTCCCCAGTGGGAACAGTGGGCGCGAGGCCCAAGTGATCTAGGGAGTCTGTTGACTCAAGTGATCAGATCCACGAGGGGTGACAAGGGTTGTAAGAGCGAGACGTAATCCGGTCACATTTTGACTTCTTTGCGAACGGATTACGTCTCCGTGGGATTACTCCCGGGCCGCTACTTCACGTCGACGTAGTCACCCGTGGCGTTGACCGCCGGGGTCGTGGAGGTGCCGGCGAAGGAGAAGCGGTAGTAGCCGTCCACCGTCGCCTTGGTGGTCGTCTTCAGCGTGCCGGTCGAGGACGTCTTGATGCCCTTGACGTTGGTGTAGGTGCTGGTGCCCTTCTTGCGGAACTGCAGCACCACGGACTGGCCCGCGTAGCCGTGGTACTGGTTGTCCTCCCAGTTGGCCCGGGACAGCTTGCCGGTGACCGTGACGGTCTGGCCCTTCTTCACCGGCTCCGGGGCGGCGTTGACCGTCAGCTTGGACAGGCGCTGGACCTGGGTGCTGCCGAGGGCGCCCTGGTCGGCGTACCCGACCTTGGTGATGTCGAAGCTGCTGCTGGTCGGGTCCTGGCCGTTGTACGCGACGGCCAGCGCACCGGCGTGCCAGAGACCGGCGTCGGAGTTGAACAGCTCCCCGTCGGCCGGGTAGATGTCGATGTTCCCCTTGCAGCTGGCGGTGGTCGCCGAGGTGACCGTGCACTTCGCCGGGTCGTCACCGATCAGGAAGTTGGTCTCGTCGGTGTAGGAGCCCTTGTAGATGTAGGCGCCCGAGAAGAAGTCGGCGGCGGTGATGTCCACGTCGGCGCCGTGCGTCAGCGTGTAGGTGACCGACGTCGCGACGTGGGCGGTCGTACCGACCTTGACCGCCTTGGCGATCTTGACGTTGGAGAAGGTGACGTCCATGGCGTACGGAGCGTCGTCGGCCGCGGTCGCGGCGGTGTAAGCGGTCTTGCCCGACGCCGAGTGAGCGGCCTCGAAGAGCTTCGTCGCCTCGGCGCCGAAGGACGGGCCGCCGGCGGCGTGCGCGGCCGGCATCGCGAAGGCGGAGAGAGCCAGGGCGCCGGAGACGGCGGCCACGGTGGCGCGAATACGCATGCGTTCCCCTGCATGGAAGTGATCGGGGAGTCTGGATGACTCCCCCGATCAGACCCCCGCCTGCGAACAAAGGTTGTACGAAATTCAGGAGTTGTGTGCAGAACCTGTCTCGGGTCCGTGTGGACGGCGGCTCAGTCGAACCAGCGGTCCCGCGCCAGTTCCTCCGTCCGGGACGGGTCCTCCAGGAGGGCCGCCACCTCGAAGCGGCGCGGCCACTGGCCGGCCGCCCAGGCCAGGCCGGCCGCCACGCCCTCCAGGGTCGCGGCGTGCAGGACGCCGTCGCCGGTGAGGCGCCAGTCGATCTCGACGCCGTCCACCACCAGCTCCTCGTGCTCGACATACGTCCGCGGGGTGCGCGGGCCGAGCAGGACGTGCACCGGCTCGGGGACGTCGTGCTCCGTGCCCTCCGAGTCGACCGAACCCGTCACCGACTCGCTCAGCCGCCGCACCTGGAACAGTTCGGCCAGCTCTGCGGCCCGGGACGGCCGTACGGGCAGGAGGGGAACGCCGGACGTGAAGGGCAGCAGGTCCGGCGAGTCGACGACCACCGCGTCCGCCGCATCCACGACCTCCACCCGGCCGTCGACGACGGCACGCAACTCGTCCGGCAGGGTGACCTGTTCGGGGTCCAGGTCGGCCAGCGCTCCGTAGAGAGCGTGCAGTTGGCCGGAAGTGACGGGCCGGTCCGGGTCGGCGAGGCGGTCGAGGAGTTCGGCGGCGCCGCCCGGCTCGTCCAGGAGAGCGGCCACCGAGGTCCGTACGCCCAGCGCCCGCAGCACCTGCTCGTCCTCGAAGCCGGTCGCGTCGGTCTCCTCGTAGAGGCCGCGCAGCAGCGGGTCGCCGCCGGCGGCCAGCAGGCCGGCGGGGCGGCGGCCGTCGAGGACCGGGTGGCCGCGCAGCCACCACGCGGTGTACGGCCGTACCACCTCGTGCGTGCCGTCGGGCAGCAGGACGCGGACCGGCTGGGTGAGGGCGTCGCGCAGCGGCGGCTGGGCGAGCAGGGCGAGGGCCTCGGGCCAGTGGTCCTCGTCGACGAGGTCGAGGTCGCGGACGGCGATCAGCTCGGTGGCGACCGGGGGGACGGGGGTGTCCGGGAAGCGGTCGAGGATGTCCTCGCACCAGACGTCCACGGCGTCCAGCAGGCCCGCGTCGTCGGGTTCCGCGAAGTCGCCCTCGCGGGGCTCCAGTTCGTCCGGGTCCAGGACGACGTCGGTGGCGCGGACGAGCGCGAAGTTCGCGAGGACCCCGCAGGCGGCGAGCGGGCCCTCGCCCCACTTCTCGGCCAACTCGGCCTCCACCGCGGCCAGTTCGTCCTCCCTGATCACCCGGGCGAACGGGCTGCCGGGGAAGACCAGTTCACCGGCCGGGGCCAACTCGCCGTCCTCGTCGGGGAGGGCCAGCGCGCCCAGCCAGGGCTCGTCACCCGGATCCAGCCCGGCATCCCGGACCAGCGCGAGCACGGTGTCCGCCAACTCCTCGGCGTCCAGGGCGTCTTCTTCCCAGAGCGCACCTCCCTCGTCGTCGATGGAGGCGGCCACGGCGGCTCGTACCTGCGGGGTGGTGAGGACCGCGCGGGGGCTCGCGGGCAGGGCGCCGAGCTTCTCCAGGAGCGGGTGGGCGGCGTCCTGGTGGGCGACCTTGAGGCCGAGCCGGGCGAGCACCTCGGGGTCGATCGCGGTCGCGTCCGGGGTGGGAAGGAGAACCTGCCGGGGGCCGATGGTGGTCCTGCCGTCCGCGAGCGGCACCGGCAGGCCGGAGAGCCGGTCCGGGTCGACGCCCGCGAGGCTGTCGTAGAGCCGCCACCACCAGTCCGGGTCCTTCTCCAGACCGGCCAGGCGGTCGACGGCGTCGGCGAGCGGCAGCCGGGCGACGGACAGCGTGCGCAGCTCGACGCGGCGTTCGAGTCCGGCGGGCAGGAGCGTCGGCAGCACCTCGGCGAGGACCCGGACCGTCTCCGCGCCCGCCCCCTCCACGATCTCGGCGTCGCGCGGCCGCAGCGCCTCGGGAAGGTCGCTGTCATCACCGGGCTCGACGGCGGGCGGCAGGAACGCGGTGCGCGGCAGCCGCTCCAGGATCGCCTGGCGCAGCGCGCCGTCCAGCTCGCCCTTGCCGAGCGGGCCGGGCACCAGGTGGATGATCCCCTCCCCCACCGGCCGCCAGTCGGCGAGGAGTTCGGTATACGCGTCGGCCGCGCGCTGCACCAGGAAGTCGGTGAGCGGGCCGGGGGCGGCGTGCCGGCGGGTGGTGTCGAGCGGGAAGGAGGCGATGAGCAGGGCGGGCACGCCGAGGGGCTCGTCGCTGGGGGTGGGGGCGTGCAGGACGGCGGCGGTGCGCGGCCGGTCGGGGGCGCCCTGGCCGTCCGTGGGCACGGCCCAGGTCAGCGACCAGTACGGCCGCAGCCGCTCCTCGACCGGCCGGCCGGCCAGCAGGTCGGGGGTGAGCGGGCCGTGCGCGGAGACGGTACGCCAGCGGGTCGTGCCCTCCCGGGAGTCCTCCACGACGGTGAGCGCGCCGTCGGTGCGGCGGCGCAGGGTGCGCACGGTGTCCTTCTCGACGATGACTTCTTCCAGGCCCGGGAGGGCGAGGAGCAGGGCGTCGTCCACGGCGTCGAGGAGGCGCTCGGCGAGATCGGCGGCGGCGGTGTCCCGGAGCGGCAGGATCACGACCGTGTCGTACGGGTCCGGGGCGGTGCCCTCGGCGGCGAACGGGAGCCGGAGCAGGGGGACATGGCCGTCCCGCCGGCGGATCTCGTCCCCCAGCCCCGGGCTGTGCCGGGCGGTGTCCTCGGCCAGTTGCCGGGCCTCGGCGAGGGACCAGCGGACCCCGCCGTGCCGCCCCACGACCGCCGGTTCGTCCGTCACGGCCAGCACGGCGGCGAACCCGACACCGAACCGCCCCACCGCCCCCTCACCGTCCCCCCGCTTCGCCGAGGCGCGCAGGGTGGAGAGGGACTCGACGCCGACCGCGTCCAGCGGGGCGCCGGTGTTGGCGGCGAACAGGACGCCGTCGCGGAGGGTGAGGCGGAGCCGCCCGGGGACACCGGCCCGCGCCGCCGCGTCGGCCGCGTTCTGCGCGAGCTCCACGACGAGCCGGTCCCGGTAACCGCCGAGGACCAGGTCCTCCTCGGCGTTGGCGTCCTCACGGAAACGGGCGGGGCTGGTCGCCCAGGCGTCCAGAACGCCCCGCCGGAGACGGGCGGTCCCGAACGGGTCGGCACCCTCGGCTGCGGGCCGCACGAACTTGCTCACGTTCACTCTCCAAGTCGACGTGAGGACGAAGGTACCGCGCGCCGGGGCTCCACCCGGCCGCCCACCCGACTCGGCCGTCCGAGAAACGCCCGCCCCGGCCTCCGGCACCACACCGGCAGCCCTGGACGCCCCCGCCCAGGACCGAACGCCGAGCCGCCCTGACGTCCGGACCACCCTCCCGGACGGCCTCGGCACCGAACCCCGGCTGGCTGTCGGCCCGGCCTCCCGCCCTACCTTGGCGATCGGAATCGGGCTCTGTCGGCGCGTTGGGGGCTGGGGGGGGGTGCGTCTCCTCGACAGCGGTTTTCGGCACCATCACGACGGACGACCTGCCGCTCTACACGGACCAGAGCGGCACGCCGTCCGAAGGCTGAGGCCCGCTACGAGTGGCCGAGTTCCGCCGACGTCTCGTCCTCCGTCACCGGCACCGAGCCGGAGTCGGCGGCGGGGCGGAGGGGGAAGGGGTCGACTCTGGTCTCGTCGACGACCGGCGGGGCCGGCTGGGGCGTCTTCGGCATGACCGCGGCCTCCGAGTGGCCGCCGCAGCCGTAGGAGAGGGAGACGACCCGGCCGTCGGCCGGCGAGAACTCGTTGGCGCAGACGCCGAAGGCCTGGCCGAGGGAGCCGCCGATGGGGGTGAGGAAGCCGCAGCTCACGCAGGTCGCGGGGGCCGCCTGGGCCATGGGGGTCTTGGCGCCGAACGCCTCCTCCCAGCGGTCCGCGGCGATGTGCAGGCCGTAGCGGGACAGCACCCGGGCGCGGCGCATGCCGAGTTCCTCGGCGATCGAGGCGATCGTGCCGCGGGAGGGGACCGTCGGCAGGTGCGCGGGCGTGCCCGCGGTGACCTCGGCGTCCTCCGCCTCCGCCAACTCCTCCATCTCCTGCGAGATCGGGGAGTTCGGCTCCGGCTCGTCCTCGCCGGTGTAGCCGGGCTCCAGGCGGAGGTCCTCGGCCTCGGTGGGCAGCAGGTCGCCGGGGCCCATGTCGCCGGGGCGCAGCCGCTCGCTCCACGGCACCCACTCGGGGGCGAGGAGGGCGTCGGGGCCGGGGAGGAGGACCACCTCGTCGAGGGTGACGACCTTGGCGCGGGAGGCGCGGGCCACCGTCACCGCCCAGCGCCAGCCGCGGTACCCCAGCTCCTTGCACTCGAAGAAGTGCGTGACCACGCGATCGCCCTCGGCCACCACTCCGGTGTGCTCGCCGACCACCCCGGGCGCGGCGGCCTCCTCGGCGGCTCCACGGGCGAGGTCGACGGCCTCGGCGCACAGGCGGTCAGGGGTGCGGCTTCGCGTTGTCGCTGCGCTCACAGGTATCGCTTCTCTCCTACGCCGTCTCACGAGTGCGGTTGCCTCCGGCGGTGGGGCGGACGGAGCGGACCTGTGGGCCGCATCGACGTCCGCGTCCGATCGCGCTCGGGCGTACCTATGCCATCCATTCTGCGTTATGGCTGAGATAGGCACGCTACCCCGTCGCCGGTGGTGGGGGACAGTCCGGCGTGGCTCCGCGGAGGGGGAGGGCCGACGGGGGCGGGGCGGCGGGGCGTTCTGGGGTGCGGGTGGGGGTGCGGGTGGGGGTGTGGGGCGGAGCTATGGCGGGGCCGTGAAGCGGGTGCGGGTGGGGGTGCGTTGTGGAGTGCGGGTGGGGTGTGTTCTGGGGCGGTAGCGGGGCTGTGGGGCGGGTGCGGTGGGGTGTGTTCTGGGGCGGTGGCGGGCTGTGGAGCGGGTGCGGGTGGGTGGGGGCTGGGCGCGCCCACGCGGCGGAGCCGCACATCGACTCAGCCCCGCGCCCCTTACCGGGCGCTGCCCTGCCGTGTCTCCCATAGCCGCGGGCAGTCGTGCCTCCCCCAGTGCCTCAAGGGCCTGGGAGGTGCCCCCAGGGCGATGGGGGTCCCCCCGCGCGAGCGAAGCCGAGCGTGGGGGAGGGTGGGCGCGGGCGGCACCCGGCAAGCGCCGGCAAGCGTCCCCACCCCCCGGCCCCCACCCCACGGCGCCCCTCACGACTCGCTTGGTCACAAAGTGCACCAGGAACAGCGCTCTCAGGGCACTATGAAGCACGTGGCAACCGCGAAGTCACCCCAACGTGCCGTCGGGGTCGGTAGCGGTGCGGGCCGGGTGCGCGGTGCCGTCCGCTCGGTCGGGCGTGCCCTGCACCTCCCGGTGACCGGCACCGCCCGCGGCATCCGCAAGGCCACCCACGCGCACGGCGCCGGCGAGTCCGGGCTGGGGAAACTGATCGAACTGCACGCGGTCAACGGCGCGGGTGACGTGATGATCACCGTCGCGCTCGCCTCGACCGTGTTCTTCTCCGTGCCCACCGACGAGGCCCGCGGCCGCGTCGCGCTCTACCTCGCCATCACCATGGCGCCCTTCACCGTCCTCGCCCCGGTCATCGGCCCCCTCCTCGACCGGCTCCCGCACGGCCGCCGGGCCGCGATGGCCGGTGCCATGCTCGCCCGGGCGCTGCTCGCGCTGATCATCTCGGGCGCGGTGGCCAGCGGCAGCCTGGAGCTGTATCCGGCCGCGCTCGGGGTGCTGGTCGCGTCGAAGGCGTACGGCGTGGTGCGCAGTGCCGTCGTACCCAGACTGCTCCCGCCCCGGTTCTCGCTGGTGAAGGCGAATTCGCGGGTCACCCTCGCCGGTCTGCTCGCCACCGGCGTCGCCGCCCCGATCGGGGCCGGGCTGCACGCCCTCGGCGACCCCTGGCCGCTCTACGGCGCCTTCGTCATCTTCGTGGCGGGAACCTTCCTCTCCTTCTCGCTCCCTCCCAAGGTCGACTCGGCCAAGGGCGAGGACGTGGCGCTGCTCGCCGCCGACGAGGAGCATCTGCACGGGCCGTACCGCAAGGGGACGAAGCGGCCGGGGCTGCGCACGGTCGGCCCCGCCGTCACCCACGCCCTCGGCGCCAACGCCGCCCTGCGCTGCCTCTCCGGGTTCCTGATCTTCTTCCTGGCGTTCCTGCTCCGCGAGCACCCGCTGACCGGCGAGAGCGCGGCGGTGTCGCTCGGGATAGTGGGGGTGTCGGCGGGTGTCGGCAACGCGCTCGGTACGGCGGTGGGGGCGTGGCTGCGCTCCCGGGCGCCGGAGATCATCATCGTGACGGTGGTGGCCGTGGTGCTGGGTACGGCGATCGTCGCGGCGCTGTTCTTCGGGGCCTTCCTGGTGGCGGTGCTGGCGGCGGTGGCCGGTTTCGGGCAGGCGCTGGCCAAGCTGTCCCTGGACGCGCTGATCCAGCGGGACGTGCCGGAGACGGTGCGCAGCTCGGCGTTCGCGCGCTCGGAGACCCTGCTCCAGATGGCCTGGGTGTTCGGCGGCGCGGTGGGCATCGTGATGCCGCTGAACGGCACCCTGGGCCTGGTGGTGGCCGCCGCGATCGTGGCGGCCGGCTGGCTGGCCACCCTGCGCGGTCTGCTCAGCTCCGCCCGGCACGGCACCCGCCCCCACCCGCGAGTGGCGTAACGAACGGGGCACGCCGTACCCCACGTGGGGAGACGGCCCGGAGCGCCCGATAGCCTTCGGCCATGACCACGCTGCAATCCCGCTCGCGACGCCGCCGCGTCGTCGCCGCCGCCGGCGCCGTTTCCGCCGGACTGCTCGTCCTGTCGGCCTGTGACAAGCCGACGCCGATCGCCACGATCACCGTCGGCACGAACTCGGTCAACTCCGAGGCCACCTGCTACAACGACGGCAAGACCCTGGACACGGCCTCCCTCACGAAGTGCCTGAAGGACACCGGGATCAAGTCGATCAAGGTGGACCCGGACGAAACGGTCCGCTTCGGCGTCGACCCGAAGATCGCGGACAACGGCTGGACGATCCTGATGAACGGTCAGGCGCTCACGGACTCCAGCACCAAGACCTACCGCACCATCCCGGGCAGCGTGTTCTTCAACGCCCAGTACGGCGCCTCCGGCAACTCGACCCTGGTCTCCATCAAGGAGGGCGACAAGTCGGTGCTGGGCCTGTGGTCCTTCAAGCTCAAGAAGGACGCCTGACCACGTCCGCCGCGCGCGTCCTGGTAGCCACCGCGGTCCCGGCCGAACGGGACGCGGTGGCCCGGGCGTTCACGGACGTCACGACGGAGGTACGGCTGCCGGGCTCGCCCCCGCTGCTGCGCACCGCCGGGGGGTACGACCTCCTCGCCGCCGGGGTCGGACCGGCCCTGGCCGCCGCCGGCACCGCGACCGCCCTCACCGCCGCCGCCCTCGACGGCCGCCCCTACACGCTGGTCGTCTCCGCCGGGATCGCCGGCGGTTTCCAGCCGGAGGCCCCCGTCGGCTCGCTGGTCGTCGCCGACGAGATCACCGTGGCCGACCTGGGCGCCGAGACGGCCGACGGGTTTCTGCCGGTCACCGAACTGGGCTTCGGGACCGTCAGCCACCATCCGCCAAATTCACTCGTACGAGTGATAGCGCAGGCCACCGGAGCTCACCCCGGAGCGGTACTCACCGTCTCCACGGTGACCGGAACCGCCGCCCGCGCGGCCGAGTTGCGGGCCCGCCACCCGCGCGCCCTCGCCGAGGCCATGGAGGGCTTCGGCGTCGCCGAGGCGGCCACCGCGCACGGCGTGCCCGTGCTGGAGCTGCGCGCGGTCTCCAACCCCGTCGGCCCCCGCGACCGTGCCGCCTGGCGCATCGGCGACGCCCTGAACGCCCTGACCGAGGCCTTCGGGAAGCTCGCGCCCGTCCTGGAGAGTTGGAGTCAGCATGACCAGTGAGCCCCTGCACATCGCGTACTCGCCCTGCCCGAACGACACCTTCGTCTTCGACGCCCTCGCACACGGCCGGATCCCGGGCGCGCCCGCGCTCGACGTGGCCTTCGCGGACATCGACATCACCAATGGCATGGCCGAGCGCGGCGAGTCGGACGCGCTGAAGGTGTCGTACGCCGTGCTGCCCTACGTCCTCGACGAGTACGCGCTGCTGCCCTGCGGGGGCGCGCTGGGCCGGGGCTGCGGGCCCCTGGTGCTGACCCGGGAGGCGGGGACGGACCTCACCGGCCGTACCGTCGCCGTGCCGAGCGAGAAGTCGACGGCCTACCTGCTGTTCCGTCTCTGGGCCGCGGACACGCTCCCGGACGGTGGCGTGGGCGAGATCGTGGTCATGCCGTTCCACGAGATCATGCCGGCCGTGCGGGACGGGAAGGTCGACGCCGGGCTCGTGATCCACGAGGCGCGCTTCACCTACCAGAACTACGGCCTGCACAAGCTCGCGGACATGGGCGAGCACTGGGAGAACACGACGGGCCTGCCGATCCCGCTGGGCGCGATCATCGCCAAGCGGTCGCTGGGTGCCGAGACGCTCACCCGCCTCGCCGACGCGATCCGTGCCTCCGTCCACGCGGCCTGGGACGATCCCGAGGTCTCCCGGCCGTATGTGATGGCGCACGCCCAGGAGATGGACCCCGCGGTCGCCGACCAGCACATCGGGCTGTACGTCAACGAGTTCACCTCGGAACTCGGCGAGGAAGGTTACGCGGCGGTCCGCGGACTGCTCACGCGCGCGGCGGCCGAGGGACTTGTCCCGCCCCTCGGCCCGCACGCACTGGATTTCCCGTAAAAAAACTCACGGGACTTACCCGCTTCCGAGACGCATATGCCTCTTACCCGGCTACACGTCCAGCTGGTCCGCGACCGCGCGCAGCAGCCCGGCGATCTTCGCGCCGGCGACCTTGTCCGGGTATCGGCCGCGCTCCAGCATCGGCGTGATGTTTTCGAGCAGGGTCGTCAGGTCCTGCACGATCGAGGCCAGCTCGTCCGGCTTCTTGCGCTGGGCGGCGGCGACCGACGGGGTGGGGTCGAGCAGGACCACGGACAGCGCCTGGTCACCGCGTTGACCGGCGACGACGCCGAACTCCACGCGCTGGCCCGGCTTGAGTGCGTCGACCCCGTCGGGGAGAACCGAGGAATGGACGAAGACGTCACCGCCGTCGTCGCGGGAGAGAAAGCCGAAGCCCTTCTCGCTGTTGAACCACTTGACCTTGCCGGTAGGCACGTCTGTCCTCGTCCTCGTATCTCGTCGGAAACTGCTCTGGAAACTTCTGAATGCAACAGCTCTGGAACGGCTCTTGATAGCACTCGGGCGGGTCGACCATGACCCGCCGGTACCAAGGCTAATGGTCTTCGGGCGCGTGACAAGACGTCGCCCGGTTGTTCCTTCGGGCAAGGAACTACCCTGGTCGAGTGCGTGACAAAACCCAAGCGAATTCCGCCGGGCCCGGTGACCGACTGGTCCGCGCCGGTGCCGTGGTCTTCTTCATCGGTGCGGTGGCCACACTCGTCACCGTGATACCGCTGTTCCTCGGCTCGCGGCCTTTTCCGACCTACATGTACCTGCTGAGCATGCTCATGGGCGTCGGCTTCCTGGTCGCGGCCGCCGGAGTACTCCAGTCGGTCGCGGCCGGACGCCGTCAGGCGCGGGAGGCGTCCTCCCGGTAGCCGCCCTCGTAGCCGCCCTCGCGGTAGCCGGCCAGCCACGCGGGCAGCTCGGTGAGGTCGGCGAGCACCACGTCGGCGCCGGCCGCGCGCAGCTCCTCGGCGGCGCAGGGTCCGGTGGCCACCGCCACCGACAGGGCTCCCGCCCTGCGCGCCCCGCGGACGTCTCCGACGTGGTCGCCGACGTACGCGCCCGCGGCGTGCTCGCGCAGCGCCACCGCCTTCTGCTCGGCCCACAGGTCGCCGACGACGGCGTCCGGGACCATGCCGAGGTGGCTGAGGTGCAGCACCGCGTTGGGCTCGTACTTCGCGGTGACCACCACGCTCTTCCCGCCGGCGTCCCGCACGGCCGCGATCGCCTCCCGCGCACCCGGCATGGCCGGCGTCGCCGCGATGGCGATCTCCGGGTACATGGCCCGGTACAGATCACTCACCTCCGCGATCCGCTCGGCCGGAAACCAGTGGACCAGCTCCTCGGCGAGCGGCGGCCCCAGCCGGGTGATCGCCAGATCGGCATCGATGTACGTCCCGGTCCGCTCGGCGAGCGCCAGGTAGGTGGCGTGGATGCCGGGACGGGAGTCGATGAGCGTCATGTCGAGATCGAAGCCGACGGTAAGGGGGCGAGGAGTCATAGGGGCCATTGTGCAGGGCGGGGGCGGCCATGGGTGGGGGCCGAGTTTGGGGGCACTGGGCCTGGGGCCGGGGGGTGGGGACGCTTGCCGGCGCTTGCCGGCTGCCGCCCGCGCCCACCCGTGCCGCCCCAGCGGCACGACTGCCCGCGGCTGAATACCTGCGCCACTGCCCACAGCTGAATAGCTGCCCCACTGCCCACAGCTGAGCAGCCGCCCCACCATCCGCAGCTGAGCAGCCGCCCCATCATCCGCAGCTGAATAGCTGCCCCACTGCCTGCGGCTATATGAGACACGGCTGGGCAGCGCGCCCCTCAGGGGCGCGGGGAACTGCGCGACCAGCCCCCACCTCCCCGCAGCCGCCCGACAACCGGCCGCCCCACCCCCTACCGCGCCCGGCGCTCCCCCTACCGCGTCCTCTGGGACCGCCACGCCACATAGACGGCCGAGGCCAGCGCCGCGCCCCGTACCACCCACGGCCACGTCTCCCCCACCGCACCGCTCATCTGCCCCTGGGCGATCGGGTCGCCCCACCGCCCGGCGCTCCGCCCCCACAGCCACACCAGCCCGGCCGCCACGGACAGCCCCGGTACCCACATCACCGCCAGCTTCGTCTCCATCGGCGTGAGCCGGCGGGACCCGTAGGCGATGGCCCAGCCGACGACGAGCGCGAACCAGTAGCCGAGCACCGCGCCCACGACGAGCGCGCCGGCGGCGAGCAGGAGGAGCGGGTTGCTCCAGCCGGTGGCGGGGCGGGGAACGACGCGGATCCGGCGTCGTCCGGACGGCGCGGCCTCCGCCACCACAGGAGCCACCGCCTCCGCCGCCGCGCCCGGCGCGCCCGCCGCGCCGGGCTCGTCCGCCGGCTCCGTCTTCCGCAGTCGCGGCCTGCTCAGCAGTTCGGGAATCTCCACCCCGCCGACGAACCCCGGCACCTCGTCCCCGTCCCCGTCCCCGAACGGGCTGCGGTCCACCCGCCACCAGTCCGGCGGCGGCCCCGAACCGTCCGGCTCGGCGGGCCGCGGCCCCGGCACGACGCGGCGCAGGTCCTCGGCCGGCGCCGCCGGCCCCGCGTCCCGCTGGGCGGGGACCCCGGGCGGCGGCGGCTTGGGCGCGCTGCCCGCCGTACCGCCCGCCGCCTCGACGACCTCGTCGGGCGTGCCCAGCCGGTCCAGGATGCGCCGTACCGCGGCAGGGCTGTCGACGGTCGACTTCGCCCGGTGCCGGTCGATCTCGTTGCGCAGCCCGGAGACCAGCCGCATCCGCTCGGCCGACGACAACTGGCGCTGGTGCGCGATGTCCCCGACGCGGCTCAGATACTCGTAGACGACCTGGTCGCTCTCGATACCCACGAAGTCCCCTCCGGGGCCGGTACGTTGCGTTGGATACCCCCGTCGGAACGACGGTAGCGCAGGCCACGGCTCAGGTCGGCCGGCACTCCAGCGGGTAGCGGGTCTCGGAGCAGGGCCGGTTGCCGTACTCGCGCAGGATGTCCTTGCCGCCCTGGTCGGTGAGATAGCGCAGGAAGGCGGCGGCGATGGAGCCGGCGGGCGGCTCGCCGTACGTGTAGGCGTACTCGGTCTGCCAGTACGGGTACGTGCCCTGCTCGACGCCTTCGAGGGTGGGGGGCATGCCGCCGATGCGCAGTTCGACGAGGTTGCCGGCGGGCACGCTGCTGACCTCGCTGTAGCCGAGGCCGCCGCGGTCGGCGCTCACGGCGTCCAGGAGGCTGTCGGTGGTGGTGACCTCGCAGACGCCGTACTTGCCGGTCTCCAGGGCCGCGCAGTCGTTGACGTCGGCCTCCGGTACCGACCTGCCCGCCAGGACCCGCTGTTCGAGGGCGTTGCGGGTGCCGGAACCGCGGTGGCGGTTGACGAGGTGGAGGGGGACGTCGTGGCCGCCCACCTGGGACCAGTTCCCGACCTTCCCGGCGTAGATGTCGCGGACCTGCTGGAGGGAGAGGTTGCGGACGCCCGCGTCCTCGTTCACGACGAGGGTGAACAGGGAGTAGACCACCGGCCGGGGCAGCAGCTGGGCGTGGTCGCCCTCGGCCGGGCCGTCGGTGAAGGTGATGTGGTCGCCGAGCCCCGCGTCGCCCTTGATCCCGGCGGACTTGCCCGCCTGCTGGAGCGTGGTGAGGCCGTCGGTGCTGCTCTGGAAGGTGCCGTCGTCGACGGGGATGTCCGCCCCCTTGGCCTCGCACAGCTTCGTGTACTGCCTGGCCGCCGCCGTCACCGCGGGCGCGAACGCGGTCGAGCCCGACAGGTGCAGCGTGCCGCCGACGCAGTCCAGCGGGGCGGGCTTGGCGGGGAAGAACAGGGTGAGGCTCGCCTGGACGAGGACCGCCGCCGCCAGCAGGGCCAGACCGCCCACCGCCGGTCTGGAGGCGAAGGTGTGGCTCTCGGTGTGGGCCAGCTTGAGGCGGGCCAGCCAGCGGACCCAGGCGAAGGAGTGGTCCATGCCCCCGGTCACCGCGGCCTGGAACTCCGGCGCCGGGAAGGGCGCGTGCGCGCTGCCGCCCCGGCGCTCCAGCACCGCCAGGATCTTGTAGTGGGCGCCGGGGTTCAGTGTCACCTTGGGCAGCCGGATGACGCCGAAGCCGTCCTCCCAGTCCTTCCCGAAACCGTCGGTCTCCTGGGTCCGGCCGTCGCGGGTGGTGACGAAGAAGTGCCGGAGGGTGGGCTGGCTGAGTTCGGTCACCGCCATGCCGACGACACGGCGGTCCCGGAACAGCACACGGATGCCGGTCTTGTCGTCGGGCGGGGTCAGGTAGTCCCCGGAGACGATCTCCCGCCAGCCGGCGTTCTCGATCCGCACCAGCACGAACGAGGGCTCCACCAGCTCGTGGCCGTCGTCCCGCATCCGCGCCAGCACGTCGGCGCTCGGCGCGTGCGCGGTGTCCGTCGCCAGGGTGTCCATCTGGAGGCGGTACCCGAGCCGTTTGCGGCGGATGACGACGAACTCCCAGAAGAACGCCAGCACCGGGATCATGACACTGAAGATCGCGACGATGTTGTTGAAGTTGAGTTCGACGCCGAGCGTTCTCACGACCGTATCCCCCGGATCCCCCGAATCGCCTTGCCCCACCGCGTTGTTGACATCGCACGGTGGCCAGGGAGCCCAGGGTGACGAGTGGGTGCCCGGCGTTGCCAGAGCTGCCGCGATCCGCCCGCTGAAGTTCATTCGTCGGCCATCTGCGCAACGTGCTGTTCTCCCGCCGGCCGCCCCTCACACAGAAACAGCCGCGGGACAGGTGATCCCGGTGTCCGCCCCGCACCCGCTACCGTGGGTCGGATGAGCAACCCGGCCACCCCGCCGCGTTCCCTCGCGGAGGCGCTTCGGGCCAGGGACGACGCATCCCTGGCCGTACTGCTGCGTGCCCGCCCCGACCTCATCACCCCCGTCCCCACCGACCTCACCCAGCTGGCCACCCGGGCCGGCACCCGGGCCTCGGTGCTGCGCGCCCTGGAACGCCTGGACCGCTTCGCCCTGGATACCGCGGAGGCGCTGGCGGTGGCCGGCGACCCGGCGTCGTACCGGGAGCTGCTGGGTCTGATGGCCGGTGACGGCGGGGACCCGGTCGTCGCCGCGGCGCTGCCGCGTGCCGTCGCCGCGCTCCGGGACCAGGCGCTGGTGTGGGGCGACGACGACCGGCTGCGACTGGTGCGGACCGCGCGCGAGGTGCTCGCCCCGTCCCTGCAGCACCCGTCGCCGACCGGGCTGGGCCCGACCGCGCGGGAGGCCACCTCGGGGATGTCGCCGGGCCGGATCCAGGAGATTCTGGCCGCCGCCGGGCTGCCCTCCACGCACGACTCGGTGTCCGCGGTGGACGCGCTCACCAAGCTGTTCGGCCACCGGAAGAAGATGGCGAAGCTGCTCGCCGCCGCGCCCGCCGAGTCCCGCGAGGTCCTCTCCCGGCTGGTATGGGGGCCGCCGTACGGCCAGATCACCCCCGAACCGGCCGCCCACCTGCGCTGGCTCCTGGACCGCGGCCTGCTGCTGCCGACCGCGCCCGGCACCGTGGTGCTGCCCCGCGAGGTCGCCCTGCACCTGCGCGAGGGCCGGGCGCACCGCGAACCGCAGCCCACGCCGCCCGCCGTCGAGCCGGCTGCCACCCACCGTCCACAGGTTGTGGACGCGACCGCGGCCGGGCAGGCGTACACCGCGCTCGCGACCGTCGAGGAGCTGCTGAAGGACTGGGACGAGGGCGGTCCCACGGTGCTGCGGGCCGGCGGCCTGAGCGTCCGTGACCTCAAGCGGACGGCCGTCGCCCTGGACGTGTCCGAGCCGATCGCCGCCTTCTGGGTCGAGCTGGCGTACGCGGCCGGACTGCTCGCCTCCGACGGCGAGGCCGACGAACGCTACGCGGCCACCCCCGCCTACGACGAGTGGCTGGACCGCCCGCCCGCCGAACGCTGGACCCGGCTGGCGGAGGCCTGGCTGACCGCGACCCGCACCTGCGGCCTGGTCGGCGGCCGCGACGCCAAGGACCGCGCCCTGTCGGCGCTGGGCCCCGGCCTCGACCGCTCCGCCGCGCCCGAGGTACGGCACCGGGTGCTGACCCTTCTCGCCGGGCTCCCGGAGGGCACCGCCCCGGTCGCCGACTCGGTGCTGGCCCGGCTGCGCTGGGAACGCCCGCTGCGCGGCCCCCGGCAGCAGGACGACGACCTGCGCGGCCGGCTGGCCCGCTGGACGCTGTCGGAGGCCGAGCTGCTGGGCGTGACGGGACGCGGCGCGCTGTCGGCCCACGGCCGCGCCCTCCTCGGCGCACCGCCCGCGCCCGCGACCGCGCCCCCGACCACTGCCTCAGCCCCCGCCTCGGCCGAGTCCGCCGGCCCCGGCGACAAGCTCCCCGTGCACCACCACCATCCGGCCGCCGCCGCCCCAGTCACCCCCGCACCCCTCTCGCCGCCCGAGCAGGCCGTCGCCGCCGCGGCCGCCGCCCGGCTGCTCGCCCCGCTGCTCCCCGAGCCCCTCGACCACGTGCTGCTCCAGGCCGACCTGACGGCGGTCGCCCCGGGCCCGCTGCGCCGCCCGCTCGCCGACGCGCTGGGCGTCCTCGCCGACGTCGAGTCGAAGGGCGGCGCCACGGTCTACCGCTTCACGCCCGGCTCCGTACGCCGTGCCCTGGACGCCGGCCAGACCGCCGCCGACCTGCACGCCTTCCTCGCCGGCCACTCCCGCACCCCGGTACCGCAGCCGCTCACGTACCTGATCGACGACGTGGCCCGCAGGCACGGCCATCTGCGGGTGGGCGCGGCCTCGGCGTACGTCCGCTGCGACGACGACACCGTCCTGAACGAGATCATGGCCGACAAGCGGGCCTCGGGTCTGCGCCTGCGCCGCCTGGCCCCGACGGTGCTCGCCACCCAGGCCGACCCGGCCGCCCTCCTGGACGGTCTGCGCGCAATGGGCTTCGCGCCCGCCGCCGAGTCCGCCGAGGGCGACGTCCTGATCACCCGCGCCCACGCCCACCGCACCCCGCCGCGCACGGCCCCCGAGCCGGTCCCGGACGGCCCGCCGCCACCGGACGTCACCCTCCTCGCGGCCGCGATCCGCGCGATCCGCGCCGGTGACCTCGCCGCCACCACCCCCCGCAAGTCCACCGGCACCGCCGTCAAGGGCGGCGAACTCCCCCGCACCACCCCCGCCGAGACCCTCGCCACCATGCAGGCCGCCGTCCTCACCGGCGACACCGTCTGGATCGGCTACGTCAACGCCGAGGGCACCGCCACCCAGCGCGTCATCGCCCCGATCCGCGTCGAAGGCGGCTTCGTCACGGCATACGACCACACGGCCGACGAGGTACGCACCTACCCCCTCCACCGCGTAACGGGCGTCGCCGAACTCGCGGAGGACTGAACCCCCCGCACTGAACCGCCCCGCACTGAAGCGCCCCGAAGGGGCGCGGGGCGATGTCGACATGCGGCTGCCGCCGCGTGCGCGCGACCAGCCACGACGGCGCCGCACCCGACCGACGCCCCATCGCGACACTTCCGGCGCAGCGCTCGCCGCATTCACAGCTGAGCCCGGGGCAGCCGACCCCAGGGGCCGCGCCCTACCACCGCGGCTAACAGTCCCGTACCGGCGCGTCGGCCGGCAGGCCGAAGTGGGTGCGGGCCGCAGCCCGCAGGCCCGCCGAGTCCATCGGCCGGTCGAGGCGGGACGCGGCGTAGGGACCGAAGTGGCCCTCCTCCCACTCGCCGTAACCCGCCCCGTCCGGCGGCGCCTCCGCGGAGACAACGCGGAAGCCGCCGCTCGCCGGACGCCGCTCCAGCCGCATCACCTGCGGTGTCTGCTCGCCACTGCACTCCACCAGCGCGTCGCCGTGGACGCCGTACTCCAGGCAGAGCGTGTCGACGCCGGCCCGCACCCGGCCCCCGCTCTCCTCCAGCTCCAACGCCTCCGCCCGGCAGAACCAGCGGGACCTGAGCGCGGGCCGATCGGTCTCCGCGTACCCGGCCCCGGTCACCTGCGCCACCAGCCGCGCCTCGATCGCGGGACGCACCTCGGCCCACAGCCCGGCATCCACCGCGCTGGACCCGCGCGCCCACACCCCGGCCGCCACCAGCACCACCACGGCCCCCGCGCCGGGTCCCCAGATGCGTACGGACGTCACCCGAACCTCCCCACCGAGCCACGCTCATACGCGGCTCCCTCGGACATGACACCCGAAACGGACCCAAGGTTGCACCGGACGATCAGGCGCTCCCGGAAACCGGGCACAGGTGGTGCACGTTCCGTCCAGCGGCGAAGGTGATCGTTCGCGCATGAGGCACACTGGAACTTTGGCCCGTGACGATGGCCGCCATGGCGATGGCCGCACGAGCCGAAGGGAAAGGGTGCCGCGCGTGAATGGTCCGCTGATCGTCCAGTCCGACAAGACGCTGCTCCTGGAAGTCGACCACGAGCGGGCCGACGACTGCCGTCGGGCCATCGCGCCCTTCGCCGAGCTGGAGCGGGCGCCGGAGCACATCCACACCTACCGGGTGACCCCGCTGGGGCTGTGGAACGCGCGGGCGGCCGGGCACGACGCCGAGCAGGTCGTGGACGCGCTGGTCGAGTACAGCCGCTATCCGGTGCCGCACGCGCTGCTGGTCGACATCGCCGAGACGATGGACCGGTACGGCCGGCTGACACTCAGCAAGCACCCGGCGCACGGGCTGGTGCTCACCACCACCGACCGGCCGGTCCTTGAGGAGATCCTGCGCTCCAAGCGGATCGCCCCGCTGGTCGGCGCCCGGATCGACCCCGACACCGTCGCCGTGCACCCCTCCGAGCGGGGGCAGATCAAGCAGACCCTGCTGAAGCTGGGCTGGCCCGCCGAGGACCTCGCCGGGTACGTGGACGGGGAGGCCCACCCGATCGAGCTCGCCGAGGACGGCTGGGCGCTGCGGCCGTACCAGAAGCAGGCCGTGGAGAACTTCTGGCACGGCGGGAGCGGTGTCGTCGTCCTGCCCTGCGGGGCCGGGAAGACCCTGGTCGGTGCCGGGTCCATGGCACAGGCCAAGTCGACCACGCTGATCCTGGTGACCAACACCGTCTCGGCCCGGCAGTGGAAGCACGAGCTGGTGAAGCGGACGAGTCTCACCGAGGACGAGATCGGGGAGTACAGCGGGACGCGGAAGGAGATCCGGCCCGTCACGATCGCCACGTACCAGGTCCTCACGACCAGGCGGAAGGGCGTCTACCCGCACCTCGAACTCTTCGACTCCCGCGACTGGGGGCTGATCGTCTACGACGAGGTCCATCTGCTGCCGGCTCCTGTCTTCAAGTTCACCGCCGACCTGCAGGCGCGCCGGCGGCTGGGGCTGACGGCCACCCTCGTGCGGGAGGACGGCCGGGAATCGGACGTGTTCTCTCTCATCGGGCCCAAGCGGTTCGACGCTCCGTGGAAGGAGATCGAGGCGCAGGGCTACATCGCACCCGCCGACTGTGTGGAGGTGCGGGTGAACCTGACGGACTCGGAGCGGCTGGCGTACGCCACCGCCGAGACCGAGGAGAAGTACCGCTTCTGTGCGACGACCGCGACCAAGCGGAAGGTCACGGAGGCGATCGTGCGGCGCTTCGCCGGGCAGCAGATCCTCGTCATCGGTCAGTACATCGACCAGCTCGACGAGCTGGGCGAGCACCTGAACGCCCCCGTCATCAAGGGCGAGACCTCCAACGCCCAGCGCGAGAAGCTCTTCGACGCCTTCCGCGAGGGCGAGATCAGCGTGCTGGTCGTCTCGAAGGTCGCCAACTTCTCCATCGACCTGCCGGAGGCGACGGTCGCCATCCAGGTCTCGGGTACCTTCGGCTCCCGCCAGGAGGAGGCCCAGCGCCTCGGCCGTGTCCTGCGCCCGAAGGCCGACGGCCACCAGGCCCACTTCTACTCCGTCGTCGCCCGCGACACCATCGACCAGGACTTCGCCGCCCACCGGCAGCGCTTCCTGGCGGAGCAGGGGTACGCCTACCGGATCATGGACGCGGACGAGCTCCTCGCGGAGAGCTGAGGGCCGTCGGGCAAGGCGGCGCCGGTCCCGTCCGGCGGGGCGGCGCCGCGCCTTCGCACGGCGATCGCGGCACCCGCCAGCAGTGCCAGCCCCAGGAGCGGGTACGGCGCCGCGAGCGGCTGCTGCCACCACGGCAGGTGCAGGTCGCGGTCGCCCTCGTGGGGCAGCAGCCACATCGTGCGCGCCGTGAACACGAGTGCCGCCGTGGCCGCGAGGAACGTCCGTCCCTCGGCGAGCAGGACCACCAGCAGCGGGACGCACCACACCCAGTGGTGGGACCAGCTGATCGGACAGACCAGCAGGGCCGTGAACGCGGTGAGCAGGATGCCCCAGCGGTCGCGGTGGGGCGCACGGTCGCGGTGCGAGGCACGGTCGCGGTGCGGGGCACGGTCGCGGTGCGGGGCACGGTCGGCGGGTGCGTCGCCGTCGCCGGATGCGGCGGGTGCGTCGCCGGATGCGGCGCGGGCGCGCGTCGCCAGCCACAGGCCCGTCACCGCCACCGCGGCCGCCGGCAGGGTCCAGGCCGGGCCCGGTGCCGCGGTGCCCGTCGCTCTTGCGATCAGGCCCTGGAGCGACTGGTTGTCGATGATCCAGGCCTTGCCGACCCGGCCGGTCTCGAACAGGCGCCGGGTCCAGAAGTCCACGGCTGCCGAGGGGAGGAGGAGGGCGCCGAGCAGAGCGGTGCCCGCGAAGGACGCCGTCGCGGTGGCCGCCTCCTTTCTGCGCGCGGTGAGGAACAGGTAGGCGATGAAGACCGCCGGTGTGAGTTTGACGCCCGCCGCGATGCCCAGGGCCAAACCCTTGGCGCGGGCGCCGGGCGGGCGGGTCAGGTCCCACAGGACCAGGCAGGCGATCGCGAGGTTGACCTGGCCGAAGAGCAGCGTCTGGAAGACCGGCTCCAGCCAGAGGGCGAGCCCGGTCGCCGCGCCCAGCAGCGGGAGGGGTGCCGGGCGGCCGGCCAGGCGGGCGGAGAGGGCGACGAGCCAGGCGAGCAGGAGCGCGTTGCCCGCGAGGAACGCCGCCTTCAGGGCCGGGACGGGGATCCAGGTCGTCGGGACGAACAGGACCGCCGCGAAGGGCGGATACGTCGCCGGCAGCCGCCACTCGGTGACCGTGAAGCCGTACAGATCACCGCCGTGGACCACGGCTTCACCCTCGGCCCGGTAGACCAGCAGATCGGCCATCGGGGCGTGCAGCAGGACGCAGAGGGCGGCGAAGGTGCAGAGGGAGACCGTCAGTAAGGAGAGGGACAGGCGGAGGGAGGGGAGGAGGGAGGGGGAGGGGGAGGCGGAGGGGGCAGCGGGCGACGTCACCGTCCGGATCGGCACGGTGGTGACCCTATGCCGTTACTTGCGGCGTATGCCCGCTTCCTCGCCGTACTCACCGAGTATCACGACGCTGAACGCCGCGCCGGCGAAGACCTTGACGGCGCGCAGGGCGTCGCCCAGGCGGTGGTGGGTGTGGGCGGCGCCGTCGAGGGCGGTGGCGCCCGGGGGGCGGCTGGGGGCTGGGTGGATGGTTGCTGCGCTCATGCCTCAATGGTGGAACTTCGGGCATAAGCAGGGCATCGGTCCACGGGTCCAATTTCCGGCATTCTCCCGTCCACCCTTCGATGGACCCCGCCCCCCGCCCCCGCCCCACCTTCCGGGTGACGCTCCCCCTAGGGGACGACCGGCCCCTCCACAGACAGACGGCCGGCCGCCGGAAAACCCATTGGCATCCGCCGCCCCCGCCTCACTAGAATCTCCGCTCTTGCCCGCCTCCGCCCCCCGGAGTGCCGTCGGCCGGACGGAAACCGGTCGGCTGATCGCCACCTGTGCGCCATCCACACCTGAGCGCCATCGACCCGCAGGCCTTCGGAGGCACCCCCTTGTCCACGCCCGCCCACGACCCGCTAGCGGACCCGCACCCCGACCCCGACCCAGCCCCCGATCCGCTCTCGGACCCCCTCTCGGACCCGCTCTCGGACCCGCTCTCGGACCCCCTCTCGGACCCGCTCTCCCGCGAACGCTCCCACCTAGCCCGGTCCCGCGCCGCCCTGCGCGCCATGCGTGAGGACGTCGAGTCGCTGGACATCAGCGACGTCACCGCGAACTGGGTCAACGCCGAGGTCCTCGCCCGCCAGATCGACGAGCGCATCAAGGCGCTGGCCGACCTCAGCGACACCCCGCTGTTCTTCGGCCGCCTCGACTACCTGCACGCCCCCGGCGCCGACCAGGCCGAGGGCGCGTACGGGGAGCGTTTCTACATCGGACGCCGGCACGTGCACGACCACGACGGCGACCCGATGGTCATCGACTGGCGGGCGCCGGTCTCGCAGCCGTTCTACCGGGCGTCCAAGAAGGACCCGATGGACATCGCGCTGCGCCGCCGCTTCGGGTACACCCGCGGCGACATCACGGCGTACGAGGACGAGCATCTCTCCGACCCGGCCGAAGCGGCCCGCACCAGCAAGCTGCTCCAGCAGGAGATCGAGCGCCCGCGCGTCGGCCCGATGCGCGACATCGTGGCGACCATCCAGCCCGAACAGGACGAGATCGTGCGCAGCGGGCTCGGCGGGACGGTGTGCGTGCAGGGTGGCCCGGGGACCGGCAAGACGGCCGTCGGCCTGCACCGGGTCGCCTACCTCCTCTACGCCCACCGGGAGCGGCTCGCCCGCACCGGCACCCTGGTCATCGGGCCGAACCGCTCCTTCCTGCACTACATCGAGCAGGTGCTGCCCGCGCTCGGCGAGCTGACCGTGCGGCAGGCGACGGTGGACGACCTGGTGGCCCACGTCGAGCTGAAGGGGACCGACGACGCCCCGGCCGCGATCGTCAAGGGCGACGCCCGGATGGCGGAGGTCCTGCGCAGGGCCGTGTACGCGCACGTCACTCTGCCCACCGAACCGGTCGTGGTCGTGCGCGGCTCCCGCCGCTGGCGTGTCCCGGCGTACGAACTGGAGGACATCGTCAGGGAGTTGCTGGACCGGGGCATCCGGTACGGCGCGGCGCGCGAGGCCCTGCCGCAGCGCATCGCGCACGCCGTGCTGGTCCAGATGGAGCGGTCGGGAGAGGCGCCCGACGACCGCGTGCAGGACTCGGTGGCCCGCAACGCGGCGGTGAAGGCGGCCGTCAAGGCGATCTGGCCGCCGGTCGACCCGGCGAAACTCGTCCTGCGCCTGCTCACGGACGCGGACTACCTCGCGGAGCACGCCGCCGGGATCCTCGACGAGGACGAGCAGAAGACGATCGTCTGGGCGAAGCCGGTGCGCGGCGTCAAGGCGGCGAAGTGGTCGGCCGCGGACGCCGTGCTGATCGACGAGACGACGGATCTCGTCCAGCGGACGCACTCGCTCGGCCATGTCGTCCTCGACGAGGCGCAGGACCTGTCCCCCATGCAGTACCGCGCGGTCGGCCGCCGGTGCAGCACCGGTTCGGCGACCGTTCTCGGCGACCTGGCGCAGGGCACCACGCCCTGGGCGACGCGGAGTTGGGCCGAGGCCCTGTCCCACCTCGGCAAGCCGGACGGCGTCATCGAGGAACTGACGGCGGGTTTCCGTGTCCCGACCGACGTCATCACCTACGCCTCCCGGCTCCTCCCGCACATCGCCCCCGGCCTCGCCCCGGTCGCCTCGGTCCGTGAGAACCCCGGTTTCTTCGCCGTGCGTCCGGTCACGGACACCGCCGAAGTGGTCGCCGCGTGCGAGGAGCTGCTCCGCAACGAGGGCTCGACGGGCCTGATCGCGGCGGACGCGCGCGTGCCCGCGCTCGCGGCGGCGCTGACGGCGGCGGGCATCGGCCACCTGGCCCCCGGCGAGGAGACCACGGCCGACACGCGCCTCACCCTGGTCCCGGCGTCCCTGGCCAAGGGCCTGGAGTACGACTACGTGGTCCTCGACGAGCCCCAGGCCGTCGTCGACGGCGAACCGGACGAACGCACCGGCCTGCGCCGCCTGTACGTGGCCCTCACCCGGGCGGTGTCCGGCCTGATCGTGACCCACGCGGCCGCGCTGCCGGCGCAGCTGACCTGAACCGGCCGTCGTCACCGCACCGGCGGCGGTTTCGCTCGGCACGCGACCCCGGCCCTGTTCCCGGGCCGGGGTCGCGTCTCAACGCGGTACCGCGTCCCCGGACCGGTCCAGCGTCCGGCGCCAGGACCGCACCGCTTCCTCCGCCACCGCCCCGGCCCAGCCCCTCGGCCGCGCCGCGCCGCCGATGTGGAAGGCGTCGACGCCCGCCGCTCGCAGCTCGGCCACGTGATCGAGGCGCAGGCCCCCGCCGACCAGAAGCGTCTGCTCGTACCCCGGCTCTCCGCGCCGTCCCGCCTCGGCCAGCAGCCTGGGCAGCCCCTCGTCCACGCCCTCCGCGGCGCCCGCGGTGAGGTAGGTGTCGAGGCCCGGCAGGTCGGCGAGCTGCTTGCGCAGGGCGTCCCGGTCCGCGGCCCTGTCGATGGCCCGGTGGAAGGTCCAGCGGCAGCCGTCCAGCCCGGCCACCACCCGCTCCACCGCGTCCAGGTCCACCCCGCCGTCCGCGTCCAGGAACCCGAGCACGAACTGGTCGGCCCCGGCCGCCCGCAGCTCCCCGGCCACCCCGACCAGGCGGTCGGCGTCGCCCGCCGCGAACCCGTCCGCCAACCGGAGCATCACGCGCAGGTCGATGTCGACGGCGGCCCGGATCGCGGTGAAGGTCCGGGGCGGCGGGGTCAGCCCGTCCGCCGCCATGTCGGTGACCAGTTCGAGGCGGTCCGCGCCTCCGGCCTGGGCGGCGACCGCGTCCTCGGCGTCGAGGGCGATCACCTCCAGGACTGCACGCGTGCTCATAGGGCCCCTTCCGTGGTGTTCCCCGTGTACCCATGCGACCGACCGCGGCGGTCCGGTCCGGAGGTCTAGTCCAATCCAGGGTACGCGGGGAACGGCGACGGCCGCGAGACCGCCCCGTCCCCCACCGGCCGCATTCAGCCGTAGAGGTTCAGCTCCGCTGCCTCCGCCCCCACCAGCTCGTACGACGCCCCGTCCGCCGGCCCGGCCGGTGTACAGCCGTACGAGCGTCGCCGCGTCCCCCAGGAAACGGGCCGGGGTCCGGGTCCCGCTCGTCTCGCCCAGGTGCAGCGGCTCGTCCACGTCGTCCAGGTCGGCCTGGAGCCGCAGGTGGCCCCGTTCCCGGGTCACCCGGGCCAGGAGGGAGAGCGCGTGGGGCAGGCCCGCGCCCGTGTAGGCGCCGGGTTCCCCGAGGGCGTCGCGGACGTCACCGGCGTGCACCCTCCCCCACTGCCTTAAAGGCGTGGGGGGACCCCCACCCCCAGAGCGACCCGGTCCAGTGCTCCGTCCGCGCGCCCCGCGATCACGTCCCCGGCCTCGGTCATCCCCGCGCTCCAGTTCGTCGAGGACTCGGGCATGGGTCCAGTCGGCGCGCTCGGCGATGTCCCGGTCGTTCGACTCCGGCGAGAACACCCCGGGCCCGAAACGGCCCTCCACCACCCGGATCAGGGCGGACGAACAGTGCGCGAGCACGTCCCGCACCCTCCACCCCGGACAGGCGGGGGCGGGCAGCGCGAAGTCCGGGTCCGGCCGGGAACGCAGGAGCGGGAGCAGCGCGTCGCGCTCGACGGTGAGGAGACGTCCGGGCAGCAGGGGGCCGCGTGCGTCGTCAGTGGCAGCAGTCATGCGTCCGCGCTAGGGCGATGTCGGTGGCGGGCGGGAGAATGGGCGCATGGCCGATCTCGACGCCCTGCGCTCCCGCTGGCTGACCGCCTTCCTCAGGTCGCGGGACGACGACTCCTGCGTGCCCTCCCCGCACCGGTACGCCGACGAACTGCTCCGCCGCTGGCAGGAGCCCCAGCGCCGGTACCACACGGTCGCGCACCTCAGCGCGGTCCTCGACCACATCGACGTGCTGGAGGAGTACGCGGACGAACCGGACCTGGTCAGGCTCGCCGCCTGGTTCCACGACGCCGTGTACCTCCCGGACCGGTCGACGAACGAGGAGCGCTCGGCCCGCCTCGCCGAACGCGCCCTGCCCGAGGCCGGGCTTCCGGCCCGGCAGACCGCCGAGGTCGCCCGCCTGGTCCGGCTCACCGTCACCCACGACCCGGCCCCCGGCGACCGCAACGGCGAGGTCCTGTGCGACGCCGACCTCGCGATCCTCGCCGCCCCGCCCGCCGCGTACGCCGCCTACACCGCCGAGGTACGCGAGGAGTACCACTTCGTCCCGAGCGACGCCTTCCGCGCGGGCCGTTCCGCGATCCTGCGCCAACTCCTCGATCTGCCCCAGCTGTTCAGAACGCCGTACGGCCGCACCGAGTGGGAGCCGACCGCCCGCTACAACCTCACCGCCGAGCTGGAAATGCTGTCGACCGCCGAGGACCCGGCGACCTAGGGTGCGGCTCATGCGTGAACTGGGCGGGGATCAGATAACGGAGGCCGTCGCCGGCTGTGTCGCGGCGCTGCGGCCGGCGGTGGCACGGGACTGGACGGAGGTGACGGCGGGCGGGCTGGACTGGAACTGCCACGAGACGGCGGTCCACGTCGCCGACGACCTCGTCGCGTACGCCGCCAACCTGGCCGGGCGCGCCCAGGACGCGTACGTGCCCTTCGAGCTCAAGCTCGACGAGGGCACCGACAACTCCGGCCTGCTGCACGTGATCGAGACGACCGGCGCCCTGCTCGCCGCCACCGTCCGCACCGCCTCCCGCCAGGTCCGCGCCTTCCACCCGTACCCCTTCCGCAGCGCCGACCGGGCGGGCTTCGCCGGCATGGGCATCGCCGAAGTGCTGCTCCACACCCACGACATGACACAGGGCCTGGGCCTCCCCTACCGGCCCGCCGAGGAACTCGCCGAGTCCGTCCTCGCCTACCTCTTCCCGCACGTCCAGCCCGGTCCGACGCCCTGGCAGACCCTGCTCTGGGCCACCGGCCGCGGCGAGCTGCCCGGCCGTGCCCCGGTGACCGACTGGCGCTGGAACAACAACCTCGTCATCCCCGCCGAGCGCCTCGACCTCGTCGGCATCCGCCCTGCCGAAGCCCGTGACCTGCGCCTCGGCGGCGACGGCGGCTTCGAGTGGATCGAGGGCGGCCCCTACGAGGGCACCCGGGACGCGGCAGGCTTCCTGCTGAAGGCGTACGAAGGGGGCGTGCACCGGCCCGAGTTCGGCGTCTTCGCCCTGGTCCGCCGGGAGGACGGCCGTGCGGTCGGCGGCATCGGCTTCCACTCCGCCCCCGACGAGGAGGGCCGGGTGGAGATCGGCTACGACCTGACCGAGGCCGCCCGCGGCGACGGCTACGCGACGGAGGCGGTCCGCGCCCTGGCCGACTGGGCGTTCGCCCGGGAGGACGTACGGTCCCTGTTCGCGACCACCGAGGCGGCCAACACCGCCTCGCAGGCGGTCCTCCTCCGCGCCGGGTTCAGCAAGGTGAGCGAGGACGACCAGGGGCTGGCCTTCGAACTGGGAAAATAACGCGCACGACAGCACCCGGTGCGCGCATCTCCGACCGCAAAGTCCCCCGGTGGAACTAAAGTTGTCTCTCCGACAGCGGACTCGGAAAGACAACGGCAGCGACCGCGCGCCTGAGGGGGACGGGAACGGCATGAGCGAGCAGGCCTTGAATCGGGTCGGGGGAGCCGGGAACGCCGCGGAGGACACCACGGTCGAGGCTTTGGTCGACGGGCGGACGCTGCCCTTCTGGGTGACAGCCACCGAGGAGGACATCGCGCTGGCCGCCCAGGACAGCGACTCCATGGGCAGCCTGTTCAGCCGCGACGGCGACGCCGTCCTGCGTGCGGTGCCCCTCGGCCCGCTCCGCAAGAACCTGGCCGACGCCGTCGACGCCCTCCAGCAAATCTTCCAGGACGTCGCGGACCGCGGTGGCCCGCTCCCGCTCGCCGAGGCTCAGCTCTCCTTCCAGGTCACCGCAAGCGGAGGAATCCAGTTCGTGGGCTCCGGGCAGATGCAGGGCACCCGGAGCCTGACGCTGACCTTCAAGCGGTCCGCCTGAGCGGCGGGCCGCCCATGCAGAAGTACAAGGCGCTGCTCATCGGGGCGAGCGACTACTCCGACAGCCCCAGCTTCGCGGACCTGCCCTTCGTCCGGGACGACCTTCAGCGGCTGCGCGAGGCCCTGACCGGCCGTGACTTCCAGGCCGAGGTCTTCGAGCACCGGCGCGGCACCACCGCGGGCACGGTGAGCGGTGCCGTCGACAAGTTCCTGACCGCCGCGCGGCACGGCGACACGCTGCTGATCGTGGTGAGCGGGCACGGGCTCCACATCGAGGGCAAGGACTTCCTGGTACCCGAGGACGCCCCCGACACGGACTCGTTCGCCGAGAACTGCATCGAGATCGGCTGGCACCAGCAGGTGGACCGCTGCCCCGCGGAACGCGTCGTGTTCCTGCTCGACACCTGCCGCGAAGGCATGGTGCGGGACACCAAGTCGGTTCCCGGGATGCGGCGCTGGAAGCCCCCGGAGATCATGACCGCCCTGCGCCGCAAGGTCGCCTACGTCCACGCCTGTGCGGCCCCCCAGTTCGCCAGGTTCATCAGACAGACGGACACCCTCCAACCCGGCTACGACATGGGCACGCGACAGGGCGAGTCGTTCAGCGTCTTCTCGCGCGCCGTCGCCGACGTGATCACCGCCGATCCGCACGCCCTGGGGCTGCGGGAGTTCTCCGTGCAGGTGCAGCAGCGGATCGACGACTACTACCGGGCCTACGGCAAGACGAGCCCCCCGCAGCAGGTGAAGGTCACGTGCGAGACCGATGCCGACGGCAAGGACTTCCTCCTGCTGCCCGGTCTGGAACGGCGCGTCGAGATCCACCCCTGGGTGCGCGGGGTCGACGAATACCCGTGGCACCGGACCACCGAGGGCCCGGCCCGGGAGACCCTCCGGGAGGTCTGCCGGATCGTGGCGGACCGGCTGGCCCGGACGTACGAGAAAGCGGTCCGGACGCTGGCCGACGACCCCTGGCACGACGGCGAACTGGCCGCACGCACCCACAAGCGGCTCGGCTTCCTCGTCGGCCGACTGGGCGACGGGGTGCCGCTGTCACCGACCGAGAGCGCGCTCGCCTATCTGTTTCCGCTGGTCAACCAGACTTTCTGGGCCCAGGAGGCGGCCCAGCGCGCCGACGTCCTCACGGCCGCGCCCACCCCCGACCAGGTTCGCTTCCACAAGTTCGCGCAGGGTTTTCCCCGCCTCAGGCGACGGCTGCTCGCGCTGGAGCACCAGAAGGCCGCCACCAGCTCGGCGGAACAGAAGGAAGCCGCCCGGGCCTCCATGGAGCGCATTCGCTGGTGGCTCTTCCACCGCTGGCTGATCCAGCAGCCGGAGTTGTACACGGCCGAGCGGCTGAAAGACCTCCTCGGCGATCTGACCTGCGGCGGCACCTACCCTCAGTGGGTCGTCGACGCGCTCTCCCCCGAACTCCTGATGCAGCTGCTGCGGGAGCACCGGGCCGCCCCGTTCACCATGCGCCGCTCCACCGCCGACGCGGTGGCGCGTGGCCCCCGGCCGGCTCGGCAGGACCGGGTGGCCATCGCCGCCAGCACCCCGGTGGAACAGGTGCTCCGCGCTCGGCTGGTCACCGCCCTCGTCAAGGCGGCCCAGGCCATGGCGGTGGACCCGATGGACCTCCCGGAGATCGTCGTCGAGCACCTCGGGATCCCCGAGAGCGTCGACCTGGGCCAGCTGCTGACCACCGTGCGCCACTCCGACTGGCAGGTCTCCGGCCTGGGCCGCTCCCTCAACGCGGTGTGCACGCACCCGGCGGTCCAGGTGGCTCTGCGCGAACACGCGGCGCGAGTCGACGCCCTGCTCCGCGACATCGACCGCGGCGACGACCCCGCCCTCGACCAGCTCCAGGGACTCCCGCCCTACGCCGACGGCAGCAGGGTGCGTTCAGAAGGCACCCCCGACGAGTTCTCCGACGGCATCCGCTTCCAGCTCGCCGAGGACCGCGTCCAGGAACTCCTCATGGGCGAGGAGCTGTACGGCGACAGCGACCTGGCCGTCCGCGAGCTCTACCAGAACGCGCTGGACGCCGTCCGCTACCGTGACCGCCGCACGGAGTACCTGCGGCGTACCGGGGGCCCCGCGGGCGACTGGCAGGGCGAGATCGCCTTCACCCAGGGCGTCCGCCCCGACGGCCGACCGTATCTGGAGTGCCGCGACAACGGCATCGGCATGGGCATCACCGAGCTGAGCACCGTCTTCTCCCAGGGCGGCGCCCGTTTCGTCGATCTTCCCGAGTACATCGAGGAACAGGCCGACTGGGAGGAGCTGCCGGAACCGAAGCTGCGCCTGTTCCCCAACTCACGTTTCGGCATCGGGGTGCTCAGCTACTTCATGCTGGCGGACGAGATCGTCGTGAGGACCTGCCGGATGGGGCGCACGGACGGGCGACCGCGGCGGCTGTTGCAGGTGACGATCGCGGGGCCGGGGAACTTCTTCAGGGTGGAGGACAAAGGGGAGGGCAGGCCGGAGGACATCGGGACGGTCGTCACGCTGCTCCTGAGAAAGGAACACCGGTCCGTCTCCTGCGTGGAGGCGTTGGAGAAGGTTCTGTGGGTGGCGCCGTATCAGACGGTGGCCACGCACGGGGCACGAACCCGGCGTTGGCCACGGGGCAAGCTCTCGCAGACCGCCCTGGAGACAAGCGGCTCCCTCCAGTTGATCCGCAGCGGGCGCAAGGGCTGCGTGCCGTCGCAGGACCCTGACATCTGGTGGATCGAAGGCCGGGGCCATGTGCTGGCGGACGGCCTGTACACGGAAAGCGACCACGTCAGTGTCTACGGTGCCGTCGTCAATCTTCATGGTGAGAAGTCACCGGAGCTGGAGCTGACGGTGGACCGCCGGAAGCTGCGGTCCTTCAACGTGGAACAGGTGACGGCACGCATGATCGCCGCCGTCCCCAGTCTCACGGAGTCCGACTGCGGACTGCCCGACCCCGCCTGGCTGGAGGCCGCGGCCCGTTGGTCCGTGCCCTTCGCCGACGCCGTCGCCGAGCACATACGGCACACGGACCTGTCCTGGCAGTTGACGGACGACTGCGGTGCCCCTTTCAGCCGGCTGGGGTTCTTCCCCCCGGACATCGACCTGCTGCCGCTGCTCACCGGTGACTACACGGACACCGACCCCCCGATGTCCGCCTCGTTCTTCGCCAACTTCCCGCTCCCGGTGCTGCGCTGGCGGCTGCGGACCTTGTACCAGGCCGGTTTCGGCGGCCCGGTCTCCCTGCCGGAGCCGGATGGCACGGACCCGCTGTGCGCCCGTCCGTCGGATCTCGTCCTGCTCTGCAAGCTGGCCGACTTCTCCATCCAGGGCAAGCTGCACACCCACCCCAACTGGAGCCTGGCCCACAGAGGGTGGCTGAAGGGACCGCGGTCGACGTCCTTCTTTCTGACCTCCGCGCCTTCGCAGCCGCTCGCCGACACCGGCTGGGGCAGCCTTGGTCTGATGTTTCCCTGGCGGGATCCCGCGGTCCCCCTGAGCACCGCGGAACTCTTCGAGATCGGCTCGGCGGTCGAACGAACCCCGGCCGACGTCGCGGAGCGCCTGACCGCCCTCGGATTCCGCGTCGAGCCCCTGTCCGGCTGTTCGTCCGCACGGTGGGAGGATCTGCCGCTCCTGCGTCCCCTCGGCAACCTGTCCGGTTGGCTGACGCCCGGCGCGACGCTGAGCGCCGCCCAGATCGGCGTCAGCGCGGCGCAGGCCTCCTGGTCCACGGCGAAGGCCGCTCAGCGACTAGGGGAACTGGGCTTCACGGTCCCCGCGGACCACCCGGTCAAGGAGCAGTGGACGAAGGAGGAGCGCAGCGTCGTCCAGGCGCTGTGGAGGTCGTACGACACCTCGCCCGCCGCCGAGGAAGCGGTGCGGGTGTCCGCGGTGCAGCTGCTGGAGGTGACGCATCTGACGGACCTCCCCCTCCGTTTCGTCGTGGAACTCCTCTCGGACCTGGGTTTTCTGCTGCCCCCGGGCGCCGCGGATTTCCCGGAGCTGACCGACGACGACCGAGCACTGATCGACAGCTCCGAGGTCCTCCTGGACCGGGAGGTCCCGCTCCGCTACGTGGTCGCCACCGCCCGCCGCCTCGACCGTCCGGCCCGCGACCTCGCGGCGCGGCTCCGCGAACTCGGATACCAGGTGGCAGAGGTGCCGGACGACGAACACCTGCCGACCTCGGAGGAGATCGCCCTCCTCGGCACCGAGTTCGCACTCGCGGACCTCGCCGACCCGGTCTCCCTGGAACAGGTGGTGGATGTCGCGAACCGTGCCCAGAGTTCCATGGCGGAGGCGGCGAACCGGCTCGCGTCCCTGGGCTACCGGTTCGGTTTCGATCCCGCCGTCCTCGCCCGTTTCAGGAAGCAGGACGTCGAGGCCGTCTCGCTCGGCGGCGGTCTCGCCGGATCCTGGCCAAGCCCGGAAGAGGCCGGCCCGGTCTCCCCGGCGGCTCTCCACGCCGTCAGCGGACACACCGGTCAGGCCACCGACGCCGTCGCCGCATCCCTCAAGGCACTGGGTTTCGACGTCGCGCCGACGACCGAGGCCTGGGCCGCGGAACGCGCATGGGAGACGCGCCTGCTCTCGTCCTTCGGCGCGTCAGACGCCGAGCCGCCCGTCCCGGACGGCCCCGCCCCCTCGCTCTCCCTCGTCGCGTTGGCCGTGGTGGCGCTGCGAGCCGGCAAGTCCCTGCGCGAAGTCGCGCTGAGAGCGACCGGGATGGGCATCGGCCACGAAGCCGAGACCTGGTTCATCCCTGCCCCAAAGACGCCTGCCGCCCCTTCCGTCGCCGCAGACCAGCCCGTGTGAGCAGCCGCACCACCTCGCGGCTGCTGACCTCCACGGCACCGGCTCGCACCGCGTCGGCGTAGCGGTGGGAGGGGAGGTCGTAGTGGTCGCGCTCGAAGCCGCGCCGCGGTACGCCCAGCCCCTCGGCGAACAGGTGCAGCTCGGCGTATGACACATCGCTGACCAGGTGGGACCACATCCGGCCGTGGCCCGGCCAGTTCGGCGGGTCGATGTACACCGTCACGAGGGCGACTCCCCGCCCCGGAAGCCGCCCAGGGAGCCGACGGAGGCGACCTTCACGCCCGCCTTGTGGCACACCCAGTGCGGGTCCGGGCCGAGTTCCGGTTCGACGTCCAGGGCGTGCGGGTCGCCGGAGCCGCACACCGGGCACAGCGGCCAGCGGCCGTACCGCTCAAGGAGCGCGTCCTGTACGTCCTGGGCCACCAGGCCCGCCACGTACTCCGCGCCGTCCGGCCACTGCTGGACCCACCATCGGCGCTGTACGACGGAGTCCTCCACCAGCGAGACCACGTGCGCCTCGGCGACCTCGCCGGCGGCCAGGTCGGCGAGCACCAGGGCGCGGGCTGCGTGCAAGGCCTGTTCCAGGGGGCTTACGGGGTCCATGGACCCATTGTGCGCGGTCTTGACCGGACGACCGAACCGAAAATATCTTTCAAGGGTGACCGAGGGTGTGAAGGAAATTTTCGGAAACGACGGAAACCGCAGCGGCGGCAGCGGCGCCGCGCCGCCGGCTCCCGCCGCCCTCGCGGCCAAGGTGCGGACCCTCGCGCCCTCCATGACCCGTTCCATGCAGCGCGTCGCCGAGGCCGTCGCCGGCGACCCGGCCGGCTGCGCGGCCCTCACGGTCACCGGACTCGCGGAGCTCACCGGCACCAGCGAGGCGACCGTCGTCCGCACCGCCCGGCTGCTCGGCTACCCCGGCTACCGCGACCTGCGGCTCGCCCTCGCCGGGCTGGCCGCGCAGCAGCAGTCGGGGCGGGCGCCCACGATCACCACCGACATCTCCGTCGACGACCCGATCGCCGACGTCGTCGCGAAACTCGCCTACGACGAGCAGCAGACCCTCGCGGACACGGCGGCCGGTCTCGACACGGCGCAGCTGGGGGCCGCCGTCAGCGCGCTCGCCGGGGCGCGGCGGACCGATGTGTACGGCATCGGGGCGTCGGGGCTGGTGGCCCAGGACCTCACGCAGAAGCTGCTGCGGATCGGGCTGATAGCGCACGCCCACAGCGATCCGCATCTCGCGGTCACCAACGCGGTGCAGTTGCGGGCCGGGGACGTGGCGATAGCGATCACGCACTCCGGGGCGACCGAGGATGTCATAGAGCCGTTGCGGGCGGCCTTCGAGCGGGGGGCCACGACCGTTGCCGTCACCGGGCGGCCGGGGTCCTCGGTGACGCGGTACGCCGACCATGTGCTCACGACGTCGACCTCGCGGGAGAGCGAGCTGCGGCCGGCGGCGATGTCGTCGCGGACCAGTCAGTTGCTGGTGGTGGACTGTCTGTTCGTGGGGGTGGCGCAGCGGACGTACGAGGCGGCGGCGCCGGCGTTGGCGGCGTCGTACGAGGCGTTGGCGCATCGGCACCGGAGTTCTCCTCGATAGACCGCAGGGCTTGATCATCGCGGGAACGTGCCGGTTCGTCGTGGCTTGTCGCGCCCACGCGGCGGTGGCCGCACATTCGATACCGCCCCGCGCCCCTGGCGGGTGCACTCGACCGAGTCAGAAAGAACCGTTTCCCATGACCACCGAACACCGTGCTCTGCGCGCCGAGCTGGAGTCGCTCACCACCGAGGCGTTCCGCCCCGAGCTCGCCGAGATCGACACGCTCCCCACCCTCGACATCGCACGCCTCATGAACCGCGAGGACGCCGAAGTCGCCGCCGCCGTGGCCCTTCGGCTGCCCCAGATCGCCGCCGCCGTCGACGCCATCGCCCCCCGTATGGCCCTCGGCGGCCGCCTGGTCTACGCCGGGGCCGGTACCGCCGGGCGGCTCGGGATCCTGGACGCCTCCGAGTGTCCGCCCACCTTCAACACCCGGCCCGGTCAGGTCACCGGGGTGATCGCGGGCGGGCCGGAGGCCATGGTCACGTCCGTGGAAGGGGCCGAGGACTCCGCCTCACTGGCCCGCACGGACCTCGACGCCCTCGGGATCGACGCCTCCGACACCGTCGTCGGGATCTCGGCCTCCGGCCGCACCCCCTACGCCGTCGGCGCCGTCGAGCACGCCCGTGGCCTGGGCGCCCTGACCGTCGGTCTCGCCTGCAACGCGGGCAGCGCGCTCGCGGCCGCCGCCGAGCACGGCATCGAGGTCGTCGTCGGCCCCGAACTGCTCACCGGCTCCACCCGCCTCAAGGCCGGCACCGCCCAGAAGCTCGTCCTGAACATGCTGTCGACGATCACGATGATCCGGCTCGGCAAGACCTACGGGAACCTGATGGTGGACGTCCGTGCCTCGAACGAGAAGCTGCGGGCCCGTTCGCGGCGGATCGTGGCCCTGGCGACCGGCGCCGGGGACGCGGAGATCGAAGCGGCCCTCACCGAAACCGGCGGCGAGGTGAAGAACGCCGTCCTGGTGATCCTGGCCGGCGTCGACGGGCCCACCGCCGCCCGCCTTCTGGAGGAGTCCGGCGGTCATCTGCGCGCGGCGCTCGCCACGACGGGCGGCTGACCCGCACGCTCGGAGGGTGCAGAGATCGTCGTACGACACCGCCGCCGCGCTGCTGCCCCTGGTGGGCGGCCCCGCGAACGTCACCTCCGTCGCCCACTGCATGACCCGGCTCAGGGTGGGGCTGAACGACCGCTCGCTCGTGGACGCGGAGGCGGTGCGGGCCGTGCCGGGGGTGCTGGGGGTGGTGACCGACGGGGACACCGCGCAGATCGTCATCGGGCCGGGGGCGGTGGTGACCGTGACCGCCGAGTTCGAGAAGCTGCTGTCCGCGCGGCGGCTCGCCGTCCGCGGAGCCGAGCTGCGGGCGGACCGGGCCCGCCGTAACGCGACCCCCGTCAAGACCGCCCTGCGCCGTGTCGCCGACGTCTTCGTGCCGCTCATCCCGGCCCTGATCGGCTGCGGGGTCCTGGCCGGGCTCAACGGGCTCCTGGTGAACACCGGCCGGCTGCCCTGGCTCACCCCCGCCCTCGCCGCCATCGCCTCCGGCTTCATGGCCCTGATCAGCGTGTTCGTCGGCTACAACACGGCGAAGGTGTTCGGCGGCACGCCCATCCTCGGGGGCGCGGTCGCGGCGATCGCCGTCTGGCCGGGCGTCGCGAAGGTGACCGCCTTCGGGGTGGCGCTCGCCCCCGGGCAGGGCGGGGTCCTCGGAGCCCTGGCGGCGGCGCTGCTCGCGACGTACGTCGAACGGTGGTGCCGGGGCCGCGTCCCCGACGCCCTCGACGTCCTCCTCACCCCCACCGTGACCGTCCTCGTCGCGGGCCTCGCCACGCTCTACGGCCTCATGTACGCCGCCGGTCGCGTCTCCTCCGCCATCGGCACCGCCGCGAACTGGCTGCTCGCCACCACGGGACCGGTCGCCGGACTCGTCCTCGGCGGCCTCTTCCTCCCCCTCGTCATGCTGGGCCTGCACCAGGCCCTGATCCCCATCCACACCACCCTCATCCAGCAGCAGGGCTACACCGTCCTGCTCCCCCTCCTGGCCATGGCGGGCGCGGGCCAGGTCGGGGCCGCCCTCGCCGTCTACGCCCGCCTCCGCCACGACACGTCGCTGCGTACGACGATCAGGTCGGCGCTCCCGGCGGGCCTGCTGGGCGTCGGGGAGCCCCTCATCTACGGCGTCTCGCTCCCGCTGGGCCGCCCCTTCCTGACCGCCTGCGCGGGCGGGGCGGCGGGCGGCGCCTTCGTCGGTTTCTTCGCGGTGCTCGGCGACCGGGTGGGCGCAACCGCCATCGGCCCCTCGGGCTGGGCCCTGTTCCCCCTCCTCACGGGGAACAGGGGCCCGGCCCTGGCGGCGGCGGTCTACGCGGGCGGCCTGCTGACCGGTTACGCCGTGGGGTTCTTGGCGACCTACGTCTGTTTCACCGGCGCCGGGGGCCAGGCGGGCCGGTCACCTCGGCGCTCCACGGGATGAGGTCACCGGGGTCGTCGTCGGCGCCGTGCCCGGCGTCCCAGTAGTACGTGATGTCGACGTCGTCACCGAGGATCCTCAGACGCACGGCTGCCCCGGTCGACCGTCGGCACCGCGCCAGCTGCTCGGCGGAGGAAAGCGACAGCCACATCGCGTCATCGCCGCCCGCCACCAACAGGAGAATCCCTCACCACGACCGCCGCGCGGCCATGTGGATCAATTCCAGCTACAGCCAGGGCGGCGGCATTGCCTCGAATTACCCCCCGGCCCCCACCCTCGCCCTCGCCCGAGACTCGAATGGTCCCCGCAGACCGAAGCTCGTGTTCCGGTCGGCTACCTGGTCGGCCTTCAAAGAGGCTGTCAAGATTGGCTGCTTCCCTCCCCGAACGGAAGGAGCCGCTCACCTGCCCGAACCCACGGCAACGGTCTCTACGTCACTCGTACCGGTGACCGCCGCCCAGGGGGAGAGATATGCTGTTGGCGACATAATACGGTCCGCCGTATGGATGACCTGTACGTGATCGAGCTGGAGCCCGAGGTGCGGTCCTGGCTGGAGCTTCTCCCCGACAAACAACACCGCAGGTGGAGGAGTACGCCGAGTTGCTCGCCGCACTCGGCCCCCGGACGCCCATGCCGTTCGCTCGCCCTTTGGAAGACGGAGTTTACGAGCTGCGCCCCACATTGGGCGGTGTGAGCACACGGATCACGTACTGGTTCGCGCCAGCGCGCCGCATTGTGCTCCTCACCATCTTCCGTAAAACCCGGATGCACGAGGCGGACCAGGTCGCCCGCGCGGTGGCCGCCCGTAAGGTGTGCGCGGAGGAGCACGGCCCGGCCCACGTGACGTACAGCCGCGCCGAGGAAGGAGACGCGCGATGAACCACTCCCGCTGGAGGTTGGCGCGCGAGAAGAAGCTGGCCACGGGGCATGCCGAGTCCCCGGAGGTCACGGCCGAGCGCGCGGAGATCCGACTGGCCATGGCCTTCGCCCAGGCGGTGTACGAGCGCCGTAAGGAACTGGGGTTGTCACAAGCCGATCTCGCCGAGCGCGCCGGGCTCACCCAGGCGAAGATCTCCCGCCTGGAAGGCGCCGACACCGTACCGACCCTCCCCTTGCTGCGGCGCCTGGCCCTGGCCCTGGACGCTTCGCTGAGCATCGCCTTGGACGACGATCGCGAGGAAGTCACCTTTATCGCTCATCCGGCAGCTTGACCGCACCCCACTGCCGACCCGGCTGCGGCCTGCTCCCCCTCCACCACATGACGCTCCGGAGACGCCGGCTCTCATGAACCACTCCCAGCTCACCGCCCTGGTCCGGGCCCTTCGTCTGCTCGATGCGCACGGGGAGGCCGCGACCGGCGACACGGCCACGGGAGGTGATTCCAACTCGGCGTGAACGCCGGGGCATCCTCGCCGGAATCAGGTGAAGTGGCGGGTGGCGGCGGTGTCGGTGCCGAACCCGTTGCCCTCCGTGGTCGACAGAAGGCGGCCGGTTTCAGCGCTCGTCGGCCCCTCCGCCGCCGAGCGCGTCGAGGATGTGCGGCCACGCCGCCCTACCGAGGAGTGTGTCCGCCTCAGGAGTTCCCCCGTACGTGAAGCGCGGGGACGCCGGTGCGGAGCTCTCGCCAGGAAGGCGTGGCCGGTGGCCGGCGTCGTGGCGAGCGACAAGACGCACGGCTGCCCCGACCGACCGTCGGCGTTGTGCCAACTGCTCGGCGAAGGGAAGCGACGGCCACATCGCGTCATCGCCGCCCGCTACCAACAGGAGGTCTGCTCTGGCTGTGTCCACGAGGATTTCCGCCGGTGGAAGCGAGTGAGCGAAGGTCCGCTCACTCAGTTCGTACCATCCCCGGACGGCGACGGGACTGCCGTCCGGTTCTGCGGGAACCCAGGAATCGTCCATCGGCACAAAGGGCAGCGGTCGTTCCCGCCAGGTCCAGGACGAGCGATACGGGTGGTGCGCTCCGTCGTGTCCCGGGCCGACGTTGCACCAGACTCGCGACGTGGGCGACAGCGCGATCGCCACGTCCACGCGTGTGTCGTGCACAGCCGTGAGCAGGGCCGCTTCAGCACCCTTGGAGACGCCGAGAATTCCGATGCGTCGCGCTCCGCCCAGCCGAAGGAAGTCGACGGCGGCGATGAAGGTCTCCAGGGGAACTTCGCAAATCCCCGGCGGCTGCCCCGGCCCGCCGAACCAGCGGATCGCCAAGGCCGCGAAGCCCTGCTGAGCGAGGATGCGCGCCCGCTCACGCTCGATGCGCCCACTGGATCCCGCCAGGACCAGAACGCCCCCATCACTCCCGCGAGCCGGAGCAATCAGAACACCTTCCCAGGGATGGGTCAGCTCGCGCTCGGTGATGTCCGTCGACACGGCTCCGCTCACCGTGGCAGGACATAGCGGTAGACCCGGGAATCCCTCGCCTCGAAACCGATGCGCTCGTACAGCCGGTTCGCCGCCTGCCTCGACGGGCGCGAGGTGAGGTCCACGGTTCGAGCGCCCGCCGCCTCCGCCAGCCGCAGAGCCTCCTCGGTCAGAGCACCCCCGACACCGTGCCCCCGCGCGGCCTCGTCCACCACCACGTCCTCGATGCGGGCCCGCAGGCCGGAAGGCAAGGGAAACATGACCAACGTCAGCATCCCGACCACTTCGCCGTCGACCCGGGCCACCAGCAGCGTATTCGCATCACTGCTGAGCAGAGCCTGAACGACCTCGCGATCCAGGGGCCTGGCCTTGCTCGAAAGCTGAGGCAGCAGGCGTGCCAGTGCCTCGACCGACTCGCCGTCCGCTTCCCGGACGACCGCTACCTCAACGCTCATGCTTGCGACACTACAGACCAGGCCACCTCTCGCGGCGGCGCTCGGGCAGGGAATCCCAGGCGTCAGCAGGGCAGCCGGCCATCCTTGTTGACCTGCCGCACCTGCGCCCGCAGCACCTCCTGCGGCGGCGCCGGCTCCAGCGACCCCGCCGGGCAGTCCCACTCCCGGCCACCGGCCACGGGCCGCAACTGCACCCTCCCGCCGACATGCCCCCTGACCTCGCCGATCCGCCCGTCCCGCACGTCCGTCACATACGCCCCGACGGGCGGCCGTTCCCCCCGCACCACCGAGGCAAGCCGCTCCGCGACCCGGATATTGCACCGCCCCAGCTCGACCAGGGCGAACGGCTCGTCGCTCGCCCCGGTCACCGGGTCGACGCAGAGCGACGGCAACACGACACCGACACCTTTCAGCGCCACCCGCAGCGACTCCACGACCTCTTCGGTGGTCCGCAACACCATTCCCGACCTCCACGCTGAGTTTGCATTTCGCCACACAGCGTGTCCATCGCACCTCTAACCTGGCTAGATACGACATCCCAACAACCTCGTCTGTCGGACAGGGGCGTGCACATGGCAGGGCCGAAGGATCTGGATCCGTCGTCTTCACCGCGGGCCCTGCTGGGGGCGGAGTTGCGCCACGCGCGGGAGCGGAAAGGCCTCAGCCAGGCGGAGTTGGGGCAACGACTGTTCGTGAGCGGGTCGTTCATCGGCCAGCTGGAGGCGGGGACGCGGCGGATGCAGCCGGAGTACGCACGGTTGCTGGACGAGGCCCTGGGGACGGACGACTTCTTCCAACGGAACCGGGAGGCGGCGGCGAAGTCGAAGTACCCCGATCACTTCGCGGAGGCAGCGGAGGCGGAGGCGCGGGCCACGGCGATCAGTCAGTACGCGGCGCTGCTGATTCCGGGTCTGCTCCAGACAAGGGCCTACGCCGAGGCGGTGTTCCGCGCCTACAAGCCGACGGCCCCGGAGCAGGTGATCGAGGAGTTGGTATCGGCCCGGATGGGGCGCACTCACCTTCTCGACGATCCAACAGAGCCGGTGTTGTGGGCGGTGATTGACGAGGCCGCGTTACGCAGGTCGACGGGCGGGCCCTCCGTGATGGCCGAAGCCCTGCGCCACCTCGCCGGGTTGATCCGCCGAAGGCGGGTGATCGTGCAGGTGCTGCCGTTCCGCGCGGGGGCGCACGCTGCGATGGAGGGCTCCCTGAAACTGATGGAATTCACTGACGCACCCCCGCTTTCCTTCGTCGAGGGGCCCGACATGGGGAGGCTGCTGGACGACCCGGCCGCCGTCGCCCGCCACGCCCAGATGTTCAAACTCCTCCTGGCCGCCGCCCTTTCTCCGTCGGATTCCCTGGTCTTGATCGAGTCGACGGCGCAGGATTACGAGCATGAGGAACTTGCCTGAGTACGACCTGATCACCGCCACATGGCGCAAGTCCAGCTACAGCGGTGGCAGCGGCGGCGACTGCCTCGAAGTCTCCGACGCCCACCCCGCCCTCATCCCCGTCCGCGACTCCAAAACGGCCCCCCGCGGCCCGAAGCTCGTGTTCCGGCCGGAGGCATGGTCCGCCTTCGTAGAAAACCTCAAGGACCACGGCGCCTGACCCGGCTTGAGCCTCGGGCGCCCAGCCCCGAGCCCCTTTTTCAAGGAATGGTGGGAGGGCCTCAACCCACCCTCCCACCCGGCGCGTTGACTTGACGCGTTCGGTTTGCCACGCACAGTCACGATCGTCTAGCGTGCCCGCATAACGAACGAAACAGCCCCCGCCAGGCGCTACCAACACCTGCGGGGGCTTGACCAACGAGATCGGAAACAGCGATCCCTATGGCTGACAGCCAGTTTAGTGCTGCCCTCCCGCCCGCTCACGCCACCCCGCACCCCATGGCGAACCCGGGGTACGGAAAGCGGTCCGCGCCGGACCAACACCGCCGCTCCGTGCACGACTTCGCCCACCTCCCACCCCGCGAAGCCGCCATCGCCGCGTACGTCGACCGGCTCCCCGACGGCGCCGACATCTCCGTGAAGACGCTGGCCAAGCAGCTTCCTTACGGGCAGTGCGCCCTCCGCACCGCCCTCAACAACCTTCAGCGGGCGGGTCACTTGAGGCGGGGCCGGGAACATCTGGCCGACTCGGGGAGCCGCCGCTGGATCACCCGATCGTGGTGGTCCCGTACCGCACGCGACGATGACTGGTGGGCGGCGTTCACGCGAGGCGCCGTACCGGAGCCGGAGCAGGACCCCGACCGGACCCGCCCCACCCGCTCCCGCGCCCACATCCTCCTGGCCGCCCTCGGCCGCACCGCCCCGACCCTCTCCCTCTCCCAGGCCGACTGCGCCGCCCTCGCCCCGCTGCTGACGGAGTGGTTCGCGCGGGGCGCCAGCGACGAGTACGCCCTCCAGGCCCTGACCAGTGGCCTGCCCTCCCCCGTCCACCACCCGGCCGCCCTGCTCCGCAGACGCCTCACCGACAAGCTCCCGCCGCCCGAGCCAGTGCGGCCCGCCGCCCGCCCGCCCCTCCGCATCCTGGAGTGCGCGAAGTGCGGGACGCCGGGCCGCCCGGAGGCGCTGCCGGGCGGCATCTGCGGCGCATGCCGGGGCGAACGCGCCCCCGGCTGCCACAACACGCCCCTGTCGCCTTCCGAGGTCCGGTCCCGCGTCGCCGAGATCCGTGGCGCGATGAACGCACGACGAGAGAGGGCACCTGCGTGACGACTCTCGTGCACACACCGCACACACCCGCAGGTATGTACAGTTTTCCCATGGAGACGTATCCGCTTGTGGAGGCCCGTAACCAGCTCGGTCAGCTTGTCGGCCGGGTCCGGCACGGTCAGGAGCACATCCTGATCACCGAGTACGGCAAGCCCGCCGCCGCGCTCATCCCCATAAGCGAGCTTGAGGAGCTTCAGAGACTGCGGGACGCAGCGGATGTCGCCGAAGCACGCGCGCGTGAGGCGACTCGGTCCGGACCCTCGATGACGCACGACGAGTTCATGGCGCAGTTGGAGGACGAGGACCGGCGCGAGGTCGCTTCGTGATCCACGCGGTGGTGTGGGAACACCACGCCATGAACGAGTTCCGGCGGCTCCGGGCAATCGACCCCGTAGGCGCCAAGGCGACCGCCGCAGCCGTGCGGGCACTTGCCGAGGACCCCCGTCCCGAAGCAGCACGTGCACTGGGAACATCCGGGTACTACCGCCTGCATGTCGGCACTTGGCGGGTGCTCTACCGCCCGGACGGCGAGACCGTCACGGCCTATGTGCTCAAAGTCGGGCGCAGTACCTGACCTCGCGCTCCGGCGGTGCTGTCAGCGCCGTATGCCACCCTGGTCCCCATGAACCACTCCCAGCTCACCGCCCTGGGCCGGGCCCTTCGTCTGCTCGGTGAGCATGGGGAGGCCCTGACCGGTGACACGCCCGATGCCAAGCTGCACGAGGTGAAGGACGACCTGCGGCGCGCCCTCGACCTGCTGGAGGAGAGCGTCAGCGCGGCCGCGCCCACCACCCGGTGCGCCGAGCATCCGCAGGGGCCCGTGGACGAGAGCGCCCCCGACCTGTGCCTGCTGTGCGAGACGCGGCGGCGGGCGGCGCGCAGGTCCGAGTACGGGGGCGGACCCCGGCCGCCCGCACAGGGAGAGGCCGCCGGGCCCTCCATGTCCCGGTACGGCGTACGCGCCGACCGGCCGCAGCCCCAGCAGCGCTGGCTGCCGGAGGCGTGGAACGGCCGGGAGTGGGAGCTGTGCGGCACCCCCCGGCGTGACCGGCGCGAGGCCGAGCTGTACCTCGCCGCCCAGCGGCGCGGGTCCCGGCCGGCCATGGCCTACCGGCTGGTGCACGAGTTCACCGACTACGAGGTGCTCAGAGTGTGGGGCACTCCGGTGCACGTGGACATCGAGCCCCTAGGCAATCTCTGACTTCTCTGACTAAGGTCAGAGAATGGACGAGGCGCAGATCGAGCAGGTACGGCGGTTCAACCGCACCGTCACCGCACGCGTGGGCGTGCTCCACGACCGCTACCTGGGCCGTGACCGCCCGATCGGCGAGGCCCGGCTGCTCTGGGAGATCGGTGAGCGGGGCGATGACGTGCGACGGCTGCGGGAGCGGCTCGGACTCGACTCCGGATACGTCAGCCGGCTGCTGCGCTCCCTGGAGGGCGACGGCCTGGTGGCGGTGGAGCCGCACCCCGAGGACAGGCGGGTGCGCACCGTGCGGCTGACCGAGAAGGGCCGGGCGGAGCGCGCCCTGCTCGACGACCGCAGCGACGACCTGGCCGGATCCCTCCTCCAGCCGCTCAACGCGACCCAGCGCGCCCGGCTGGTCGCGGCCATGGCCGAGGTCGAGCTGCTGCTGACCGCCGGCACGGTCACCCTCGACGTCGTCGACCCCGACCACCCCGACGCCCGGCACTGCCTGCTCGCCTACTTCGCCGAATTGCAGGAGCGCTTCGACACCGGCTTCGACCCCGCGCGCAGCCTGCTGCCCGACGCGGGTGAACTGCGGCCGCCGCACGGCCTGTTCCTGGTCGCCAGGCTGCACGGCGAACCCGTCGGCTGCGCCGGGGTGAAACTGCCGCCCGGGGCTCCGGCGGAGATCAAGCGCATGTGGGTCGCCCCGCGGGCCCGCAGGCTCGGCCTCGCCCGCCGGTTCCTGACCGAACTGGAGGCACGGGCCGCCCGGCACGGCTACGACACCCTGCGCCTGGACACCAACAAGACACTCAGCGCCGCGATCAACCTCTACCACTCCTTCGGCTTCGAGGAGGTCCCCGCCTTCAACGACGAGCCCTACGCCCACCACTGGTTCGAGAAGCGGATCACCGCACCCTCAGCCGAGCAGCGCTGACGGGCCGAACGACACCGCTGCCCGCCCGGAGGAGGCCGGCGAGGTCCGCCTCCTCTCCTGGCCGCCGTCGGGCGCTGGGGCTGGGGGAGGTGCGCGGGCGTGGGGGCGGACGCCGCGCCTTGCGGGGCGCTGGTCTTCGGCCTTCTGTCGCTGCCCGTGCAGGGTGCGGTCGCCCTGGTCATGGGTGTCGCGGGACGGCTGTGACCGGCTGCGCGGCCGCCCTCGGGTTCCCCGGCCGCGTCGCCGGGGAACCCGAGGGCGAACGGGGCGGGGTCAGCTCAGGGTCTTGAGCGCCGCCCCGTCGAACGGCTTCAGTTCGTCGGCGCGGCCGGCGAGGACCTTCGCGGCCCACTGGGGGTCCTGGAGCAGGGCGCGGCCGACGGCGACCATGTCGTACTCCCCGCGCTCCAGGCTGTCGAGGAGGTCGTCGATGCCCTTGGTCGCGGCGCCCTCCCCCGCGAAGGCCCTGAAGAACTCGCCGTCCAGGCCGACCGAGCCGACGGTGATGGCGGGCCTGCCGGTGAGCTTCTTGGTCCAGCCGGCCAGGTTCAGGTCGGAGCCCTCGAACTCGGGGAGCCAGTAGCGGCGCGTGGAGGCGTGGAAGGCGTCGACGCCGGCGGCGGCCAGCGGGGTGAGGATCGCCTCCAGTTCCTCGGGGGTCTCGGCGAGGCGGGCGTCGTAGTTGTCGGACTTCCACTGCGAGTAGCGGAAGATGACCGGGAACTCGGGGGATACGGCCTCGCGTACGGCGGCCACGATCTCCGCGGCGAACTTCGTGCGGGCGACCGGGTCGCCGCCGTACGCGTCGGTGCGGCGGTTGGTGCCCGCCCACAGGAACTGGTCGATCAGGTAGCCGTGGGCGCCGTGCAGCTCGACGCCGTCGAAGCCGATGCGCTCGGCGGCGGCCGCGGCCTCGGCGAACGCGCGGATGACGTCGTCCAGGTCCTGCCGGGTCATCGCCCGGCCCTCGCCCTCGGTGCCGTCCAGGCGGATACCGGAGGGGCCGACGGCGGGGGCGTCCGCGTACGGCGGCTGGCCCTGCTTGCGGACCATGCCGATGTGCCAGAGCTGCGGGACGATCGCGCCGCCGGCCGCGTGCACCCCCTCGGCGACCTTCGCCCAGCCCGCCAGCTGCTCCTCGCCGTGGAACCGCGGGACACGGCTGCTGTTCCCGGCCGATTCGTGGCCGACGTACGTCCCCTCGGTGACGATCAGACCGACACCGGCGGCGGCCCGGCGGGAGTAGTACGAGACCACGTCCTCGCCGGGGACGCCGCCGGGGCTGAACTGACGCGTCATCGGGGCCATCACGATCCGGTTGGGGACCGTGAGCCCGTTCAGGGCGATGGGACGGGAGAGGATCTCGGCCGCGCGGGAGGCAGGGGGCGTGGTGACGGTCACGTGGGGGGCTCCTCGTGAATAGGTCGTATACCTAGGTCGCATACCAAACGGTATGTGCACGCGCATCGAATGCACGTCTCGTGCAACGACCTGCCCGGTCGTACGCATTCCCGGCCCGGCGCGGGTGCCGTGTGACCCCGGACACGGCACGCCGAAGGGCGGCACCCCCTGTCGCACAGGGAGTGCCGCCCTTGGTACTGCGCGGGAACCGCCGAGCCGTCAGGCTCAGAAGTCCATGTCACCGCCCGGCATGCCGCCCGGAGCGGCCGCGGCGGCCTTCTCCGGCTTGTCGGCGATGACGGCCTCGGTGGTGAGGAACAGCGCGGCGATGGAGGCGGCGTTCTGAAGCGCGGAGCGCGTCACCTTCGCCGGGTCGATGATGCCCTCGGCGACCAGGTCGACGTACTCACCGGTCGCGGCGTTGAGGCCGTGACCCGGGGTGAGGTTGCGGACCTTCTCCACCACGACGCCGCCTTCGAGGCCGGCGTTCACGGCGATCTGCTTCAGCGGGGCCTCGAGGGCGAGCTTCACGGCCTGCGCGCCGGTCGCCTCGTCACCCTCCAGCTCCAGCTTGTCGAAGACCGAGGAGGCCTGAAGCAGGGCCACGCCACCACCGGCGACGATGCCCTCCTCGACGGCCGCCTTGGCGTTGCGCACGGCGTCCTCGATGCGGTGCTTGCGCTCCTTGAGCTCGACCTCGGTCGCGGCACCGGCCTTGATGACGGCGACGCCACCGGCGAGCTTGGCCAGGCGCTCCTGGAGCTTCTCGCGGTCGTAGTCCGAGTCGGACTGCTCGATCTCGGCGCGGATCTGGTTGACCCGGCCCTGGACCTGCTCGGTGGAGCCGGCGCCGTCGACGATGGTGGTCTCGTCCTTGGTGATGACCACCTTGCGGGCGCGGCCCAGCAGGTCGAGGGTCGTGTTCTCCAGCTTGAGACCGACCTCCTCGGAGATGACCTCGCCACCGGTGAGGATGGCGATGTCGTTCAGCATCGCCTTGCGGCGGTCGCCGAAGCCCGGGGCCTTGACGGCGACGGACTTGAAGGTGCCGCGGATCTTGTTGACGACCAGGGTCGACAGGGCCTCGCCCTCGACGTCCTCGGCGATGATCAGCAGCGGCTTACCCGACTGCATGACCTTCTCCAGGAGCGGGAGCAGGTCCTTGACGGAGCCGATCTTCGAGTTGGCGATCAGGATGTACGGGTCGTCGAGGGACGCCTCCATACGCTCCATGTCGGTGGCGAAGTACGCCGAGATGTAGCCCTTGTCGAAGCGCATACCCTCGGTGAGCTCCAGCTCCAGACCGAAGGTCTGGGACTCCTCGACGGTGATGACGCCTTCCTTGCCGACCTTGTCCATGGCCTCGGCGATGAGCTCGCCGATCTGGGTGTCGGCGGCGGAGATGGAGGCCGTGGAGGCGATCTGCTCCTTGGTCTCGACGTCCTTCGCCTGCTCCAGCAGGGCACCGGAGACCGCCTCGACGGCCTTCTCGATACCGCGCTTCAGGGCCATCGGGTTGGCACCGGCGGCCACGTTGCGCAGGCCCTCGCGGACCAGGGCCTGGGCGAGCACGGTCGCGGTGGTCGTACCGTCACCGGCGACGTCGTCCGTCTTCTTGGCGACTTCCTTGACCAGCTCGGCGCCGATCTTCTCGTACGGGTCCTCCAGCTCGATCTCCTTGGCGATGGACACGCCATCGTTGGTGATCGTGGGGGCGCCCCACTTCTTCTCAAGGACGACGTTGCGGCCCTTGGGGCCGAGGGTGACCTTGACGGCGTCGGCGAGCTGGTTCATACCGCGCTCAAGGCCGCGCCGCGCCTCCTCGTCGAACGCGATGATCTTGGCCATGTGAAGTGGTCCCTCCAGGACTGGGGGTGAGTCTTCCGGACCGCGCCCGCGCCCGCGACGGACGGCTCGCCGACCCGTGGGTTCCTTGCCCCACCCGGCCTGCGGGCCTCACCGACCCGGTCCTTCTTTGTCACTCTCACCTTCAGAGTGCTAACGCCAATGATTAGCACTCGGCATGCCCGAGTGCAAGGCGCGCCCGCGAAGCGAGCTCGATGAGGGGTGACGGTCGGGCGGCGGGCGGGAGCAAGCGCCCCTCCCGGTCCGGCGGGACCTCCGGGCGCGCCGGAGCCGGATCTCCGGGCCGGCGGGGCACGGACCCGGGCACACCGAGGGGCTCGCACCCAGTGGATGCGAGCCCCTCAGCAGAAAAACAGAAGAACGTCGCTGCAGTCAGTCGGCGCGTGCTTCAGCTGGTCGCCAGCCGGACCATGTCCGCCTGCGGCCCCTTCTGGCCCTGCGAGATCTCGAAATCGACCCGCTGACCCTCTTCCAGGGTGCGGTAGCCGTCCATCTGAATCGCGCTGTAGTGGACGAAAACATCCGCACCACCGTCGACCGCGATGAAGCCGTACCCCTTCTCCGCGTTGAACCACTTGACGGTGCCCTGAGCCATGCCTAACTCCCCTATTACTGGCCCTTGCACAGATCCACACTTCGCGGATCCGGGTCAGACCTCACCCCCCATTGGTTGGGGGCGTGCGCCGGAACGCGTCGACCGCGGCTGAATGTATCTGTCCAACTGCCGTCTGCAACAGGTCAATCGGACGAGAATTCTGGATGGAAGGGGTCCGGAATGTAGCGAGAATTCGGCCGAATTCAGGGCAAGTCGGGCCCCATAAAGGCCACAAAAGCCGCATATAACCCGCACACTTTGGCTACTTCTTGGCGGGCCTGCGGTATCGAATACGGGGTCCGTGACCTGGAGATCGGGACCGTGTTCCCCAACTGTACCGCGCTCAACCACACAGAATTGCCCCCTCCGCTTCTCTCACGGAGGGGGCAATCGGGTGAACGCTCGGTGACGCCTGTTACCGAAGGTAATGTTCGGTCATTCGATCAGCCTGTCAAGCAGGTCGGCAGGTCAGCCGCCGGCGACGGCCGGGATGATGGAGACGCCGGCCCCGTCCGGGGTGGCGGTCTCCAGGCCCTGCTCGAACCGTACGTCGTCGTCGTTGACGTACACGTTGACGAACCGGCGCAGCTTGCCCTGGTCGTCGAGGACGCGTGCCGAGATCCCGGTGTGGTTCTTCTCCAGGTCGGAGATGACCTCACCGAGGGTGGTCCCTTCGGCGGTGACTTCGGCCTGGCCACCCGTGTAGGTGCGCAGGATGGTGGGGATGCGAACGGTGACGCTCACGTTTTTACCTCCGGTCTGGGGCAACGCCCTATTTCTCAGGGGACTCAGGCGAGCCCGGCCTCACGGAAAGACTCCAGATTCGGGCGAATGGTGGCGGTGAGCCCGGTTCCCGCAACCGCGTCCAGCGTCTTCAGCCCATCACCGGTGTTGAGTACAACGACCGACTTCGCCGGATCAATCAACCCATTCTCGATGAGCTTTTTGGTGACTCCAACCGTCACCCCGCCGGCGGTTTCCGCGAAGATTCCCTCGGTCCGCGCAAGCAGCTTGATGGCATCGACGACCTGCTCGTCGGTGACGTCCTCGACGGCACCGCCGGTGCGGCGCGCGATGTCGAGGACGTACGGGCCGTCGGCCGGGTTGCCGATGGCGAGGGACTTGGCGATGGTGTTCGGCTTCTGCGGCCGCACCACGTCGTGGCCCGCCTTGTAGGCCACCGACACCGGCGAGCACCCCTCGGCCTGCGCACCGAAGATCTTGTAGGGCCTGTCCTCGACGAGCCCGAGCTTGATCAGCTCCTGAAGCCCCTTGTCGATCTTCGTGAGCTGCGAGCCGGAGGCGATCGGGATGACCAGCTGGTCCGGGATCCGCCAGCCGAGCTGCTCGCAGATCTCGTACGCCAGGGTCTTGGAGCCCTCCGCGTAGTACGGCCGCAGGTTGACGTTGACGAAGCCCCAGCCCTCGCCGGCCGGGTCACCGATCAGCTCGGAGCAGAAACGGTTCACGTCGTCGTAGTTGCCCTCGATGCCGATGAGCTCGCCGCCGTAGATCGCGGCCATGACGACCTTGCCCTGCTCCAGGTCGTGCGGGATGAACACACAGGAGCGCAGGCCGGCCCGGGCGGCGGCGGCACCGACCGCGCCGGCCAGGTTGCCGGTGGAGGAGCAGGAGAGGGTGGTGTAGCCGAAGGCGCGGGCGGCCTCCACGGCCTGGGCGACGACGCGGTCCTTGAAGGAGTGCGTCGGGTTGCCGGAGTCGTCCTTCACGTACAGCCCGCCGGTCACCCCGAGCTCACGGGCCAGGTTGTCGGCCTGGACGAGCTTGGTCCAGCCAGGGTTGATGTTCGGCTTGGTCGCCACGTCCGCGGGGACGGGCAGCAGCGGCGCGTAGCGCCAGATGTTCGCGGGACCCGCCTCGATGCGCTTGCGGAGCTCCTCGGTGTCGTAGGCCGAGAAGTCGTACGCGATCTCCAGCGGGCCGAAACACTCCTCGCAGGCGAACACCGGGCCGAGCGGAACCCGGTGACCGCACTCGCGGCAGCTGAGGGCCGCGGCGGGACCGAGGTCGACGGTGGAATCCGTGGTGCTTGCAACAGTCTGCACAGCCATGTGAGGCGAGGCCCTTTCTCCTCATCTTCCTCACGACGCATCTCGCCGTGAGACGGATTTGGCACCTTCCCTAGCCGGGAGCCTCGCGAGCGATCGACACTGATCGGCGATCTACGAGTACCGACTGGAGGGTTGCCGGGGCTTCATCGGGCCGTTTCCCTCTGCCCCTCTGGATGAGCTGTATGCGGTTGTCAACGCCGGGTGACCCCAGGACATGCGATGGTCATCGGCGTTGTTCAAGACTGTAACCGAAGGCCAGGACAGTTGAGAGAGTCGTCCGTACCGCGAGATGGATCACACGTCGTCGTGTGGCCGTGACAGTGAGGAGCCGCTGACCGTGCTGGAAGAAGTCGAGCGCTGGCTGGCCACCCGCTCCTGGTCCGTGACCGAACGTCCGCTGCACAAGGTGATGGCCGCCAAGCGGTCCTCCGGGCAGACGGTCAGCGTCGTGCTGCCCGCTCTGAACGAGGAGGAGACCGTCGGCGACATCGTCGCGATCATCCGCCACGACCTCATGCAGCAGGTGCCGCTCGTCGACGAGATCGTGGTCGTCGACTCCGGCTCCACCGACCGCACGGCGGCCGTCGCCGCGGCGGCCGGCGCCCGCGTCGTGCACCGCGACGCGATCCTGCCCCGCCTCCCCGCCGTCCCCGGCAAGGGCGAGGTCCTCTGGCGCTCCCTCCTGGTCACCACCGGGGACGTCGTCTGCTTCATCGACGCCGACCTGCGGGACTTCTCCTCCGACTTCGTCACCGGAATCGTCGGCCCGCTGCTGACCGACCCGGACGTGGACCTGGTCAAGGCGATGTACGACCGCCCGCTCGGCGGCGCCGCCGGACAGGGCGGCCGGGTCACCGAACTGATGGCCCGCCCGCTGCTGAACATGCACTGGCCCCAGCTGGCCGGTTTCGTCCAGCCGCTGGGCGGCGAGTACGCGGCCCGCCGCTCCCTGCTGGAACAGCTCCCCTTCCCGGTCGGCTACGGCGTGGAGCTGGGCATGCTGGTCGACGCCCTGCACCTGGTGGGGCTCGACGCGCTGGCGCAGGTCGACGTGGGCGTCCGCAAACACCGCCACCAGGACGGCCAGGCCCTCGGCCGGATGTCCGCCGCGATCTACCGCACGGCCCAGCTGCGGCTCGCCCGCGGCCACCTGATCCGCCCCTCCCTCACCCAGTTCGAACGAGGCGAGGACGGCTTCGAACCGCGCACCTACTCCGTGGACACGGAGGAACGGCCGCCGATGGTGGAGATCACGGAGTACGCCGAGCGCCGGGTGGCGTGACTTCGCCGTACGGCCGTATACGGCGGCGCGTCGGGCATGCCCGTACGTTTGAGCGTTTACGGGCGGGGCTAGGTTCAGGCCTATGGCTTCTCCCATGGCTTCCACCGGCGGTGCCGAGGTGCTGGTCGCCTCGAACCGCGGACCGGTCTCGTACGAGCTGCGCCCCGACGACGCGGGCGGCTCGCTGCACGCCAGACGGGGCGGCGGCGGGCTGGTCTCGGGCCTGTCGGCCATCGGGCCGGACGCGAACGCGGTGTGGGTGTGCGCGGCGCTGAGCGACGGCGACCGGGAGGCGGTGCGGCGGGCCGAGGGCGGCCGGCTGCCGGCCGGGGACACCGGCGGGCAGCAGGTCCGGATGCTCGACATCGACGCGGACGTGTTCTCCGACGCGTACAACGGCATCGCGAACTCGGTGCTGTGGTTCGTCCACCACATGCTCTACCAGACCCCGCTGGAGCCCGTCTTCGACGCGGAGTTCCGGCGGCAGTGGGGTTCGTACCAGGCCTACAACCGCGCCTTCGCCGAGGCGCTGGCGCAGGAGGCGGGCGAGGGCGCGGTGGTGGTCATCCAGGACTACCACCTGGCCCTGGCCCCGCGGATGCTGCGCCGGCTGCGCCCGGACCTCCGCATCGGCCACTTCTCCCACACCCCCTGGGCGCCGCCGGACTACTTCCGGCTGCTGCCCGACGACATCGCGGCGGAGCTGCTGAGCGGGATCCTGGGCGCCGACCACGCGGCGTTCCTGACGCGGCGCTGGGCGGACGCGTTCGTCGCCTGCTGTCACGCGGTGCTGGGGCCGGGGATCCCCTCCTTGGAGGAGACCCGGATCGGGGTGCACGGCCTGGGGGCCGACGCGGACTTCCTGCGCAGGCGGGCGCACGAGCCGGACGTCGACGAGCGAATGCGGGCGCTGCGCGCGGAGATCGGCGGCGAGGGCCGCAAGACCATCGTCCGCGTCGACCGGACGGAGCTGTCGAAGAACATCGTGCGGGGGCTGCTGGCGTACCGGCAGCTGCTCGACGACCACCCCGAGTGGCGGGAGCGGGTGGTGCATGTCGCGTTCGCGTATCCCTCGCGGCAGGACCTCGCCGTCTACCGGGACTACACGGCCGAGGTGCGGCGGGTGGCGGACGAGATCAACGCCGCGTACGGGACGGCGGGCTGGACGCCGGTGCTGCTGCATGTGAAGGACGACTTCGCCCGCTCGCTGGCGGCCTACCGGCTGGCTGACGTGGCCCTGGTGAACCCGATCCGCGACGGCATGAACCTCGTGGCGAAGGAGATCCCGGTGGTCTCGGACGAGGGGTGCGTGCTGGTGCTGTCGCGGGAGGCGGGGGCGTACGAGGAGCTGGGCGAGGACGCGGTCGTGGTGAACCCGTACGACATCGGGGGGACGGCCGATGCGTTGGCGCGGGCGCTGGCCATGCCGGTGGAGGAGCGGGCGGAGCGCTGCAAGAGGCTGGCCGAGGCGGCTACGGCGTTGCCTCCGGCGCGGTGGTTTCTTGAGCAGCTGGGGGCGTTGGGCGGGTGATGTTCGCCCCCGCCGCCCCTACCCGTCCCGTCCTCCAGGGGGCTGCGCCCCCTTCGGCCCCCCATCGGTCGGATTGGATCTGCAGGCCGGTGGGGGCTGGTCGCGCAGTTCCCCGCGCCCCTTACGGGGCGCTCAGGGCGGCCAGGCTTCTCAGCAGTCTTACGACTCCCTCCGGGCCGTCCGTCACCACGTCCGCGCGGTCTGCCAGCTCTGTGACCTCCTCGCTGCCGCTGCATACCAGCAGGCCGGGGACACCTTCCGTGCGGAGTTTCTCCACGGCGGCGTAGGCCGGGATGTCGCCCAGGTCGTCGCCCGCGTAGAGGACCGAGCCCGCGCCGATCTGCCGCGCGAACTCGCGCAGCGCCGCCCCCTTGTCCATGCCCGGAGGGCGGAGTTCCAGGACCAGGCGGCCCGGTTCGACGATCAGGGCGTGCTGGGTGGCGAGCTCGGTGAGGGGGGCGCGGAGGGTTTCGAAGGTGGCCTGGGGGTCGGGGGCGCGGCGGGTGTGGACCGCGATCGCCCGGCCCTTCTCCTCGATCCAGGTGCCGTGCGAGGCGCCGACGCGGTCGAGGAGGGCGGGGAGTTCGGCGCGGACGGCAGCGATGCCGGGGTGCGGGGGCGGGGCGGTGATCTCGCCGGTCGCCGCGTCCCAGCGTTCGGCGCCGTAGTGGCCCAGGACGACGAGGTGCTCCAGGCCGGGTACGCCGGCGAAGCCGCCGTAGCGGACGGCGACCTCGGCCGGGCGGCCGGTGATGACGGCGACGGCGGCCACCTTCGGGGCGAGCGCGGCCAGGACCGGTACGGCGTCCGGGTGGGCCCGGGCCTGCTCGGGGTCGGCGACGATCGGAGCGAGCGTGCCGTCGAAGTCGAGGCCGACGAGCGCGGCCCCGGGCCGCGAGACCACCGCGGCAAGCCCGTCACGACCGGCGGGGGTACGAGGCGTCGGGAGGGGTTCCGTGATGTGGGTTCCCATGAACCCGACACTATCCCGTCGGGGTGCCGCAGCAGCGCCCCGTAAGGGGCCAGACCACCACCCCGCCAGGGGGCCAGACCACCACCCCGCCAGGGGGCCAGACCAGCACCCCGCCAGGGGGCCAGACCAGCGCCCCGTAAGGGGCGCGGGGAACTGCGCGACCAGCCCCCACCGGCCCGCAGATCCAATCCGACCGATGGGGGGCCTAAGGGGGCGCAGCCCCCTGGAGGACGGGACGGGTAGGGGCGGCGGGGGCGGAGAACCCCCCGGCTCAGCGTTCCGAGCGGCGCGCCTCCCGCACCCGCCGCAGCCGGTTCACCGTCACCGGATCATGGGCCAGTGCCCGCTCGTCGTCCAGCAGCGCGTTCAGGAGCTGGTAATAGCGCACCGGCGCCAGGTCCAGCTCCTCACGGATCGCGCGTTCCTTCGCCCCGGGGCTCGCGAAGCCCCGGCGTTCGAGAGCGAGGATGGCCTGCTCGCGCATGCCCAGTTCGTGCCGGTCCATGCCGAGAACCGTAGCGCTCAGCCGCCCCCGGCCGTACGGCTGTCGGCCGTCGCGGCCTCGGCCTGGAGCCGGGTGAGGATGCTGGTCGGGTTGCCCGCCGGGCTCACCGCCGTACCGATCTGCTCCTTGATGTCGGCGCTGACGGCGGCCCAGGACGTCTTGCCCGCCGGGTAGAGCTCGGAGGTCGGGAGCTGTTCCAGGAAGGGTCGCAGCTGCTTGTCCTGGGCCCGTGCGGAGTCGGTCATCGCCTGGGACGCGGACGTGGTGACGGGCAGCAGGCCGTACTCGCGGGAGAACGCGAGGACGTTCTTCTCGCTGTAGACGTAGTCGAGGAACTCGCCCACCTGCCGGGCGTGGCCGTTCTGCCTGAAGGCCGCCATCCAGTCGGCGACGCCCAAGGACGCGGTGCCGGTGCTCTGCCCGGCCCGGGCGGGCATCGGGACCGTGCCGAACTTCACGCCCTTCTTCTCGGCCTGGTTGATGAGCGTGGGGTGGCCGTTGAGCATGCCGACCTGGCCGTCGGCGAAGGCGGCGAACGCGGTCGCGCGGTTCAGGTTGCCGGGGGCCACCGGGCCGGTCAGGCCCTTGCCGACCAGCTCGTCCTTGAGCCAGGTCAAGGTGTCGATGTTCTGCGCGGAGTTGATCGTGTACGTGCCGGTGTCGTCGGTGTAGCCGCTGCCGCCGCTGAGCAGCCACTGCATGGTCTCCGCCTGCGCCTCCTCGGGACCGAGCGGCAGCGCGTACGGGTACTTCACGCCGTCCGCCTTGAGCGCCCTCGCGTCGGCCGCGAGCTCGTCCCAGGTGGTGGGCGGGGTGGTGATGCCGGCGTGGGCGAAGAGGGTCTTGTTGTAGAAGAGGACGCGCGTGGACGCGGCGAAGGGGATGCCGTACTGCGCGTGCTTCCACTGGCCCGCCTCGGCGAGCTGGGAGGGGAAGTCGGCCTGGACCGGGATGGAGAGCAGGTCACCGGCCTCGTACAGCTTGCCGGCGGCCGCGTAGTCGGCGTACGAGCCGATCTGCGCCAGGTCGGGGGCGTGCCCGGCGTCGACCATGTCCTTGACCTTGCGGTCGACGTCGTTCCACGAGTAGACGGTGACGTCGACCTTCACGCCCGAGTGCTGGGCCTCGTACGCCTTGGCCAGCTTGTCCCAGTACTTCTGGGAGCTGTTGGCGGCGGAGTCCCCGTAGTCGGCGGCGACGAGTCTGAGGGTGACGTCCGAGGATCCCGTCGTCCCGCACCCACCGAGGAGCGCCGTCATGCCCGTTGCGGACACCACCGCGATCATTCCTGCCCTGCGCCGCCGCACGTGTACCGCCCCTGTCCAGTTGTCTCGTCGTTCAATATGTCTGACCTATAAGGTCTACACCATGCAAGTGGACTAGACCTCTTGCGGGTCGGCGGGCCACACTGTTCCCGTGAGACATGTCATCGCCCTGGACGTGGGCGGCACCGGAATGAAGGCCGCGCTGATCGGCCCGGACGGCGAGCTGCTCCACCAGGACCGCCGCGCGACCGGCCGGGAGCGCGGCCCCGACGCCGTCGTCACCGCCATCCTCGACTTCGCCGCCGACCTGCGGGCGTACGGCGAGCAGCACCTCGGCGAGCCGGCCGCCGCGGCCGGCCTCGCCGTGCCGGGAATCGTGGACGAGCCCGCCGGCGTCGCGGTCTACGCGGCCAACCTCGGCTGGCGCGACGTCCCGCTGCGCGCCCTCCTCGCCGACCGCCTCGGCATCCCGGTCGCCCTCGGCCACGACGTGCGCACCGGCGGCCTGGCCGAGGGCCGGCTGGGCGCGGGCCGGGGCGCGGACCGCTTCTTCTTCGTGGCCCTCGGCACCGGGATCGCGGGCGGCTTCGGCCTGGACGGCCGGGTGGAGTCGGGCGCGCACGGCTTCGCGGGCGAGATCGGCCACGTCGTCGTACGACCGCGGGGTGCCCCCTGCCCGTGCGGGCAGCGCGGCTGCCTGGAGCGGTACGCGTCGGCGGCCGCCGTGAGCGAGGCCTGGGCGCGGGCCTGCGGCGACCCGGCCGCCGACGCGGCCGACTGCGCCAAGGCCGTCGCGTCCGGCGACCCGAACGCCGTCCGGGTGTGGGGGGAGGCGGTGGGGGCCCTGGCGGACGGCCTGGTCACGGCCGTCACCCTGCTCGACCCACGGGTGCTCATCATCGGCGGTGGTCTCGCGGAGGCCGGAAGCGTCCTGTTCGAGCCGCTGCGGGAGGCGGTGGAGCGCCGGGTGACGTTCCAGAAGCTCCCGGCGATCGTCCCGGCCGAGCTGGGAGACACGGCGGGCTGCCTGGGGGCGGGCCTGCTCGCCCAGGACCTGTTGACCACGACGACTGCGGAGGTAACCCCCTGATGCCCGCGACCGAGCCGCACTACAGCGCCCCGAAAGGGGCGCGGGGAACTGCGCGACCAGCCACAACACTCCCGCAGCCGGGATCGAACGGCCTGGTCCTCGACGGTGCCCATGTAGTTCTCCCAACCGGAGTGGTCGACAAGGGACGCCTGGTCGTCGACGGCACGAAACTCGCCGCCGCCGCCCCGGCGGACGCCCCCCTCCTCGACCTCACCGGCCACTGGCTCCTCCCAGGCTTCGTGGACATCCACAACCACGGCGGCGGCGGAGCCTCCTTCAGCTCGGGCACGGCGGAGGAGATCCTCACCGGCGTCCGCACGCACCGCGCGCACGGCACCACCACCCTCGTCACGTCCACCGTGACCGACGACATGGACGTCCTCGTCCGCCAGGCCGGTCTCCTCTCCGAGCTCGCCGAGCAGGGCGAGATCGCCGGCATCCACTTCGAGGGCCCGTTCATCTCCCCGTGCCGCAAGGGCGCCCACTCCGAGGCGCTGCTGCGGGACCCGGACCCGGCGGAGGTCCGCAAGCTGGTCGACGCGGCGCGCGGGCAGGCCCGGATGGTCACCCTCGCCACCGAACTCCCCGGCGGCATCGAGTCGGTACGGCTCCTCGCGGAGCACGGCGTGATCGCCGCCGTCGGCCACACGGACGCGACGTACGAGCAGACGGTGGAGGCGATCGAGGCGGGCGCCACGGTCGCCACCCACCTCTTCAACGCGATGCCGCAGCTCGGCCACCGCGCCCCCGGCCCGATCGCCGCCCTCCTGGAGGACGAGCGGATCACGGTCGAGCTCATCAACGACGGCACCCATCTCCACCCCGCCGCCCTGCAACTGGCCTTCCACCACGCGGGTCCGGACCGGGTCGCCTTCATCACGGACGCCATGGACGCGGCAGGCAGCGGCGACGGCCGCTACCTCCTCGGCCCCCTGGAGGTCGAGGTCACCGACGGGGTGGCCCGGCTGGTGGAGGGCGGTTCGATCGCCGGCTCCACGCTGACGCTGGACCGCGCGCTGCGGCGGGCGGTGACGGTCGACGGGCTGCCCGTCGAGCACGCCGTCGCCGCGCTGTCCGCCAACCCGGCCCGGCTGCTGGGTTGCTACGACCGCGTCGGCTCCCTGGAGCCCGGCAAGGACGCGGACCTGCTCGTGCTGGACGCGGACTTCACGCTGAAGGGCGTGATGCGGAAGGGCGCTTGGGTGGTCGTGCCCGAACTTCCCTGATCATGACCATGGCTTGAGAGACGGCGACCTAGGCCGGGTCGCCGCCTCTTTGGCATGATCGAGGCCCCCGGGCGACGGCACGGGCACGACACATGCGAGGGAGGCCGCCCGGTGATCCTCACGGTCACACTGAACACTGCTCTCGACATCACCTACCGGGTCGGGGCACTGCGCCCGCACACCTCGCACCGCGTCTCCGACGTGGCCGAACGGCCGGGCGGCAAGGGCGTGAACGTGGCCCGGGTGCTGGCCGCGCTGGGGCACGAGACGACGGTGACCGGGTTCGTGGGCGGGGCCACCGGACAGTCGGTACGGGAGCACCTCGCGGACACCCGGGGTGTGCGGGACGCGCTGCTGCCGGTCGCCGGGGCGACTCGCCGCACGGTCGCGGTGGTGGACGAACTCACCGGCGACACGACCCAGTTGAACGAGCCGGGCCCGCAGATAGCCCCCGCCGAGTGGGGTGCCTTCCTCGACCACTACGAGGAACTGCTGCCCGCCGCCTCGGCGGTGGCGCTGTGCGGCAGCCTGCCGCCGGGGGTGCCGGTGGGGGCGTACGCCGGACTGACAAAGGCCGCTCGCGCTGCCGGTGTCCCCGTCCTCCTCGACACCAGCGGAGAGCCACTGCGACGCGGAGTGGCCGCCCGCCCGGACCTGGTCAAGCCGAACACCGACGAACTGGCCGAACTCACCGGCTCCCACGACCCGACCCGCGCCACCCAGGACGCCCGCCGACGGGGCGCCCGCACGGTGGTCGCCTCCCTGGGCGTACAGGGCCTGCTGGCTCTCACCCCCGACGGCCGCTGGCGCGCCGTCCCACCCGCCCGCGAACACGGCAACCCGACCGGAGCGGGCGACTCCGCGGTCGCCGGCCTGCTCTCCGGCCTGATCGAACAACTCCCCTGGCCGGACCGACTGGCCCGCGCGGCAGCCCTGTCGGCGGCGACGGTACGAGCCCAGGCGGCGGGCGAGTTCGACCGCGCGGCCTACGAAGAGCTGGTGGGGCGGGTCACGGTGACGGGTGACCCCACCGCGGCGTGAGTGGTCAGCCGTAATCCGTGGGCTACTTGGTGACCTGCCCCTGCTTCAGCCAAAGCTGGTCCAGCAGGACGTCGCAGCTGTCGCCGCTCTGGCAGGACAGGGAGATCGTGTTGGTGCCCTTGGTGAGGGTCGGCCAGGAGTAGGTGGTCGTCCAGGCCTTGGTCGGGTCGCTCTGGTGCGTGTAGTTCTTCAGACCCATCTTGCTGCCGAACGCCTTGCCGTTGATGGTGAGCGTCATGCTCCCGTCCGTGATGGCGCTGTAGTGCGCGAAGACGGTGTAGGTGCCTGCCGACGGGATGCCGTTGACCGTCCAGGTGACGCCGGCGCCCGTCTGGTTGAGGTTCGTGACGTAGATGCCGCCCTCGGCCTTCGCGCCCTTGACGTCCGAGGCCAGGGTCGCGCCGCCGTCGAGGCGGAGTGCCTTCGCGTCGATCGGCGGGATGTCGCCCGTGGCCGACACCGAGCTCGTGCTCGACGGCGAAGGCGACGCGCTCTGGGACTGGGCCGGGGTGGTGGAGGCTCCGCTGCCGGCCTTGTTGTCGTCCCCGTTGCCGTTCATCATCGCGACGCTGATGCCTATGACGACCGCGGCGACGACAGCGATCGCGCCGATGAGGAGGCCCTTGGTGTTCGGGCCCCGGCCGCGGCCGGGGTTCGGCGGGGCCTGGCGGGTGGGCGGCGGGCCGCCGGGGAAGGTCTCCGGGGCCTGGTAGGCCGCGTTCGGCTGCTGGCCGTAGCCGCCCCCGGGCTGCTGCTGGGGGACGGTCTGGCCGCCGTACGGCGACTGCGGGGCCTGCTGCTGGCCGCCGTACGTCCGCTCGCCGACCGAGCGCACCCTGCTGACCTGATGCGGGTAGCCGTAGCCACCGGAGCCGGACGGCGGCTGGGCCCCTCTGGCCTGACCATCGGCGTACAGGTAGCCGAACGGGTCGTCGTCCTCGGGCGTGCTCGCGCCGTTGTTGCCGGGCGTCATCCCTAGGTACTCCTCAACAGGTGCGGGCGGATGCGGTACAGGTATTGAGAGTCGAGCCTACCCGGTCCAGCTGAGCCAAACGGGTGACTCACACCGCATCAGCGCGATGACCTGCGGATCATCCGGCACGGCGATGTGCTTTGGGACGAGATCGTTTCTCTACGTACATCCGCTCGTCGGCGGATTTCAGGACTTCGTCCGCCGTCATGCCGCAGTGCGCCCATCCGATGCCGAAGCTGGCGCCCACCCGGACGGCCCGGCCCTCCGCGCGGATCGGCTGGATGATCTCGTTGCGCAGGCGTACGGCCAGGTCCTGGGCGTCGGCCTTGCCGAGGCCGTCGGCGAGGATCACGAACTCGTCGCCGCCGAGGCGGGCCACCGTGTCGCCGTCGCGGACCGCCCTGCCGAGCCGCCTGGCGACCTCGATGAGGACCGCGTCGCCCGCGTTGTGACCGAAGCGGTCGTTGATGGACTTGAAGCCGTCGAGGTCGCAGAAGAGCACCGCGAGCCCCTTGGCGCCGTCGTCGCGGCCCTCCTCGGGGGCGACGGTGTGCACGTGGTGGTCGTACCCGCCGTCGTACGACGCCGAAGGCGACGTGCCGGCGAAGTCGAAGCCGTGGCCGTTGGCGTCGTGGGCGGGGTGGCCGTAGGCCGCGTCCAGGGACTCCAGGCCGACGCCGGAGTCGGCGCGCCGGCAGAGCCGGGCGGAGAGCCGGGAGCGCAGCTCGGCGGAGTTCGGCAGGCCGGTGAGGGAGTCGTGGGAGGCGCGGTGGGCGAGCTGGAGCTCGCGGCGCTTGCGTTCCTCTATGTCCTCGACGTGGGTGAGGAGGAAGCGGGGGCCGTCGGCGGCGTCCGCGACGACGGAGTTCCGGAGCGAGACCCAGACGTAGGTGCCGTCGCGGCGGCCGAGGCGGAGTTCGGCGCGGCCGCCTTCCGCGGAGGTGCGGAGCAGGGTGCCGATGTCCTCGGGGTGGACCAGGTCGGAGAAGGAGTAGCGGCGCATCGCGGCGGCGGGGCGGCCCAGGAGGCGGCACAGGGCGTCGTTGCTGCGCAGTATCCGGCCGTGCTGGTCGCCGCCCATCTCGGCTATCGCCATGCCGGAGGGGGCGTACTCGAAGGCCTGCCGGAAGCTCTCCTCGCTGGCCCGCAGCGCCTGCTGGTCGCGCTCCAGCCTGACCAGTGCCCGCTGCATGTTCGCGCGCAGCCGTGCGTTGCTGATCGCGATCGCGGCCTGGAAGGCGTACATCTGAAGGGCCTCGCGGCCCCAGGCGCCGGGGTGGCGGCCGTTGCGCGGGCGGTCGACGGAGATCACGCCGAGCAGTTCGCCGCAGGAGCTGCCCGATATGCCGGGCGTGTACATCGGGGCGAAGAGCCGGTCGGAGGGGTGCCACTCGTCCTCGAACCGGGGGGCGGGGCCGTCGGTGTACCACTGCGGGACGTCGTCGTCGTCGAGGACCCAGCCCTCGGTGTGCGGTATGAAGACGAGGTCGCCCCACTTCTCGCCCATGCCCAGCCGCCGCTCCCAGGACTCCCGGGAGCCGACCCGGCCGGTGATCAGGGCCTCGGCGGCGGAGTTGCCGGAGAAGGCGGCGACCACGAGGTCACCGTCGGGGCGTACGAGGTTGACGCAGGCCATCTCGTAGCCCAGAGCGTTGATCACACCGTCCGCGACGGTCTGCAGTGTGTCCGCCAGGCTACGGGCCGTGTTCATGTCGGCCATGACCTGGTGCAGCTGTCGCAGGGACGCAAGACGGACGTAGGGCTCCGACTCGGTCTCCATGCTCGCCCTCCCCCCGAGACCTCGCAGCGAATCAAGGGTCTGCTTCGGCGCTACTTTTCCCAGCCACTGAATCACAGCGCGCTGCCCACTCGGTACACAGGGTCAACAATTACCGTCCCTTGTGACTCAAGTCACAGGAGAACGTGAACAATTGCGTGGAGTTTCTGCGTTTTCCCTGTGCGCTTACTGAACGCAGCCTTTGTGGGGGTGCGCACATGATGCACGTTACGACCCTTCACGTCGTCCATGCCCCGCCCTTGGTCCTAGGACCGGGCTCGGGCCGATGGCCGATGCGGCGGCGCCGGGTCCGAGACTAGCGTTTCCGGCGTGCTGAAGACTCCCGCCCCCGCCGCCGCAGAAGCCACCGGGCATGCTGTGGGGGTGAGCAACGAAGCGTTCAAGGCCGCCATGGCCCGGCTGGCCGCCGGGGTGGTCCTGGTGACCGCACAGGAGCCGCCGCTGGACCCGGACGACCCGCTGGCGCCGACCGGTGAGGACGTCGGCATGACCGCCACCGCGTTCATGTCGGTGTCCCTCGACCCGCCGTTGGTGCTGGTCAGCCTGCGCGAAGGCTCCCGGATGGACGACCTGCTCGACGAACAGCCGCGGTGGGCGGTCTCCGTGCTCACCGAGAGCCAGCGGCACATCGCCGGCCGCTTCGCGATGAAGGGCCGCATCAGCGACCGCCTGCTCTTCGAGGACATCCCCTACGTCCGCGGCGAGGCCAGCGGCGCCCCGCTCGTCGGCGGCGCCCTCGCGACCCTGGAGTGCCGCACCGAACAGCGGGTGCCGGCCGGCGACCACACCCTCGTCATCGGGCGCGTCCTCACCGCGGAACTGCCGAGCACGGAAGGCGGACCGCTGATGTATTTCCGGGGCCGGTATCGACAGTTGGGATGAGACCGCACGGTCGGTTTCGTGAATTCCGTGGGCAGTTGGTGAACGGCCCTTCCTAGAGTGCGCGGATGTCTTCTCCGCTCCGCCTCGAAGAAGTGCCCACCGCGAATTCGACGGCGGCACTCCGCATTCGGGTCCGACCCGACCAGGAACACAACGTCAAGCCGGTCGCCGAGTCCGTCGCCGAGGCGAACGTCCGTCCGGCGGGGGTCGCCTGGGCACGCCTGATCGTCCGCGGAGACCGCACGGTCGGCTTTCTGACGGCCTTCCTCGGCGACGGCGCTGCCGCTGCCGCTGCGGCTCGGCGACGTCCCGAAGGGGCACGGGGCTGTACTGCTTGTGCGGCTACCGCCGGGTGGGCGGCCCAGGTGCCCCGTGTCCACCCGCGCGGGCCAGGGCGGTGCTCGGCCGCTCACTCGGTCTCAGGACGTGCCTACCCGGACGTGGCCGCCTGACCGGCCATCAAGTGGTCGACGAGCGCCAGCAGCACATCGCGGCCGTCCCCCCGGTCGCGGGCGTCGCAGAGCACCAGCGGCACCTGGGGGTCGAGGGCGAGCGCCGCGCGGATCTCCTCCGCGGTCCGGTCGCGGACCCCGTGGAAGCAGTTGACGCCGACGACGAAGGGGATGCCGCGGCTCTCGAAGAAGTCGATCGAGGCGAAGCTCACCTCCAGCCGCCGGGTGTCGACCAGGACCACCGCGCCCATCGCCCCGTTGACCAGGTCGTTCCACATGAACCAGAAGCGCTCCTGGCCGGGGGTGCCGAACAGGTACACCACCAGGTCGTCGCTGATGGTGATCCGCCCGAAGTCCAGCGCGACGGTGGTGGTGAACTTGCTGTCCACCCCCTCCAGGTCGTCCACGCCGACGCCGGCCCGGGTCAGGTACTCCTCGGTGTGCAGCGGGGCGACCTCGCTCACCGCGCCGACCAGGGTCGTCTTGCCGACGCCGAACCCGCCGGCGACCAGGATCTTCACCGCGAGCGGAGCGGTGTCCGTACGGCCCGCCGTGTGGTCCGCGGCGCGGCCGGACACATGGTCGGGCACGTGGCCCGACGCGTGCTCAGAGCTTGCGTAGTCCATCTCTCACCGCCTCGAGGATCGTCATGTCGGAAGGGCCGCCGGCCCGGCTGAGCGGCTGCGGCGAACGGGCCCACATATAACCGGAGTCGACCAGATCGCCGATGAGGATCTTGGTCAACGACACCGGGAGGCCCAGCTTGGCGGCGACTTCCACCACTGCCTTGGGGTCCCGGCAGAGCCCGAGGATCGTGCGGTGCTCCGGCTGCATCCTGCGCACCGCGAGCGCCGCCTGTGTGGAGACCTCGGGCAGCGTCCCCACCAGGGTGACCAGCGTCAGATCCGATCGCTCGGGGGTCGTGCGCCCGCTGGTGATCGTGTACGGACGGACCAGTTGCTCGTCGGCGTCACCGTCGTCGAACCCCTCGGTCCAGTGCCTCATCCGGCTCTCCCCGCGTCATCGGACGGCGGAGTACGCGCGTCGGTGCCCAGTCGCTGGCCGACCTGCTGCACCAGGGTGTGCATCGCGACACTCATCAGCTCGGCGTCGACCTCCTGGGAGGCGGTCACCGCCAGGTGGGTGCCGCGTCCGGCGGAGATCACGAACAGCCACAGGCCGGCCATCTCGACGATGACCTGGTGCACCGGGCCGCCGCCGAAGAGCTGCCCGGCGCCGCGGGCGAGGCTCTGCTGGCCGGTGGCGATCGCGGCGAGCCGCTCCGCGTCCGAGCGTTCGATGGTCCGCGAACGGCTCATCACCAGGCCGTCGTCCGACAGCACGATGGCGTGCCGGGTGCCCGCGACCTGGTCGACCAGCCCGTCCAGAAGCCAGTCCAGATCCACGTCAGTGGCCGTCGTTCGCTGCGTCATTCTTGATCATCCGTCCTAGAAGAGCCGGGCCGGTCGGGCGAGGCGGGCCCTTGGCCATGGCCGTCGCCACGGCCCTTGCCCTTGCCTTCGCCGGGGCCGGTACCGTCACCGCTGCCGTCGTGGTTGCCGCTGGTGTCGTTGTCGCCGCTGCCGTAGCCGTAGCCGCGGCCGATGTCGTAGCCGGTGGCGCTACCGCCGCTGTCACCGGTGCCGTCGTCCGGGTCGCCCCCGCCGCGGGCCAACCGGGACTGCCGCTGGAACACGCCGATCGTGGCCCCGGACCGGCCGGCCCGGTCAGGGACCGCCGTCCAGAGATCCGGCTCGTACAGTTCCGCCAGTTCCGCCTGCTCCGCCCGATCCGCCGGTTTCGCCGGGATCTGGAGTTCGGGCGCCAGGCTGGCCTGGCGGACCCGCTGGGGCAGCGGCCGCGCCGCGGTCGCCGGGGACGGGGACGAGGACGGGGATGCCTCGTTCTCGTCCGGCGGCCGGGGAACGGCGGCGGTGACGTTCGCCATCGCGTGTCCCTTGGCGCGGGTGGGCAGCCGCCCGCCCTCGTACGGCGCCCGCAGACCGGTACCGGCGTCGTGCGGCTGCCGCCGCGGACCGGGCAGGTGGGGCAGGGCCTCCGGGGGCTGTGCGACCGGCTGGGGCGCCGTGCCGGGCTGTTCCACCACCACCTGTTCCGGCAGCAGCACGACCACCCGGGTGCCGCCGAAGGCGGACGGCCGCAACTCCACCCGCAGGCCCAGGCCCGCCGACAGCCGGGCGACCACGTACAGGCCGAGCCGTACGTCGTCGGCCTGGGTCATCACGTCGAGCTGCGGCGGCGCCTCCATCAGCGCGTTGGCGGCGGCGTAGTGCTCCGGCTCCATGCCCAGGCCGCGGTCCTCGATCTCGACCGCCACGCCCCGGCCGACCCTCGCGGCCCGCACCTCGACCGGGGTCGGCGGCTTGGAGAAGGCGGCGGCGTTCTCCATCAGCTCCGCCAGGATGTGCACCAGAGAGCCCACCGCCCGCTCGGACACCCACGGCTCGTCCTCGACGTCGATCGAGATCCGGCGGTAGTCCTGCACCTCGCCCTGCGCGGCGCGCAGCACGTCGAGCAGCCGCACCGGCTTGCGCCAGCGGCGCTGCGGCTGGCCGCCACCGAGGATGACCAGGTTCTCCTCGTAACGGCGGAGCCGGGCGGTGAGGTGGTCCAGGTCGAACAGCCCCTCCAGCACCTCGGGGTCCTCGTGCGTGCGTTCCAGCTCGTCCAGCTTGCGCAGCTGGAGGCCGATGAGGATCTGGGTGCGCCGGGCGATCCGCTGGAGCAGCCGCTCGAAGCCGCGGTGCTGTTCGGCCTGCCGCACCGCGGTGGCCACGGCGCTGCGGCTGGCCGCGTTCAGGGCCCGCCCGAGCTCGCCGAGCTCGTCGGGGGTGGGCTCGACCAGCCGGACCTCGCGGTCCACGTCGACGTTCTCGCCGCGCTCCAGCCGGGACACCACGTCGGGCAGCCGCTGCTGGAGTTCCACGGCTTCCTCGCGCAGGGCGTAGATGCGCCGGCGCAGGAGGACGGTGAGACGCCAAGTGGTGAGGACGACCAGGATCACGGCGAGCAGGCCGATGGCGCTGACGGTGATCAGGGTCCACTGGAGCTGGCTGACGCTGTCGGCGGAGACCTTGTCGAGGTGCGCGACCCGGGCCAGGACCAGATTCAGTTGCAGCGGCTGGTTGGCGTCCACCGCGGCACGCCACTGGGTGTGGATCTGGCCGAGCACCAGCTCACCCTGCGAGTGGTGGGGGCCGGCGACGATGACCTGCTCCTCCAGGTTCTGCTGGGTCTTCCATGACTTGGCCGACGTCATCTTTGTGTACGCGTCGCGTTCGGCACCGGTGAGGCCGAGGGCGACCCGCCGGAGCAGGTACTCCTGAGCGCCGACGGCATCGACGAAAACGTCGTATTCGTCGACCTTCAGATGCCCGGTCTTCCAGTCGCGGCCGAGCAGAGCGTCCTCGCGCCCGATCCTGTCGGCGGCGCCGTAGAGGTCGACCAAGGGGGTCGCCAGCAAGGCCACATCGGCGTTGCTCCGGTGGCCGAGCGCGGTGAAGACGGTGATCAGCGAGTCGATGGTGCCGCTGTAGTAGTCGAACGCCGCCTGTTGACCGGCCGACCCGGTGTCCACCGCCCGGCGCTGCGCGGCGAGCCGGCCGAGATCGCGCACGGTGCCGGACAGGGCCGTGCCGAGCCCCTGCTGCCCGTGCGAGGTGTCCTCGTCCGCCACCGAGCGGAAGCCGGTCACCGCCTTGTCGGTCGCCGCGCGCGCGGCGACCAGCTTGCCACGGGTGGCGGTGCCGGGGTCGGCCTGCGCCTCCGCGGTGAGCCGCCGCTCATCTTCGAGGGACTGGAAGAGGACGGCCGACGGCCGGCCCAACGCGGCGCTCAGGTCGCTCTGGGTCTTCTCCGACTGCCAGCGGGTGGCCAGCTGGTACGTGCTCAGGCCCCACAGGGCCGCGAGCGCGAGGCTCGGTACGAGCACGAGGATGATCAGAACGGTACGCAGGGGCAGTCGACGGGAGCTGCCGCCCGACCCGACCGGCCGTGAGAGAAAGCCGGCTGACGTCGGCACAGCACCATGCGATGGCTGGTTCTCGGCGGCCATGCTCCTGGTTCGCCTGCCACCAAACCCGCCAAATCCGGTCACCTTAGGGACACTCCCCCCACCGTTCGGTGCATCCATGAGGAAAAAATCGCCAAAGTCCGGCGACTGGTGGCAGATAGTAGCCACATCCAACGGACTCCGTAAGCGTTTCTGTCTCACCCCACGGATCAGCCGGACGGCGGAGCGAGGTTCCGACCGGCCGGCCCGGAAACCGTTGTCCGACCGCGATCGCGAACGGCCGGCGGCGACCGGCAAGGCCATGACCAAGGTGGGGATGGTCCGCCTGATGCCCGTCCGGTTCTCCGGGCAGTCGTCGCGGTGCGGCCACGAACCAGCCACCTGGCAGGATTTCAGCAGCTCAGACGCTGTTGGCGAGGCGTCCCCGGTCTCGTCCGCCGTCGCGGTTCCGGATTCCGGCAGCGAGCAGTCCGCGGGCGGGCCCGGTGGCCTCGTCGCCGCATGCCACGCACGGATCCTCGTTCCCGACTGCGCATGCCAGGGAGATCGGCCGCACCACCACGTCTTCCGAGACCTCGATGGGAAGGCCGCAGCGACGGCTTTACGACCAGTCGCGGCCGGTGCGCCCCCGCTTGGTGTCCGAGCGCTGCTTCTTCTCCCGCAGCCGGCGCTCGTTGATCCCGCGCGGGATGCGGGTCGGCCTGCGCGGCTTGGGCGGCGGCGCGCTGGCCTCCGCGAGGAGCGCGGCGAGGCGTACGGCGGCGGTCTCGCGGTTGCGCCACTGCGAACGGTGCTCGGACGCCCGTACGACGACCACCCCGTCGACGAGCCGCCCCGCCAGCCGCTGAAGCGCCCGCTCCTTCCACACCGGCGGCAGCGCCTCGGTGTTCGCGAGGTCGAAGCGCAGCTCCACCTGCGAGTCACTGGTGTTGACGTGCTGCCCGCCGGGCCCGGACGAACGGGAGAAACGCCAGTGGAGCTCGGCCTCGGGAAGCGAGACGGAGCCGCGGATGACGTAAGGACCGGACATGCCCCCATGGTCGCGCGCCCGACCGGCGCACGTCACGCGAATAACGTTCATCCGGTGTTCGGTAAAGAAAGTAAAGGGAGCTGGAACCTTCGGTACCCCTCGTGGCGTTCATACGGGTACCTGTAGCTTCAGGCCCGTACGTCGTACCGCCGTACGCAAACGAGGGAAAGGACTCCCAAACCATGGCTGTAAGCCTGTCCAAGGGTGGCAACGTCTCGCTCACCAAGGAGGCTCCGGGCCTGACCGCCGTCACCGTGGGCCTCGGCTGGGACGTCCGCACCACCACCGGCACGGACTTCGACCTGGACGCCTCGGCCATCGCGGTCAACGGGCAGGGCAAGGTCTACTCCGACGCCCACTTCGTCTTCTTCAACAACAAGAACACCCCCGACAACACCATCGTCCACACCGGCGACAACCGCACGGGCGAGGGCGCCGGCGACGACGAGGCGATCAACGTCAACCTGGCCGCCCTGCCGGCCGACATCGACAAGATCGTCTTCCCGGTCTCGATCTACGACGCCGAAAACCGCGGCCAGAACTTCGGCCAGGTCCGCAACGCCTACATCCGCATCGTCAACCAGGCCGGCGGCGCCGAGATCGCCCGCTACGACCTCTCCGAGGACGCGGCGACGGAGACGGCCATGGTCTTCGGCGAGCTGTACCGCAACGGCGCCGAGTGGAAGTTCCGCGCGGTCGGCCAGGGCTACGCCTCGGGCCTGGTCGGCATCGCCCAGGACTTCGGCGTCAACGTCTGACGGACGCGGCACGCTGCGCTGTGCGGGAGCCCCTGGCCGTGGGTTGCGGCCGGGGGCTCCGGCGCGCCTGCTCAGCGCGCGGACGCGTACGGCACGAAGGCCGCCCAGGCGGAGGGGGCGAGGGCGAGCCGGGGGCCGGGGGTGGCGGGCGTATGCGTGTACTTGGAGTCGCGGATGTGGATGGTGGTGGGGGTGGGGGCTATTTCGAGGCAGGATTCGCCGTCGGGGCCGCTGCTGTAGGTGCTCTTGAACCAGGTCAGGGCGACTTCTACGCAGGACTCGCCGTTGGTGCCGCCGCTGTAGCTGCTCTTGAACCACACCAGGTCGGTGGGTTCCCCGGAGGAGGCCTTGCGGATCATGTCTCTCCCAGCAGTTGCTCAATAAAGGCCTGCGACTCCCGCGGAGGGAGAGCCTGCGCCCGGATGGTGCCATATTGCAGCTCGATGAGGCGGAGCTGTTTCGGATCGGTGGTCGGTCGCCCGCTGAACGCACCATCGGCGCGTCCGACGGCCGTGCCGTCCGGGAACTTCAGCAACTCGATCCTGCCGTCCAGCCCTGGATGCGCATCCGTGTTGGTCGGCATGACCTGAAGTGTGACGTGGTGCAACCGCCCTGCCTCCAGCAGACGTTGGAGCTGCTGTCGCCACACCATTGTGCCCCCAACCTGCCGTCGCAGAGGCGCCTCTTCCAGCACAAAGTGGATGGACGGAGCCGGGTCGCGTTCGAAAACCGACTGCCGAGCCAGACGGGCCGTCACCATGCGCTCTACGTCATCTGGCGAGTAGGGCGGCTGGGCCGCCGAGATCACGGCTCGCGCATGCTCAGGTGTTTGAAGCAGCCCGGCGATGATGTTGCACTCATACACCCCGATCTCAACCGCCTGCCCCTCCAACTTGGCAAGCTCCCGCACCTTCTTCGGATACCGGACCTTCTTCACGTCCTCCCAGGTCGCCGAGATCAGCCCACCCGCGCCCAGGACCTCGTCCGCCCGGTTCAGGTACTCCTGGCGGGGGATCCGCTTGCCGCCCTCCACCTTGTAGACCATGTCTTCCCCATAGCCGACCGCCTCCCCGAACTCGGCGGCCCGCATCCCCACCGCCTCGCGCCGCAGCTTCAGCTGACGCCCCACGGTGGCGATGACCGCCACGCCCCAGTCGTCGTCCGGGTCGACCTCCCAGCCCGGCTCGGTCACCTCGCCGTCGTCCACGCTCATCCCACGCCCCTTTTGCCGTACGCCCGTACCAGCGGACGCCCGTACCCGTACGAACGGTCCCGACAGCCACGACAGCACCGGACAAGCACCGGACAGTCACCGTACGCAAGGGCTTCGTCACTGTTCACGGTATGCAGGCCCGGCCACTCTGAGTGACGTGAACGATGAAATCTCCACCCCCGTCCGCAACATGAGCCTGCGGTTCTCGCCCACGCCGCGTGGTGCCCGCCTGGCCCGTCTGCTGGCCGCCGAGCAACTGCGGGCATGGGGGCTGCCGTTGGATCCGGCGCGGCAGATCGTGGCCGAGCTGGCGGCGAACGCGGCGACGCACGGGCGGGTGTCGGGACGCGACTTCGGGCTCCTGCTGTACGTCGTCGGGGACACCCTGCGGATCGAGGTCACGGACACCCGCGGCGACCGCCTGCCGCAAGCCCAACCCCTCACACCTGAGGCCGAGTCGGGCCGGGGCCTGGTCCTCGTGGAGGCGCTCGCCGACAAGTGGGGGGTGGCACCTGGGCTGTCGCCGCGCAAGACGGTGTGGGCCGAGATCGGGGTGTCGCCGTAGCCCGGAAACGCGGGCTTCGGTCCCTTGGGACGTCACCACTCAAGGAACGAATCAGGGAGAAAGAACCCGACCAAACCCCACCCCTCCCGCCTGTCGCGCAGCGTCACTCCCCCGAGTGAATATGCCCAACTCGGCTGGCTTTGGGACGGGTTGCGTGCCCTACGCTCAGCGCACCAACCGCAGAAAAACTTCGGCCCTCGCCGGGACGGCAATCCCAGTGCGAGGGCCTGACCACCTAGGAAGCCGAACCTTCCCGATGGATACCAAAAACCCTAGCGCGCCCTCCTGTGCCGAGTCCCGCGTTGCCGCCAAGAAGCACCCGAACCGGGGGTCAGGCGGGGTCATCCATGACAACGCGCGCCACACCTCCCACTTCGTGGTGATCGGCAACCACCTCGCCCAGCACCCCACTCTCTCGGCGCTCGCGATCGGGCTCGGCGTGCACATCCAGTCCCTCCCCAAGGGCGCCCGGGTCGACATCAAGAGCCTGGCGGCCCGCGTCCCGGAGGGGAGGGACCGTATCGGTGCCGCCCTGCGGGAACTGGAGGCCGAGGGCTATCTGCGGCGCGAGCGGGAGCGGATCCCCGACGGGCGGATCGTCACCCGCACGGTCTCCTGCAACAGGCCGGGGCACCGGACCGCCCCGGCCGAGACCCCCTACAAGGCCACCCGACGCACCACGGCCGCCACCGACAAGCCACCTCCCCGCAAGCGCCTCCCCGCCGTACCCCAGCGCCTTCGAGCGCCTCCCCCGTCCTGCTCCACACAGCCCTCGACATCCTCGCCGGCCTCCGCCGCCGCGACCCCCGCCTTCTCCTCTCCGCCACCGACGCCGAACACCTCGCCCCGGGCGTCGCCGCCTGGCTGGAACGCGACATCGCCCCCACCGCCGTACGCCACGCCCTCACCGGGAACCTGCCGAACGAACCCCTGATCCGCCCAGCCGCCTTCCTGGCCCACCGCCTGGCCGCACAGCTTCCACCCCCACCCCCGTTCCGGCCCCCGGCCCCACCGGCCCCGCAGCCCAGACACCCGTTCCAGACCTGCGACGGCTGCGACCGCCCCTTCCGTGCCCCAGCGCCCGGCCGCTGCCGGGACTGCCGATCCGATCTCCCGGAGGAGACCTAGCATGAAAGCGACGATCCTTGCCCCTGGGCACAGACGACGAGGAGCGAGCGCCATGACCATCGCACCCGACAACGCAGGCCACAGGGACTCCCACAGGTACCGGGCCATGCGGGACTTCGTTCAGTCCATGGACGACACACTGCCGGGCAAGTTCGAAGTCACCAAAGAAGGAATCGTCCACGACATGATGTCGCCCATCGGGCCTCACGAGCTCACCGTGCTGCGCCTTCGCAAACGCCTGGAAAAGGTGATGCCGGAAGAAATCGTGGCCCACACAGGTGAGCCCGATGTCGAAGGCGAGCCCGAAGGCATCATGCGGCGCCCCGACGTGATGGTGATCGCCGAGGCCGACATGGAGACCCCAGGGACGTTCGACCCCAGGACGATCCACGCCGCCGTCGAGGTGGTCTCCCGTTCCAATCCCGACAACGACTGGATCGGCAAGATCCGCGACTACCCCCTGATCGGCATCCCGATCTACGCGATCTTCGACCCCCGCACCGGCACCGGCGCCGTCCTCACCGACATCCACCCCACCCCGGACGGCCCGCGCTACGCGACCCGCAAGGACTTCGTCTACGGCGAGGACGTCACCATCGGCGACTGGACCATCACGACCGACAACCTGCCGCTCTACGGGGACAGGACGGGCGAGCAGCACTGAGCGGGTGCGACTGCGACCGACAGCTGGCGTGAACGCAGACGCGCGCTCCAGGGAGACGATCCCGCCGCGTCCCGACGCGCTGCCCGCACGCGGCCGCCCGGCCCCGCGGTGCGAGCCCTCCGGATAGGTTGGCCGATATGATCCTCGCCGCCGTCCCCCTCACCCCCGACCACGACATCCCGGCCCCGGTCCTCTCCGAGCTCACCGCTCTGTATGCCTCCAACCGGGAGTTCCAGGCGCTGAGCGGCGACTTCCCGGACCCGGACGACATCCGGCCGGAGCAGGTGGCCGCGGAGCTGGCCGACGAGTTGGCGAATCCGGACGTGGAGGTGCTGCTGGCGCGGGCCGAAGGGCTGCTGGTCGGAGTGGTCGTCACGCTGGCGCGGCATCCGGATCCGGCCGACCCCGATCCGTGGATCGGGCTGCTGATGGTGGACGCGGGGGAGCACTGGAAGGGGTACGGGCGGCGGATCGCGGGGGAGGTCGAGCAGCGGTTCCGGGAGGCGGGCCGGGACGCCGTGCGGCTCGCCGTGCTGGAGAACAACCCGAAGGGACTCGCGTTCTGGAGCGCGCTCGGGTACGAGGTGATCGGCCGTCGTCCGGACCGGCAGCAGGGGCGCCCGTGTGCCGTGCTGCGCAAGGAACTGGGCACGGGCGCAGGGTAGAGCGCGCATCGAGTCGTGATCAAGGGACGGCCCGGGTGAGGTCTCTGATCCAGATCATCGAGGCGCGAAGGCGGCGAGCCCGCGGCCGGACCCGCACTCTCTTGAGCGCGGGGATGAACTGTGGGCTGTCCGCGGTCTGCCCCGCGGTCAGGACGAACGCCGACGGCCGGCGCTTCCGGTCGCCGGCCAGGTGGAGATTGCCGGTCTGCCCACCCGACCTGAACCGCCAGATCACGCCGGCTCGCGCGTCCCTGCCCACGCCACAGGTCTGGCGGACAACGACACGGCCCGGCCCCTCACTCTCCTCTCCCCCCGCCAGACCGTCAAAAGACCTTCCAGCAAGTCAGCAGTAGTATGTTTTTGTCAGCTGGTTCCTCAAATAGCCTTCGAGCGAGGTCCATGTGGCAGTCCTTGAGCATCTCAGCGACGAGGGGACCGTGTCCGACGTCTACTCGGAGACCTGTCCTTCGCGCGACCTGCTGAACCTCGTCACCAGTCGATGGGCGGTCCTGATCCTCGGCGCGCTGGAGCAAGGGCCGCTCCGCTTCGGCGAACTGCGTCGGCGGCTCGGCAAGATCAGCCAGAAGGTGCTCACCGAAAAGCTGCGCGACCTGGAGTCGGAAGACTTGATCACCCGGACCGTCATCGAACGGCCACTGGCGGTCGAGTACGACCTCACCGACATCGGCCGCACGGCAACTGTTCCTCTGGCCATGCTCCGCGAGTGGGCGGAAGCGCACTGCGACGCCCGGCGTTGATCAGGGGTCGGTGCGTGGGCAGTCCCGGGGGCCCCGGGACCGCATCGATCACCACGTCGTGAGGACGATCTTGCCCTGGGTGTGCCCTTCTTCGATCGCCCGATGCGCCTCGGCGGCTTGCTCCAGAGGGAAGACCCGGGAGACCGTCACCGACAGCTTGCCGCTGCCGGCCAGCTCGGCGAGCTCCGCCAGGTGCCCGGCGTCCGTGTGGACAGCTTGGTACTGCGCCCGCACACCGGCCTCGTCCGCGGCCGCCCGGGTTGCCGGGTCGACCCCGGTGAGCTCGACCAGGATTCCGCCGGGCTTCACGACCTCGACAGAACGACGTCCTACTGCGCCGCAGATGTTGTCGATGACCACGTCGACGGGGTTCGAGCGCAGTACCTCGACGAAGTCGCCGGTCCGGTAGTCGATGACTTCGTTCGCACCCAGCTTGGTCAGCCAGTCGGCCTTGCCCGCGCCGGCGGTGGCGATGACGTAGGCGCCGAGGTGCCGGGCGATCTGTACGGCGAGGTGCCCGACACCGCCGCCGGCGCCCTGGACGAGGACTCGCTGGCCCGCCTGCACCTGTGCGACGTCGACCAGCTGCTGCCACGCGGTGAGCCCGGCGAGCGGAAGAGCCGCGGCCTCCTTGTCGGACAGCACGGCGGGGATGCCGGCCAGATCGACGGCGGGCACGACGGCGTACTGCGCGTAGGCCGCCGCCTGGCCCGGGAACCTGCTCATCCCGAAGACCCGGTCACCCGTGGCCAGAACCGAGACTCCGGATCCCACGGCCTCGACGGTGCCGGCGAGATCCCAGCCCACGGTGATGGGCAGCGCTCCCATTCCGCCGGACACCCCCCTGCCCCCGCGGGTTTTGGCGTCGATCGGGTTCACTCCCGCCGCTGTCACCCGAACCAGCACCTCGTCCGGGCCGAGCGCCTGCGGTTCGGGCCGCTCCATCTCGGCCAGCTGCAGAACTTCGGGTCCACCGAAAGCCAACTGTTCGATCTTCTTCGGCATGTGAGCTCCTCATACGTCGTCGCGGACCCGGTGACCGGCCCCTTCCTCGATCATGACTTCTCCGGCACTTTTTGCAACCAGGTACTTTTTTGTAACTAGTTACCCGTGACGTCGCCGGACTGATTTCGCACTGTCGGAACCGGTCACGCCACCCGGCAAGACGGCTCGAATGACCGCCAGTCGGCGTACCGGACCGGCGGAGGTGAGCCTCCTGCCGTTGCCGACCGGGTTCGAGCTGAACCATGCCCCGTTCGCATCCGTCGTGCCCAGCCGGGGGTGGCGGGCAGCGGCCCCACCTGCTCGGTGTCGAGGGCGTTGTCCAGCACGATCAGAACGCGCCGGTCGGCCAGGACACCGCGGTAGTCCGGCGCTTCCAGTGTGAGGGCTCGTGCCGGTCCGGAGTCGTCCGTGAGGAGTCCGGCGTACAGGGCGCGCAGGGACTGGGCGGGTTCGATGCCGAGTTCGTCGACGGGGGTGCGGCGCGTGGAGTTCGATGCGCAGCCGTGTCTCCAGGGCGGCCAGCCGCCGTTCCTCCAGAAGCGTCCGCGCGGACTCGGCGTGCGGGCCGGGCAGCCCGATGAGCGGGACGCCCTGCCACAGGCAGAGTGCCTCGGGCCTATGTCCTGGCCCTGAACGGGACGGACTACTGGATATCGAACCTTCCCGCCACCACCCCGGCCGCTGACCTGGTGCGGTGGGCCAAGATGCGCTGGCGCATCGAACACGACTACCGCGAGCTCAAGCACGGCCTCGGACTCGACCACTTCGAGGGCCGCACCTGGCGCGGCCGGCACCACCATGTCACCCTCGTCACCGCCGCCCAGGCATTCCTCACCCTGCGGCGGCTCGACCCAAAAGCACACACGCCAGCCTGACCCTCTACCAGATCCTGGACGCACTCCAGAACCTGCTGAGGTGCTGGACCGGCACCTGCACCACCTGCGGCCGCCCCCTCACCACACGCAGAACCAGAGCCAGAACCTAACGAAGCACTACTAGGGCCGGGGCGGCTTTCCGTCGCCGTACAGCCAGTCCTTCCAGATCGCGGTGAAGTCCTTGCCCGGTGCCTTCTTCTCCACGTACGCGGTGAACTCGGCGGTGTCCGCGTTGCCGTGGCGGTGGGCGGCCGCCCAGCCCTGGATGATGTCGCGGAAGCTGTCGTCGCCGACCGTCTGCCGGATCTTCTGCAGAACCATCGCGCCCCGCTCGTACACCGGCCGCTCCGAGATGTACGCGGCGCTCGGCGGATCCGCGGGCGGGAAACCCCAGAGGGTCGCGTCGTCCGCGCGGGTGGCGTAGACCTTGTCGAAGGTCTGCTGGACGGTCCGCCCGCCGTGGTCCTCCTCCCACAGCCACTCGACGTAGGTGGCGAAGCCCTCGTTGAGCCACATGTCCCGCCACGTCCGCGGGGTGACGGAGTCGCCGTACCACTGGTGGGCGAGTTCGTGGACGAGGGTGTCGGTGTCCGGGGCGCCGGGGAAGACGGGCCGGTTCTGGGTCTCCAGCGCGTACCCGGCGTCCCCCGGGCGGTCGATGATCGCGCCGGTGGAGGAGAAGGGGTAGGGGCCGAGGTTGCGCCGCTCCCACTGCATGATCTCGGGGAGCTTCGCCAGTACCGCGCGGCTCGCCTTCGCCTGGGTCGGGTCGACGGCCGTGTACACCGGCAGGCCGTCGGGGAGGGTGGAGCGGCTGACCGTGTAGTGGCCCACGGCGACCGTGGCGAGGTAGCTCGCCATCGGCTCGGCGGTGTGCCAGACGTAGGTGGTCAGGCCGTTCTTCGTCGTCTCGCCGCGCGGCTCGCCGTTGGAGACGGCCTGGAGGCCTTGGGGGACAGTGATCGTGATGTCGTACGAGGCCTTGTCGGAGGGGTGGTCGTTGCCGGGGAACCAGGCCATCGAGCCGACGGGTTCGCCGAGGGCCAGCGCGCCGTCGGCGGTGCGCAGCCAGCCCTCCTTGGAGCCGTCGGGGTCGGTGAGCGTCTCCGGCCGGCCCGAGTAGCGCACGGTGGTGGTGAAGGTCTTCCCCTTTTTCAGGTCGTCGTGCGGACGGACGGTCAGCTCCTGGCCGGCGCGGTTCCAGCGGGCCTGCCTGGCCCCCACGGTGACGTCGTCGACGTCCAGGCCCTTCAGGTCCAGGTCGAAGGCGGTCAGGTCCTGGGTGGCGCGGGCGGTGATGACGGCGGTGCCGGTGAGGCGGCGGGTGCCGGGGTCGTAGGCGAGGGTCAGGCCGTAGTGGCCGACGTCGTAGCCGCCGTCGCCCGCCTTCGGGAAGTACGGGTCGCGGACGCCCGCGCCGCCCGGGGTGCCGTGGACTCCGCCGTCGCACGCGGCCAGCGCGAGGCAGAGCAGGGCTGACGGGAGCACCAGCCGGTACCGGGGAACACTCATGGTCGCTCGGGGAACACTCTCGGTCGATCGAGGAATGCTCGCGGTCGATCGGTGCACGCTCTTGGTCGATCGGGGCACGCTCGTGATCGTAGGGGGCCGTGACACCATCGGCACGTGCTCGACATCGGCTACGCCCTCTCCAACCGTTTCCCGGACCCGCCCCAGACGGACTACCGGCGTGTGGACGTCCACGCGTTGCGCCACGATCTGTTCTGCGGGGACGTCTACCTCGCGGACACGAAGGCGGACCGGGAACTGTCCACAGCCTGGGGATGGGTGCCGGTGCTCGACTTCGCGTGGGCGCTGTGCGACATCGTGGAGCGGATCGACCGCGACCCGGCGGGGTCGCGGGCCGCCCGGCCCCAGCACGCGGAACTCGACTTCACCGAGTCCACCGACCGCATGCTCTTCGAGCGCCGCTTCGGCTGGGTGGACATCGAGGCGGACTGGATGCCGGCCGAGGAGCCGCCCCTCACCTTCTCCCATGCCGAACTGCGCCGGGAGGCGCGGGACTTCCTGCACGACCTGATCGCCGACCTCACCGACATGCACGAGGAGCTGGCCGACAACCCGGCGATCTGGACGCTCCAGGCCCGCTTCCCGAGGGTGTCGTAGCCGCCCGGGCGGACGCCGTCCCGGGCGGACGCCGTCCCGGGCGGACGCCGTCCCGGGCGACTGAACGACCTTCAGGTGTACTGGAGTTGACGGGTCGCCGAGGCTGGGGTGACAAGTGAGTCGGGAGTCGGCGGAGCCGTTTCCGCAGGTCCCGGCCCCCCATACGTTGACTCCGTGCGGACGCAGCGACAGCCAGGCGACAGCGGAAAAGACGCCTCTTCCAGGGCCTCGCGGGCACCGGTCACCGCGAGTCCGGCCGGCTCCTCAAAGCCCGTCGGGCCCACGGAGAACTCGCTGCTGGCCCTCCAGGGGACCGCGGGGAACGCGGCCGCCACGCGGGCGCTGCGGGACGCGAAGGGCAAGGGTGTCGCCCGGCCGCCGGCGGTACGGAGCCGGCCGGTGGCGCCCGTGGCCCCCATCCCGGAGGAACGCACCGATCCCGGCCTCGTCCTGCCGCCCTACCTGATGGACTTCCAGGCCGCCGGGCTGTCCACGGCGTACGGGCTGACCGGGCACGAGTTCGTAAGGAACGCGGTGGCCGCCGTCGTCGGGCACGGCGAGGGCACGGTCGCCGACATCGGCGCCGAGCTCGCCGGCCGCCCCGAGTCGTTCTACGGGCAGGGCCGCGCCTTCGCGGTCAAGGGCAAGGGCGGCAAGGAGTGGTACGACGTCACCGTCACCGTCTCCCGCGCCGCCGACGACCGGCCGCCGGTCTTCCACCCCGGGGACCTGATCGCGAACACCGTGCCCGACCCGGACGGGGCGCCGCTCGCCGCGGTGGACGAGGCGGAGGGCAAGGACACCAAGGTCGACGTCCAGCACAACACCGCCACCACCGTCGCGACCACCGCGAGCGGTGGATCCAGCAAGGGCGCCGGCGGCATGGCCTTCGGGCTCGCACCCGTCGCGCCGGGGCTGTGGATGGGCGGTGCCGCACTGGCGAACGCCCAGCCCTGGCAGTCCTCGCGGGAGTCCCGCAGTCAGCGCAACGTGGCCGAGCCGCGGGTGCTGCGCAGCGAGAAGGGCTCGGTCGAGGCGCCGCGCAAGGTGCGGTACGGCGTACGGATCAAGAAGCAGGGCGCCGCGACCGCGCAGACCTTCCACGGCTCGGGCACCCTCACCCAGCGCGTCCCCACCGAGCACCTGGTCCCGGCCGGCACCCGGGCGCCCGCCGCCCCGCGGCCCGTCGGCGCGGACACCGCCCGGCAGGTCTCGCTCGCCGACTCCCTCGCCCCGGTCGCCGTCACCGACACCGCCGCCCCGCACCAGGGCGGCGGCGGGCTCTTCGACGCGGTCGCGTCCGTCCTGCACCCCTCGCTGACCGCCGCAGGGGCCCCCGGCCGCGCCCGGCTCCAGGAGGCCACGTCCACGGCGACCGTCCTGGAGGACATGCCCCGGCTGCTGCGCGACGGCGTCACCGGCGAGGACCTCGAGGCCAAGGACGGCAGCACCGTGGGCAGCTACCGCATGCACGCCGAGATCACCGGCATGTCGCCTGCCTGGGGCACCGGCGGGACCCAGCTGCGCACCCATCAGCAGACCCAGCACACCGTCACCGAGAGCGCGGGCAAGGGCCGCGCCGTCACCGGCGGCCTGGGCCCGGCCATCGGCGTCGGGGCGGCCGGCAACGCGGCCGTCCTGCGGGGTACGGCGATGCCGGTCGCGGCGGCCCGCAAGGCGCGGTTCACCGTGGCCGAGCAGACCGTGTCCAGCCGTCAGGGCGCCGAGGTGCGCGGCGACAAGGTGCTCTACCTCACGACGGTCCGGTTCACGGCGGAGGGCACGGGGCCGCGGTCGGCCGAGATGATCCTGCGTCCCGGAAGCCGGGTCGCCCGGCACTCGATGCGGGTGTGGATGAGCCTGCGCGCCGACGAGGCACGGTCCCTCGGGCTGCCGCTGCCGCCCGGCACCGAGGCCGGGGAGTTCATCGAGAAGCCGAAGCGGACCGACGAGAACGGCAACGAGGTCGACGTCGAACGGCACCTGCCCTTCGGCGCCATGGGCTCCAGCGTGACCCTCAGCCAACTCGACACCGGGCCCATGGTGCGGGCCGTGCAGGAACTGTTCGCGACCGATCCCCGGCTGGCCGGCTACCTGCCCGCCTTCGGCACGGACGCGGTGGTCTCGATCCCGAGCAAGGAGGAGGCCGCGCTCCAGCGGCGCAACCACCGCGAGCTGATGGCCGCCCTGTCGGAGACCAACCTGCGGGTCAACAAGGACCAGCTGACCTCGACCGGCATCCGGGTACGGCTGCGCCGCAAGACCACCCTGCACTCCCACGACGTCCAGATCCGCGTCCGAGGGCAGCTCCGCGAGACCGGCTACCTCGGCGACACCGACAACTGGCTGGTGCGCAGCCACTCCGGTGTCACCGCCAACGCGCAGAGCGGACGCGGCAGTTCGCGCTCGATCGGCGGTCTGGTGCTCGGACAGGCCAGGCTCGTCCCCGGCGTCCTGACCGGCTCGGCCCGCTACGAGAAGCACCGCTCGGGCACCCGCCGCAACCAGGCCGGCCCCACCACGCGCACGGACATCCTCACCAACGGCTCCGAGAAGGCGAGCACCTTCGGGGCGGCCCTGCGTCTGGACGTCGACGTCACCATGACCTCCCGGCAGCGCAAGCTGGGCCGCGCCCTCACCCCCGGCTCCCCGGGCCAGGACGCGCCCGAGGCCAGGCCGATGGCGGGCCTGCACCTGGACGAGCAGGACGTACGACTGGTCACCCCGGCCGAGTTCACCCTCGACGACGAGGGCAGGCGGCGGCAGGGCGCGGTCCGCGACGGGCGGCGGGCGCAGGCGCCGCGGCCCGAGCACGCCGTCACCGCCGAGGGCATCGGCGACCTGGCCGGCCTCGTGCCCCGGCCGTCGGTCGGGCAGCCGTTGCGGGACTGGCAGCTGGTGGAGACGGTCGGTGACGGCCAGGCCGTCCGGGACCTCGCCTTCCAGCTGCTGTCCAGGGCCGCCGCCCGCAACAAGGGCGTACGCGAGGATCCAGCGCTGCAGACGGAGGGGCTCGCGCCGCGGCTGGCGATCGAGGAGCGGTTCGGGCCGCAGGCCATCACGGCCGCGCTGCGGCAGGCCGCGTCCTCCGGGTGGGTGGTGAAGAACCTGCGCTATCCGCGTCGGCTCGCCGCGCTGAACGGGGCCGTGGGCACCCGGCTCACGCTGACCAACCCGAAGTTCGTGCACCGGGGCGCCGGTCCCGGTACGGAGACCTTCGTGCTCGGCGGCCACCAGGCGGCCGGCCAGGAGGGGCAGGGCACCACCAGCACCTGGCAGTTCGGCGCGACCGGCTCGGAGAACGGCGCAGGGTGGCGGGTGGGCCAGGGCCTGTCCGGGAGCCGCACCACGAGCGAGGGCGACGCCCGGTCGTCGGCCCTGTCCGGCACGGTCGAGCGCAACGCGCACACCCCGAAGAAGGCGCCGCTCTACCTGGTCCAGTGCGACCTGCTGGTCACCATGGTCGCCGAGGTCAAGGTCACCGGCGGCGGCCCCTACGTGGCGACGGCCGCCCGCACCCTGCCGGCCGAGGCGGCGGTCTGGCTGACGGAGGCGCAGCTTCCGGCGCCGATCCGCCGGCAACTGAAGCTCGACCCCGACCCGGGACTGATGGCGCCGCCGTCCCGGCCGGGGCAGCGGCCGGCCGAGAGCTCCGGGGCGGGCGCCGAGCGCGAGGCCCGGGAGGGGAACCGGGGAAAGACCCACGCCACGGACACACACACGGACACACACACGGACACGAACACGGCGGACAAGGCCGGGGCGTCCACGGCCGTAGCGTCGCGCACCGGCGGCCCGTCCTTCTCCCGCGCGCTGCCCCTCGGCTTCGGCATGGTCGAGAACCTGCCGAACTTCGTGCCGCTGCTGGCCCGGCTGCGCACCCGCCTCGCGGAGAGCGGGCAGCAGAGCCTCGCCGACGACCTGCTGCCCCGGCAGCAGCTGGCGGACCGCAACGACAACGTGCAACGGCTGCTGCGCGTCCTGGACCGCGACGGCAGCGCGGGACTGCTGTCCGGCGCGATGGACGGCGGGGTCACCGTCGAGCTGTTCGACGGCCGCAGGACCCCGTACTGGGCGGTGTTCAAGGTCAACCGGTTGGGCGACGGCGCGTACGACGGTACGGCGGACGACGGCCGGGACATGGAGTACATCACCGCGGCCGTCGCCCAGCAGGCCGCCTCCCACGACGAGGGCGTGACGACCGGCGTGGAGGGGATCCTGGCCGGCTCCGGCAAACCGGACGGCGGGGCCGGGCAGTTGAAGAGCACGGGCGGTGCGGCCGGCCTCGGCGTCGGCTCGGGCGCCTCGCGGCGCTCCGGCACGGCGAGCCGCGGCCAGCTCGGCATGAAGACGGTCGCGGAGGCCAAGACCGCGAAGTCGTCGCGGATGCGGGTGCCGATCGAGGCGACCCTCGAACTGCACAAGGGCGGCCGCCGGATCGCGCTGGTCTCACTGGGCCGCCAGGCGCTGACCCACCGCGTCCTGGAGAAGGACCTCGCCGCCCTCGCAAGGCTGACCGCGCCCCGCCACCAGCCGGTGGCGCCCCCTCCCGGCCCGGGGGACGGCCGCCCGGCCGCCCTCGGCACCTGGCGCTCCGCGGGTGTGCGGCTGCCGATGGAGGCGCAGGTGAACGGCTTCCAAGGGGCCCCGCAGATACGGGAGCTGGTCGGGTCGGCGGTCCGGGAGGCCGGGGGCGGTGACCGCTTCCGGACCACGGGCCAGGCCGCCGCCTACACCCTGCGGGAGGCCGTCTCCACCGAGTGGCTGATCGCGGCGCTGCCGCTGCTGACCTCGGCCGGGGCGGAGCTGCCGCCGGTGCACGCCACGGGGGTGGAGGGCCAGGACCTGCGGGCGTCCCTGCACGCACGGCTGCGGGACGGGCGGGTGCTGGGCGTCGGCGACAAGATGACCTTCGAGACGGTGGGGCAGAGCCATCTGGACGCGCCCAGGCCCACCCAGACGGACGGCCTGAGCTCCGCCGACCAGGGCCGGTCGGCGCGCGGGCTGGCGGGCGCGGGGCTGCTCAACGCCGACGAGTTCCGCCTCAACCAGCTGATGGGCAACGCCGGTGGGGCGGGCGGGGCGGCCGACGCGGCGGTGAACGCGTCCGGTTCGATGCCGCTGCACAAGCCCAAGTCGGCGTCGGTCCTGGTGCAGTTCACGCTGGACGTGCGGGTGGTGGCGAGGGTGACCAACCGCGTGCGCTCGGGCCGCACCGGCACCGCCGTACGGGAGCTGACCCTCCCCCGGCCGGTGGTGGTCCGCATGCCGGAACCGGTGGTCCGCCGCATGCTGGCCGCCCAGCGGACGAGCCTTCAGGATCCGGACGACCACCTGGGCCTGCGGAAGAAGGCCGCGCCCACACCCCCGGCCTGAGCGCCCCGGCCGGAGCGCTCCGGCCGGTTCGCGACTGCGGGCCGGCGGGGGCTGGTCGGCGCGGGCTGGTCACGCCCACGCGGCGGTCACGTCCCCACGGCGGCGGCCGCACGTCCACACGGTCCCGCGCCCCTGGTACGGGGCGCTGTCCCCGAGGTCGGTCACCCCTCCACGCGGATCCCCAGCTGCGCCGCCAGCACCGGTGCCAGGTCCAGCAGTTGGGACATGCTGATCACCGCCCCGGCCAGTCGCTCCACCCCGCTCGCGATCTCCAGCGAGGCGGCGCCCCGCAGATCGACGTCCTTCATCGTCACCCCCCTGAAGTCCGCCCCCTTCACCGTGCAGTCGACGAACTCCACCCGCTCCAGCACGGCGTCACCGAAGTCCGGTTCCACCAGGACGCAGCTCTCGAAGACCACGTCTCTGACTTTCGCGGTACGCAGGTTGAGGTAGTCGATCTTGCCGCCGCGGATCACCACGCGCTCCAGGACGGCACCGTGCAGCTGGGTACCGCCCAGCCGGGCGTCGACCAGCTCGACATCGCGCAGGGTCGCCTCGGCCAGGTCGGTGCCGACGCCTCTCGCCCCGGTGAGGACGGAGTCCAGCACGCGCGCGTGCCGCAGCCCCGTCTCGTCGAAGGCGCAGTCCGTCAGCGCGCAGTCCATGAAGCGGGCGCCCGCTCCGTCCTGACCGGCGAAGTCCGCCCCCCGGAACTCCTGCCCGTCGTAATCCCCGTCCGGCTCCAGCTCACCCCCGCCCCACGGCTCCAGGCCAGGCAACCGCACCTCCGGCCGCCGCGCACCCTTCACCTTGCCGCCACCGGCCCCACCGGCCCCTGTCCTCGCCATGCCCCCATAGTGCAGGCCCCCACTGACAATCGCCGCGACCTGCGAGGAACCGCGCTGCCCGGCCCGGCAGCGCGGTGACGAAGGCGTGGCCCGCCGCTCCGGCGCTGCGGTCGTGCCAGTTGATCAGTTCGTCCGGAATGTCAATCACTCACCCGACGTTACGGCCGTGCATGAATCGCCTCATGCGATTTTTCCGGGGACTCGGCGGCGCGGTGTGGGCGTACGTCCGCAGCGCCCCCGGTACGTACATCTGGCTGGCGATTCTCTTCGTGACCACCGTCGCGCTGCACTACATGTCGCCGGAGTTCGAGCAGCAGTTCCTGCGGCAGCGGTCCACCAACATCCGCGAGCTGTCGGGCAACCCGGTGCGGGTGCTGGTGGCCAGCGCGATGTGGATCGACGGCGGGCACTGGGTGCCGTACGCCTTCCTGTACACCGTCTTCCACGCGCCGGCGGAACGCCGGCTGGGTACGGCGCGCTGGCTGGCGGTGTGCGCGACCGCGCACGTCCTGGCCACCCTGATCAGCGAGGGCGCGCTGCTGAAGGGGATCCACGACGGCATCGCCCCGCACTCCGCCGTCAACACCCTCGACATCGGGGTGAGTTACGCGCTGGCCGGGGTGATCGCGGCGCTCGCGTACCGGATCGTGACGCCCTGGCGGTATCCGTACCTCGCGGCCGTGCTGCTCGTCTACGGGCTGCCGCTGACCGAGTCGCCCGCCTTCACCGACCTGGGACATTTCGTCGCCGCGCTGATCGGTCTCGGCTGCTATCCGCTGGTCAGGGGGCGCGGAAAAGCATGGAATCCGAAGGAGACACTGGCCGGTCTCAGGGGTTAGCGTCCAGGTCATGACCAGCTCGGCAAGCAGTTCGGCAAGCGGTGTCGTCAACGGCGGCATCTCCTTCTGGTACGCGGACGACGGCCTCCCCGCGGTGCGGGAGCCGCTCGCCGGTGACGCGTCGGCGGACGTGGTGATCGTGGGCGGCGGATACACCGGCCTGTGGACCGCGTACTACCTGAAGAAGGCCGCTCCCTTCCTCCGGGTCACCCTCCTGGAGCAGAAGTTCTGCGGCTACGGCGCCTCCGGCCGCAACGGCGGCTGGCTCTACAACGGCATCGCCGGCCGCGACCGGTACGCCGCGCTGCACGGCCGCGAGGCCGCCGTACGCCTGCAGAAGGCGATGAACGACACCGTCGACGAGGTCGTGGCGGTCGCCGCGGCCGAGGGCATCGACGCCGATCTGCACAAGGGCGGGGTGCTGGAGGTCGCCACCACCCCGGCCCAGCTGGCCCGCCTGAAGGCCTTCCACCAGCACGAGCTGTCGTACGGCGAGAAGGACCGCGAGCTGTACGGCGCCGGGGAGACCCGGGAGCGGATCCGGGTCGCCGACGCGGTGGGCGGCACCTGGACCCCGCACGGCGCCCGGCTGCACCCCGTGAAACTGGTGAAGGGGCTGGTGGCGGCGGCGGAGGCACTGGGGGTGCGGATCCACGAGTCGACCCCGGTGACCGAGATCCGGCCGGGGCACGCCGTCACCCCCTACGGCACGGTCCGGGCCCCCTACGTCCTGCGCTGCACCGAGGGCTTCACCGCGAACCTCAGGGGCCAGAAGCGGACCTGGCTGCCGATGAACTCCTCGATGATCGCCACCGAGCCGCTGACGGCGGAGCAGTGGGCGTCGGTGGGCTGGGAGGGCCGGGAGACCCTGGGCGACATGGCGCACGCGTACATGTACGCGCAGCGCACGGCCGACGGGCGGATCGCGCTCGGCGGGCGCGGCGTGCCGTACCGGTTCGGGTCGCGGACGGACAACGACGGCCGCACACAGGAGGCGACGATCGAGGCGCTGCGGGAGATCCTCGTGCGGTTCTTCCCGTCGCTGGCCGGTGTCGCGGTCGAGCACGCCTGGTCCGGGGTGCTCGGGGTGCCGCGGGACTGGTGCGCGACCGTCACCCTGGACCGTGCGACGGGGCTCGGCTGGGCGGGCGGCTACGTCGGCTCCGGGGTCGCCACCACCAACCTCGCGGCCCGGACCCTCCGGGACCTCGTGCAACTCGACTCCGGGCAGGCCGGGCGCACCGACCTGACCGAACTCCCCTGGGTCGACCACAAGGTCCGCAAGTGGGAGCCGGAGCCGCTGCGCTGGCTCGGCGTCCAGGGCATGTACGCCACCTACCGCGCCGCCGACCAGCGCGAGCGCCGCCACCCGAGCACCGCCTCCTCCCGGCTGGCCCGAATCGCGGACCGGGTGGCCGGGCGGCACTGAGGCCACCCCCCGCGCGGGCGCCCCCGGAAACTCGTTGAGGCTGTGTCACACCTGTGTGCGACCATCGCCACCATTGCCTCAACGTTCTTATTCCAGGGGGGAATTGATGGCGCATTCCGTGCCCGGCACCGGTTCCGGCACATCGGCGAGACCCGGGCGGCTCACCGCCGTGACGGTCCTCGTCGTGTCCCTGCTCACCTCGCTGCTCACCCTCACCGGCGCCGGGTCCGCCCGCGCCGACGACCCGGTGTGCGCGCCGCTGGCCCTCGCCCCCTTCGGCGACCCGGGCGACGCCGTCGGCAGGGCGACCGTCCCGGCCCGGGAGAGCGCCTGCTTCACCGTGACCGCCCCGGCGGCGGGCCTGTACCTGGTGTCGCTGGACGACAGCCACAACAACGCGTACACCGAGATGTCCGCCGCGGACGGCACCCCGGTGGACTGCTACGACGAGCAGTTCTCCGAGCAGGGCCGCTGCCAGGTGCCCGCGGCCGGCAGCTACACCGTCACGGTCGTCAACAACGGCTGGGCCGACCCCGAGGACGCGCAGGTCACCGTCGTCCCGCTCGGCTCGGACACGCCGGGCTGCTTCGACTCCACCGGCACCGGCTGGGACCTGCCCACGGTCACCCGGACCTCGGCGAGCCCGCTGGAGGCCGACTGCCAGGCCTTCGAGGGCAGCCCCGGCGAACGCGTCCTGCTCTCCCGGGACACCAAGCTCTACGGCGGCATGGTCGCCTGGATCACCGACGCGAGCGGCGCCCGGATCTGCCCGCGGATCACCGCGGACGACGAGGACACCCTCAGCTGTGTGCTGCCCGGCACCGGCCCCTACCGGGTGATCTCCCAGGTGACCAGCGCGGACTTCCCCGCCGAGTACACGGTCAAGGTGCGTTCCCTGTCCGACCCGCAGGGCTGCCGGACCGCGTCCGTACGCCCCTTCGGGAAGCTCACGGACCTGGACTTCGGCGCCGACCCCTGCTTCACCTTCACCGTCGACAAGGCTGCCGCCCTCCTGGTCCACGCGGTCGACGAGGACTCCGCGGACCCCGCCCTCGTGTTCGACGCGGCCGGGAAGATCGCCTGCCGGGAGACCGACCCCTGCCGGCTGCCGGGCGCGGGCACCTACACCGCCGTCCTGGACGACTCGTACGCCTTCCAGGAGATCCATGACGACCTCGTCGTCCTCGACCGCGCCTCCGACGCCGGATGCGTGGCCACCGGGACCGGCGTGTACCGGGGCGAGCTGAGCACGGTCGGCGAGTACGACTGCCTGACGCTGGACGCGCCGCAGGGCGCCCGCATCGCCGCGCTCACCCCGCTCGCCGTCTCCGGTGTCGACGTCGACGTGCAGGTCTTCGACGCCGCCGGCACCGAGCAGTGCACCGCGACACAGCTGGCGGGCGGCGACTGCGCGCTGACCGGTACGGCCCCCTACCGGGCCCTGGTGCACACCGAGGACTCCGGAGCGGACGCGGTCGGCCCGTACACGATCGCCTTCCACCGCACCGACGCGGCCGGCGGCTGCCCGGTGCTGCCCGCCGGCAGCTTCACGGCCGACGGCGCGAAGGCCGCCCTCACCACCGGCGACGGCGTCTTCTCGCAGTGCCTGACCATTCCCGCCGACGCCCACACCGGCGCCGAGGTCTTCCAGCTGATCGCCACCTCGGGCGGCGTACCGGCGCAGTTCTCGGTGCTGGACGCCACTGGCAAGAAGGTCTGCGACCGGTCCGCCACCACCAACGGCTGGACGGTGTGCGGGCTCACCCCGGGCCTGGCCCACACCGTGCTCGTCACCGGCCGGGACCAGACCGCCATGTACACGCTGACCCGGCGCGACGTCAGCGCGAGCGCCTCGACGGCGGGCTGCGCGAAGACCGCGGCGACCAGGGTCGGCGGCCCGTCCCTGACCGCCGCGTACGGCGGACCCGGCACCCTGGACTGCCACCAGGTCACCACCGACGCTCCCACCGATGTCGTCCACGTCAACGTGCGGGACGCCCTGGGCACGGCGAACATCGCGGTGATCGGCGGCGACGGCAGGACCGAGTGCTCCTTCCGCAACAGCGCCTGCGCGGTGACCGGCTCCACCACCCACCAGGTCCTGGTGCAGACCCCGGTCTCCCTTCAGGCCGCGCCCGAGTACCACCTGGACGCCCTGCGCATCGCGACCGCCGACGGCCCCGCGCCGGAGTGCACCCGGGTCCCGTCGGTGTCGTACGGCTACGGCCCGGTCACCGGCACCCTCGACGAGGCGCACAGCGCGGTCTGCGCGGTGCTGCCGACGGCCGGCCTGGACCGTTTCTCGGCCGCCGTCGAGGACACCACCGGCGCGACCGCCACGGCCGTACCGACGCTGTACAACCCGGCGACCTGGCGCAACGGCTGCACCTACTCCATCGGCTCGGACGGCGCGGGCTACGACTGCGCCGTGCTCGGCTCGTCCTCGGCGGCCACCCCGACGGTGTTCGTGCTCAGCCTGCCCGAGACCGCGTCCGGCACCGCCTACAGCGCCCGGCTGGCCTGCCGGTCCACCCTCTGCGGGCCCGACAAGGTGAGCGTCACGGGGATCAGCCCGGCCACCGGGGTGAGCGGCGCCAAGGTCAAGGTGACGGTCACCGGCACCGCCCTCGGCCCGGACACCGAGGTCCGGCTGAGCCTGGCCGGCCGGACCGTCTCCGCGAAGGCCGACTCGGTCGCCGCCGACAACCGCTCCGTGACGGCCACCCTGGACCTGACGGGTGCGGCGGCCGGCACCTGGAACGCCAGCGTGTTCACCACGTGCTGCGAGTACCCGCGCGGCACCTTCACGGTGACCCAGCCCCAGCTGACCGGCACGGCCGCCCCGAAGATCACCGGCACGGCCGAGGTCGACGCCAAGGTCACGGCCACGACCGGGAGCTGGTCGGCGGCCCCGGGCACGTACACGTACCAGTGGCAGGCCGACGGCAGGGCGATCTCCGGGGCGACCGCCGCGTCGTACACCGTCCCGGCCGCCCTCCTCGGCAAGAAGCTCACCGTGACCGTGACGGCCGCGAAGAGCGGCTGGCTCAGCGGGACGGCGACCTCGGCCGCGGTGACGGTCGCCAAGGGGGACGCGCCGAAGGCGACCAGGGCGCCGACCGTCGGCGGCACGGCCAGGGTCGGGAAGAAGCTGACGGCGGCGCACGGCACCTGGAGCCCCGCGGCGACCTCGTACGCGTACCAGTGGTACGCGAACGGCAAGGCGATCAGCGGTGCCACCAGGTCCACGCTGACCCTGAAGGCGGCCCAGAAGGGCAAGAAGATCACCGTGAAGGTGACCGCCCACCGCACCGGCCACAAGGACGGCACGGCGACCAGCAAGCCGACGAAGACGGTCACCGGCTGAGCCCGAGGTCACACCGTCCGGGTCCGGAGACGCGCCCCACCACCCCACCGCACGAGGGGAAAAGGGACCGTCCGGGCCCGGACGGTCCCGTGGTCCGCGTCCACGGCACTGCCTGCGGCCGGCCCCGAGAGCCGCGAAAACACCGCTCACGCACGGGCGTTGGCCCTCCCACGCGATGCGTCTACGCAAGCGCATGCGTTCTTTGCGTTCCAGCGCGAGCCTCAGGGCCAAAGATCCCCTGAGAAAGTTCAGCTCAAGCGCTTGCGCACGACGAGGAGCTGGCTTACGTTCTGGTCGTCCGCCCCTCAGACGTCCGCGAACAGCGCAAGCGGAAGGCACCACATGACCGTCAGTCTCACCGATGTCGCGCAGGCGGTGGGTGTCTCGCCCTCCACGGTGTCGCGTGCACTGCGAGGTCAGACCGGTGTCTCCGACGAGGTCCGGGCACGGATCGCGGAGACCGCGGCCTCTCTCGGCTACGTGGCATCACGCTCGGCATCGAGTCTCGCCAGCGGGCGGACGTACACGGTCGGGGTGGTCGCCCCGTACCTCGGACGATGGTTCTTCGGCACCGTGCTCGACGCGGCGGAGCAGGTTCTCAGCGCCGCCGGGTACGACGTCCTGCTCTACAACCTCGGCTCGCCGGACGTGCGCAAGCGCTTCTTCACCAAGCTCCCGGTGCGCAAGCGAGTGGACGCCGTTCTCTCGCTCCTCATCCCCGACGAGGACGAAGCCGCCGCTCTGCGGTCACTGGACGTGCCGCTGGCCGCGGTCGTCGGTGCGGCCCGCCCCGGCTTCACGGTGGTGGGCATCGACGACCGGGCCGGGGCGGAGGCGGCCGTCCGGCATCTCGTCAACCTGGGGCACCGCAGGATCGGCATGATCGCCGGCAGCAGCGGGCCGCTGCACTGGACGACCCCCGTCCAGCGTCGGCTCGCCTATCTGAACGTGCTGGGCGAAAGCGGCATCACCTACGACGCCCAGCTGGAAGTGGACGGTGAATACACGGTCGAGGGAGGTGAGCGGGCCATGAGCAGGCTGCTGGCGGTCACCAACCCTCCCACAGCCGTGTTCGCCCAGTCCGACGAGATGGCGATGGGAGCGTTGCGCGCCCTGCGGCTGCACCGGCTCAGGGTGCCCGACGACATCTCGCTCATCGGCTTCGACGATCACGAACTGTCGGCGGTGGTCGGTCTCACGACCATCGCGCAGCCTGTCGCCGACCAAGGCGCAGAAGCGGCCCGGCTGCTCCTGAGCCGGCTCGACAACCCCGACGCGAAGGTGGCGGACCACATGCAAATGCCGACCAGGCTCGAACTACGCGACACCACTGCCCCGCCCCGCGTGGTGGCGCCGTCGTAGCCCGTACGCCGGAGCCTGCGGAGACTGCCGTGCTCGACCTCTTGCGACACGGACCGCAGGTGTCGCAGCACCCGGTGCAACGGCTCTCACGTGGCCGTTCTCCACGAGTGCGCCGGGCGCATCCCTGGCGCGACTCCCGCGGCGCCCGCCACCCCGACCGGGTCGCACCACGTCGGGGACAGCGCGGCACCGCCACGCATTCCCCCTCTGACCTCTTCGCACGGTACCGCCACCTGCCCTCGCGGTCCCACGGTCCACGCGGTACCTGACCTCACATACCGTTGCCGCCGTTCTCGGCCGCAACCGCCAGTGCGAGACGGCGCGTCGGTTGATCGATCGATCCATCCGGCCGGGAAATCGCCTCCCTCGTTCACCGGGCACGGACAACCCCGCGAACTCACTGGCGCCCCCTTGATCTGAAAACTCCCCCGCACTGACAAGTGCCGTTCCGTACACGCCAGAAGGAGTCGCCATGTCCCGATTCGATTCTCCCAAGCGGCAGCAGACGTCCGGGATATCTCGTCGACGGGTGCTGTCCGCTGCCGCAGGCATGGCTCTGACCGCCGCCTGTAGCGCTCCCGGAAGCTCGTCGGGCGGGGCCGCCGCCGGGAGCACGGCGGGCAAGGCGGTCGACACGGCGGCGCCGAAGGGGCCCGTCACCCTGAACTTCTACGTCGAGACGGGCTTCCCGCTGCCGGTGAAGCTCGCAGAGGAATTCCAGAAGCAGTACCCGAACATCAAGATCAAGATCCGCCAGGACCAGTTCGCTGTCATCACCCAGAACGCTCCGCGGGTCATGGCGAGCAGTGACGCGCCCGACCTGATCCGCATTCCGACGATCGTCGCGTCCGTCAAGGACGGCCTGCTGGCCGACCTGGACGGATATGCCCAGGCATACGGCTGGGACAAGTATTCCAGCGGCCTGATCGACCAGATGCGGGTCAGCGACAAGGGTGTCCGCGGCAGCGGACCGCTGTACGCGCTGGGAATCGGCTACAACGTCACCGGAATCTTCTACAACAAGACCCTCGCCGCCAAGATCGGCATGACGAATCCGCCCAGCACGGTGGCGGAACTGGAAAGTCTGCTGGCCAAGGCGAAGAAGGCCGGGGTTCAGCCGATCGTGCAATTCAATGACATCGGCGGCATCAACTTCCCGTTCCAGGCGCTGCTCAACCAGTACGAGGACCCCTCGAAGATCGCGGACTGGGTGTTCGACCGGCCCGGAGCCGATCTGAACACTCCGGCCACGGTCAAGGCCGCCGGCACCATCGCCTCCTGGGGCGCGAAGGGCTACTTCACCTCGGACGCCAACGCCCTGACCTACACCGACATGATGTCCCGGTTCGAGAAGGGCGGGGGCCTTTTCATGTTCAACGGCGACTGGGAATCGCAGAACCTCGCGAAGTCGATGGGCAAGAACGTCGGTTTCTTCCTCGCGCCGCCCGCCTCGGCCGGCGGCCGCCTGGTCGCCATGAGCGCGCCCGCCACGTACGCGATCCCGACGAAGTCGAAGAACACCGCGACGGTGGCCTTCTTCCTGAACTGGGTCCACACCGACAGCAGGGCACGCAAGATCATTGTCGATGTCACCGGTTCCTCGCCCGGCGGCCCCACGGACCTGGCACTTCCGGCCGTCGCCAAGGGATCCGTGGTCGCGCAGACGCTGCAAGCCACGAACGATCTCGCCCGCAAGGGTGTCGCCGTTGACTTCACCGCGAACGCGACGGCCGGCATCTACGCCAACACCATCAAGCCGGAACTGCAGAAACTCATCACCGGCCGCGAAACCGGAGCGGGTTTCGCGAAGAAGCTCCAGGCCGATTACGAGAAGGAGCTGTCGCAGTGACGCTTCTCTCCGACCGCACCGCCGCTTCCGGCCGACGGAACCCGGCGTCCCGTCGGCCGGGATCCCGGCCCTGGGCGCGGCGCTGGGTGGGACTGCTCTTCGTGCTGCCGGCACTGGTGCCGTACGCGGTGTTCGTCCTGCGCCCGCTGGTGGTGTCGGCGCAGTACTCCCTCTACGACTGGAACGGCATCGGAGCCGCCCGCTTCGTCGGATTCGACAACTACCGTCAGGTCCTGACGTCCTCCGATCAGCTGACGCCGATCCTCCACGCCTTCGAGCTGATCCTTTTCTTCACCGTGATCCCCGTGTGCCTGGGGCTGGTCACCGCGGCCCTGCTGCACGGCCTGCCGAACGGGCCGCTGGCCAAGACGGCGCGCGTGGTGCTGTTCGTACCGCAGGTCATTCCCCTGGTGGCCGCCGCACTGGCGTGGAGCTGGGTCTACTCCAGCGACGGAGTGCTGAACCAGTTCCTGCGGACGATCGGTCTGGGCAGCTGGTCAAGGGCCTGGCTCGGGGACTTCACCTGGGCCTTCACCGCCGTCGGCCTCATCGGCTCGTGGGTCTCCCTGGGGCTGTGCACGCTGCTCCTGATAACGGGCATCAACAAGATCGACCCCACCCTGTACGACGCGGCCAGGATCGACGGCGCCGGCCCTGTCCAGGAGTTCATGGCCGTCACCCTTCCCGGCCTTCGCCGCGAGATCGGCGTCTGCGTCACCGTCACGGTGATCGCCGCCCTCGCCAGTTTCGACATCGTCTACGTGACCACGCAGGGCGGCCCCGGCACCCAGACACTCGTCCCCGGCCTACAGATCTTCCAACTCGCGTTCACCCAGCGGGACGTCGGGCTGGCGTCGGCCACCGCCATCGTCCTCATGGCGCTCGTCCTCCTCGTCGTCACCCCCCTGCAACGCATCTCCCGAGGCGCAGAATGAACCATCGCCTTCCTCAGCTCATCGCCGGGCGGGTCATGCTCGTGCTGTTCATGGCGGCGACGGCCATCCCGTTCCTGTCACTGTTCACCACGGCACTGGCGCCGCAGAACACCACGCCCCACGGCATCAGCTGGCCGTCCCACCCGCACTGGCACAACTTCGTCGACGCCTTCCACGCAGCCGATCTGATGCCCCTGCTGGGCTCCAGCCTCCTCATCGTGCTGGGCGTCGTCCCTGTCGCCCTGGCCCTCGCCGCCGCGGCCGGCTACGGACTGGCCGTGCTGGGATTCCCCGGCGCCCGCGTCGTCTTCGGTCTCCTGCTGCTGGGCCTCACCGTTCCCACCGAGTCGCTGATCACACCGCTGTACTACCAGGTGGAGTCGATGGGGCTGCTGAACACGCGATGGGCGCTCATCCTCCCGCTCATGGGGCTGTTCATGCCCTTCAGCGTGCTCTGGATGCGCACCTTCTACCTGTCCCTGCCGAAAGAGCTCACCGAGGCGGCGTCGGTGGACGGGGCAGGACCGTGGACCGTCTTCCGCCGCGTCCACCTCCCGCTGGCCAGACCGGCCATCTCCTCCCTGGCGATCCTGCTGTTCCTGTGGACGTGGAACCAGTTCCTCCTCGCCATCGCCCTGATCGACGATCCCGCGAAACGGACCGTCGCCGGAGCCCTCGGCGCCTTCCAGGGGCACTACGGCACCAACGTGGTGCTCCTGTCCGCCGGTTCGCTGCTGATCATGCTTCCGGCGGTCCTCGTCTTCGTGGTCTTCCAGCGGCACTTCGTCACGGCTCTCCTGCAAGGAGCTGTCAAGGGATGACCACGGCGTTCCGCGAACGCCGCAGAAGACCCTCACCGCAGCTCCGTACGACCCCCGCGCGGCTCCCACCCCCCGCCTGTCCGCCGGCGTCGGCCCGCGGGTGCGGCTGGCCCCGCCTGTCCGACCTCCGAACGCCGGACCTGCCCGCCCCCGCCCGCCGACGTCATGCGCGAGCCACCCCCCAGACCTGAACCAGTGGCCGCCCCCACACCAGCCCGAAAGGTAGACCGCATGACCAGCGCAGGCCCCGCGACCCCGGACGCCTGGTCCGCAACGGGCCCCCAGCTCATCACCTACGCGGACCGCTTCGGCGGCTCCCTGCAAGGTGTGCGCCACCTGATGGACGGCCCGTTCCAGGGCGCCTTCGCCGGGCTCCACGTCCTTCCGTTCTTCGTTCCCTACGACGGCGCCGACGCGGGCTTCGACCCCGTCGACCACACGAGCGTCGACTCCCGCCTGGGCGACTGGCAGGACATCACCGATCTGGCCGCGCACCACACGGTGATGGCGGATGCCATCGTCAACCACGTATCGGCCCGGTCGGAAGCGTTCCGCGACGTCGTCCAGCGCGGTGAGGACTCCGACTGGGCACCGATGTTCCTCACGTATGACGCGGTCTTCCCCGACGGTGCCACGGAAGAGGACCTGACACGCATCTACCGGCCGCGGCCCGGACTGCCGTTCACCCCCATGACTCTGGGAGGACGGCAGAGGCTGGTGTGGACCACGTTCACGCCCGAACAGATAGACCTCAACGCCGCGCACCCTCTGGGAGAGGCCTACCTGGCCCGGGTGCTGTCCTCCCTCACCTCCGCCGGCGTGCGGATGGTACGTCTGGACGCCGCCGGCTACGTCGGCAAAAGGGCCGGCACGGACTGCTTCATGACCGACGAGGCATACGCCGTCATGGACCGCCTGGCGTCCTTGGCCCACGAGCAGGGTGCACACATCCTCGTCGAGGTGCACGGCCACCACACACAGCAGATCGAGATCGCACGCCGGGTGGATCTCGTGTACGACTTCGCGCTGCCCCCTCTGGTCCTGCACACCCTCATGACAGGGGACACCGGACCGCTTGCCGCGTGGCTGCGGATCCGTCCGGAGAACGCGGTGACCGTGCTCGACACGCACGACGGCATCGGCGTCATCGACATCGGCCCCTCCCAGCTCGCCCCCGGCAGACCCGGCCTCCTGTCCGCCGAGCAGATCGACAACCTGGTCGAGACCATCCACGCCAACAGCGGAGGATCGAGCCGACTGGCCACCGGTGCCGCCGCCTCGAACCTCGACCTGTACCAGGTCAACTGCACCTTCTACGACGCGCTCGGCCGGAACGACCGGGCCCATCTGCTGGCCCGTCTGCTCCAGCTCTTCGTCCCGGGCATCCCCCAGATCTACTACGTCGGCCTCATGGCCGGCAGCAACGATCTCGACCTGCTCAGCCGCACCGGGGTGGGCCGGGACGTCAACCGCCACCACTACACGGCCCACGAAGTGGACGAAGCGCTGAAGCGGCCGGTGGTGAGCACTCTGCTGGACGTGCTGCGCGCCAGGAACGGTCACCCCGCCTTCACCGGGAACTTCACCTGCACCACGGACGGGCCCGTCATGGTCCTGCGATGGGACTCCGAGAACGGGGCCACCGCCCAGCTGCGGGCGGACGTCAGCGCCATGACGTTCCGCGCCCGTTTCTCACGCCGGGGGGACGGAGACGACGGACTGGACATCACGGAAGCGTCTCTCGGCCCCGGCCAGGACAGCGGCATGGCTGTCACCTCACCCGGCAACGGCTGACCCCCACTCCATTCATCCATCCCGCTTCTGAATGTCATGAAGAGCGACTGTTGGACTTGTGAATCATCGGTTCCTAGGCTCGCCCAGGCAGGCCTTCAGCGAGCGAAGACCCCGCGCGAGACGACCGCGCGCGAGACGACTTCGTACGAGAAGGCCTCGGCCACCTGTCTTCTGTCTTCCACATCCGGAGGAGACGTTCGATGAAGCAACGCACGATCGGCGGGCGGACGGTGTCGGCGATCGGGCTCGGCGGCATGCCGATGTCCATCGAGGGCCGGCCCGACGCCGGCAGGTCGATCGCGACGATCCACGCCGCGCTCGACGCCGGTGTCACGCTCATCGACACCGCGGACGCGTATCACCGCGACGCCGGCGAGGTCGGACACAACGAGGAGCTCATCGCCCGGGCGCTGCGCGAGTACGGCCCCGGAGCGGGCGACGTGCTCGTCGCGACGAAGGGCGGTCACCTGCGGCCGGGCGACGGCAGTTGGACCGTGAACGGCGATCCGGCCCACCTCAAGCAGGCCGCCAAGGAGTCGGCCAGACGCCTGGGCGTCGAGGCGATCGGCCTCTACCAGTTCCACCGCCCCGACCCGCGCGTCCCGTACGCCGATTCCGTCGGTGCGATCCGGGACCTGCTCGACGAGGGCGTGATCCTCATGGCGGGCATCTCGAACGCGACCGTGCACCAGATCGACGAGGCGAACGAGATCCTGGGCGGCCGGCTCGCCTCGGTCCAGAACCAGTTCTCGCCCAGGTTCCGCTCAAGCCAGGGCGAGCTGGAGCACTGCGCCGGACTCGGCATCGCGTTCCTGCCCTGGAGCCCGCTGGGCGGCATTGCCAACGCGCCCGCGCTCTCGGCACAGCACGCCGTCTTCCGAGAGGTCGCTGACGAGGTGGGCGTCAGCGTCTACCGGGTGACCCTGGCCTGGGAGCTCGCCCTCGCACCCGTGGTGGTGCCGATCCCCGGGGCCTCTCGTCCCGAGAGCATCCGCGACTCGGCCGCCGCCACCGACGTCACGCTGACCCCCGAGCAGATCTCCCGCCTGTCGGCGGCCTGAGACGCCCGGTACCGGCACCGCACACCGCTTACGGACAAGGAACCCACCGTGAAAACCTTCAAGCTGCCCGGCACCGAGATGGTCGTCCCGAACATCGTGCTCGGCCTGATGCGCATACAGGACAAGAGCGACGCGGAGGTACGAGAACTCCTCGCCGCCGCGATGGACGCCGGCATCACCTTCCTCGACCACGCCGACGTGTACGGCAGCGAACTGCACGGCTGCGAGCGCCGTTTCGCCGAGGCCATGCAGCTGAGCGCCTCGCAGCGCGAGAAGCTGATCATCCAGTCGAAGGCGGGCATCGTCCGCGAAGGCCCGTACTTCGACTTCTCCTACGAACACATCGTCGAGTCGGTGGACGGTTCGCTCAAGGCTCTTGGCACCGACCACCTCGACATCCTGCTCCTGCACCGCCCCGACGCGCTGGTCGAACCCGAGGAAGTGGCGCGGGCGTTCGACGAGCTCGCGACGGCGGGCAAGGTGCGGGCCTTCGGCGTCTCGAACCACACGCCCCGCCAGATCGACCTGCTGAAGCGCCACGTCGCTCAGCCGCTGGTGGTCAACCAGCTCCAGCTGTCGATCACACACGCTCCGCTCGTCGCGCAGGGCGTCGCGGCCAACATGCAGGGCCTGGACCAGTCGGTCAGCCGCGACGACGGACTCCTGGACTACTGCCGCCTGCACGACATCACCGTGCAGGCCTGGTCGCCGTTCCAGGCCGGATTCTTCGACGGACCGTTCCTCGGCTCGGAGCGCCACCCCGAACTCAACGCCGTCATCGACCGCCTGGCGGCGAAGTACGGTGTGCCCGCCCTCGCCATCGCGACCGCCTGGATCACCCGGCACCCCGCCCGGATGCAGGTCGTCATCGGTACCACCACACCGCAGCGCGTCACGGACGCCGCCCTCGGATCGGACGTCCCGCTGACCCGCGCCGAGTGGTACGAACTGTTCCGCGCCGCGAACTACATCGTTCCCTGACCGCCCCTCCGCGCCGCCCCCTTACTCAGGGTGACAACTCGTGGACAGACAGCGGCGCCGCCGGCTCACGAGCCAGGCGGCGGGTCATCCATGCTGGTGGAGCCCCCTGTCGGATTCGAACCGACGACCTACGCATTACAAGTGCGTTGCTCTGGCCAGCTGAGCTAAGGAGGCCTGCACGCGCGCGTGGCGCTGACGTGCCAGTGCAGTGTACCCACGTCCCGGGAGGGGCCTGTCGAAAATTTCCGTGAAGTTCACAGGGCTCCAGGTACTGACATACCGGGTGAACGCCAGGTACCGTCCTGATCCAGTTCACTCGCGTGGGCTACACCGAGTGGACTACACCAACCACCTTCCTACAACGGATCGTCCGGCACGTTCCTGCCGGTAGAAGGGGGCCTCTGAGCCATGGCCACTGTCACGTTCGACAAGGCGACCCGGATCTACCCGGGTTCCACCAAGCCCGCCGTCGACGGCCTCGACATCGCGATCGAGGACGGCGAGTTCCTCGTCCTGGTCGGCCCGTCGGGTTGCGGAAAGTCCACCTCGCTGCGGATGCTCGCGGGCCTGGAGGACGTCAACGCCGGCGCCATCCGCATCGGTGACCGCGACGTCACGCACCTGCCGCCCAAGGACCGGGACATCGCCATGGTGTTCCAGAACTACGCCCTCTACCCGCACATGACGGTCGCCGACAACATGGGCTTCGCGCTCAAGATCGCCGGCGTCAACAAGGCGGAGATCCGGCAGAAGGTCGAGGAGGCCGCGAAGATCCTCGACCTCACCGAGTACCTGGACCGCAAGCCGAAGGCGCTCTCCGGTGGTCAGCGCCAGCGTGTCGCGATGGGCCGCGCCATCGTCCGTGAGCCGCAGGTCTTCCTCATGGACGAGCCGCTGTCCAACCTGGACGCCAAGCTCCGTGTCTCGACCCGTACGCAGATCGCGTCGCTTCAGCGCCGTCTCGGCATCACCACCGTCTACGTCACCCACGACCAGGTCGAGGCCATGACGATGGGCGACCGGGTCGCGGTCCTCAAGGACGGTCTGCTCCAGCAGGTCGACTCGCCGCGCAACATGTACGACCGCCCGGCCAACCTCTTCGTCGCCGGCTTCATCGGCTCCCCCGCCATGAACCTGGTCGAGGTCCCGATCACCGACGGCGGCGTGAAGTTCGGCAACAGCGTGGTGCCGGTCAACCGTGAGGCCCTTCAGGCCGCCGCCGACAAGGGTGACCGCACGGTGACCGTCGGCGTCCGTCCCGAGCACTTCGACATCGTCGAGCACAACGGCGAGGCCGCCTCCGCCCTCTCCAAGGACACCGAGGACGCGCCGGCCGGTCTCGCGGTCTCCGTGAACGTCGTCGAGGAGCTCGGCGCCGACGGCTACGTCTACGGCAGCGCCAAGGTCGGCGACGAGCTCAAGGACCTGGTCGTCCGCGTCAGCGGCCGCGCGGTCCCGGAGAAGGGCGCCACGCTGCACGTCGTGCCGCGGCCGGGCGAGACCCACGTGTTCTCGACGTCCACGGGCGAGCGTCTCTCCGACTGAGCGATCAAGCAGAGAAACCTCCGGCCAGGGTGAATTCACCCAGGTTGACGGAAAGGGCCCCGCGACCTGCTGCGGGGCCCTTTCCGTTGCCCGGTTCACCCTGGCAAGCGGGTGGTTTTCGAGCAGTGTGCGTCAACCCCGTACCCGGAACACGGCACTTTCCCATCCCCCGAACCGGTGACTAAATGTCGCCAAATCATCACCACGCGCTACCCTCACACGCGTGAAGCACTCCACCACCCCTCAGACGCGACGCGGCCACCGGGGCGGCCCTGCCCGCCGGATCGGCCACACCCTCGCCCTCGTCCTGCCCGTCGTCCTGGTGCTCTCCGGGACCCTCGCGGTCACCCGCGTCGACTGGACCGGGTCCCCGCGGAGCTCGGTGCTCACCGCGACCGACGTGACCGACGCGCACGTCTCCTCCAAGGCCCTCTCCCAGGCCCCGCAGGACGTGCTGCGCGACCAGTTGATGACCGAGCTCCAGGACAAGAACCCCGGCCAGGTCCTCACCCACCTCCAGCAGGCGGTGAACGGCCACCCGGCGCTGGCGCGGCACTGCACGTCCATCGCCCGCGCCCTGGGCCGGGCCGCGGTCCGCATCTACGGCGCCTCGCGCGCCCAGTCGTACGCCCGCCCGGTCTGCGACACGTCCTTCGCGTCCGGCGTGCTGGCCGCGCACAGTTAGCAAGCTCTCACGCCGGTTGGGAAATGGGTAACGGCTCCTTAAGGGGCCACCCGCGGCGGGTAGCCGACCACGGGGCGCGTCGTACAGTTCGGGCATGACCCATCCGAACGCCGCGTTGCGCCCCACTCAAGCCGTGGTCCTGGCCGGTGGCCAGGGCTCACGGCTTCGTCCGTACACCGACGACCGGCCCAAGCCGATGGTCGAGATCCCGGGTACGGGCACGCCGATCATCGGCCACCAGTTGACCTGGCTCGCCGAGGAGGGCGTCACGGACGTGGTGATCTCCTGCGGCCATCTCGCCGAGGTCCTGCAGAAGTGGCTGGCGACGGCCGACCTGCCGCTGTCCGTCACGACGGTGGTGGAGACCGAGCCGCTCGGGCGGGGCGGCGGCCTCAAGTACGCGGCCGCGCATCTCCCGCACACCGACCGGCCCTGGTACGCCACGAACGGCGACATCTGGACGCGGTTCTCGCTGCGCGACATGGCCGACTTCCACACGGAGCGGGACGCGGTGGCGACGCTGGCGCTGGCGCGGCCACGGATCCCGTGGGGGGCCGTGAAGACGGACGGCTTTGGTCACATCACGGACTTCATCGAGGCACCGCCGTCCACGTTCGAGATCAACGCGGGTGTCTACGTCTTCTCTCCCGAGTTCGCCGCGATGCTGCCCGAGCGTGGGGACCACGAACGGACCACGTTCCCGCATCTGGCCCGGAGCCGGCAGCTGGCCGGGTTCCCCATTCCGCAGGGGGCGTACTGGCGGGCGATCGACACGGCGAAGGATCTGTCCGAGGCGGCGAAGGAACTGGCCTCGCTGGGGCGGTAGGCCGAGGGGGGGCGGGCCGCCGTCGTCCACTGCGGGTGTGTGGGGCCTGAGCGCGCAGTTCCCCGCGCCCCTTTGGGGGGGGCGGGCCGCCGTCGTCCGCCGCCGGTGCGTGGGGCCTGAGCGCGCAGTTCCCCGCGCCCCTTTTGGTGGGGTGTGGTGGCGTTTCTTTTCTGGTATGGCGGTGGGCCCCTTGCCGTGAGGTGTGGGGCCCATCGTCGTGGGGGGGGCTGTCAGCCGAGGAGGCCGCCTACCAGGCCTGGCTGGCCCGAGGAGGTGGCGCCGCCGCCGGTGCTGCCGGTGTGGTTGCCGGTGCCGCCGGTCGTCGAGGAGGTGCCGCCGGTCGCGGTGCCGCCTGAGGTGGGGCCCGCTGTGGTCGGTGCGGGGGCGGTGTGCTGGGGCGGGGCCTGGCCGGTGGTGCCCTGGGTCTCGCTGGGGGTCGTGGTGCTGGCGCCGCTCGTGCTGTCGTCGGCGCCGGGGGTGGTCGCCGACTGCGAGGGGCTCGACGTGGCGCCCCCGGAGGGAGCCGTGGAGGCCGACGGGGTCTGGTGGCGGGGCTCGGCCGACTCGCCGGGCAGCGCGTCGCCGGGGAGGTTGTTGCGGGGCGCCTCGCCGGGACCGGGGACGACCACGCGGCTGGAGTCGCGGACCGCGCCGCCCAGGAGCGAGCCGACGAGCAGGGTCAAGCCGACGGTGACGGCCGTGATCAGGGCGCCCCGGCGGAGCACGTAGGCGCGCAGGTCCCAGATGTCGGAACGGGGGCCGAGGCGTCGCCAGGCGCTGCCCGCGAGGCGGCCGTCCACGGAGTAGACGGGGGCGCCGGCGGTGATCAGCGGCGACCAGGCGGCGAGGTAGATGATGTCGGGGGCGTCGTACGCCGGGACGGTCTTCCAGCTGACGGTGACGATGAGCGCGGCGGAGAGCAGCGCGCCGACGACCGCGGCGACCCGCTGCCAGCAGCCGAGGACGGTCAGGACGCCGACGATCACCTGGAGGAAGGCGATCACCAGGCCGGAGCCGACCGGGTGCTGGAGGGCGAACTGGCGCAGCGGCTCGGCTACTTCCCAGGGGTGCAGGGTGTTGAGCCACTTGACCATGGAGCCGCGCTTGCCGCCGTCGAAGTAGACGGGGTCGCAGAGCTTGCCCATGCCGGCGTAGACGGAGATGAACCCGAGGAAGATGCGCAGCGGGAGCAGAACCATGCCCAGGTTCATCCTTCGGCCCGGGTAGTAGGCGTGCCGGGCCGGGTCGCCGTCGCCGGACCGCCGGGCCGACCGCGGTTCCCCGAAGTCCTCGAACTCGTCGTCGGCGTAGGCCGGTTCGTCGTGGGCCGGGTCGCCGTAGGTCAGGTCGTCGTAGGCGCTGCCCACCGGCGGCATGTTCGGGAGCAGGCGGTTCTCGCCGGAGGCCGGGGAGCGCGGGTGGCCGACCATCGGCGTCTCGACGGTCTGTCCGACGGCGTCGTAGCCGTCGTCGACGCGTGGGATGACCTGGGTCGCGCCTGCCGGTTCGGCGGCCTCCTCGGTGTGCCGGACGCTGCCGCCCCGGACGGCCTGGAGCAGCCGGTGGGCGCCGGTGTCGTCGGGCGCGGACCTGCCGCTCCAGACGACCGGGCGGCGACGGCCGGGCACCGCTCCCGCTCTGCCCGCCGTGCCGACGACCGGGATGCGCGCGGTGTCCTCGGTGGCGCTCAAGTGCCGTGCGACCCGGGGGGACTGGGTACGCCGTGTCGATACGCCCAGCTGCACGCGGAAGCTCGCGTTGTTGACGATGACCTGCGCCGGATCGCTCGGCACCTTCACCATGCTCAGCGCGGGAGCGTCGTCGGGCCCGGAAACGAATCCGGAGCGGAATCCCGGCGAGCGGTCCCCCGTGGGTGTGCGGGGTGTTCTGGTGTCCACACACAACTAACCGAGTGACGTCGGGTTAGGACACTGCCTTGACCGGCCGGATGTGTCCGGACCCCGTCAAGGATGTCCTGGACGCCGGAATTACTCCGCGCGGGTGCGGTCACGGACGTCTGTTCAGCTCCGCTGCCGAGCCGCCTCGTACAGCACGATCCCCGCGGCCACACCCGCGTTGAGCGACTCGGCACCACCCGGCATCGGGATCCGGACCCGGAAGTCGCAGGTTTCGCCGACCAGCCGGGACAGGCCCTTGCCCTCGCTGCCGACGACGATGACGACGGGTCCGCCGAGGGCCTCCAGGTCGCCGATCTCGTGCTCGCCGTCCGCGGCGAGGCCGACGACCACGATGCCGGCCTTCTTGTACGACTCCAGGGCCCGGGTCAGGTTCGTGGCGCGGGCGACGGGCGTACGGGCCGCCGTACCGGCCGACGTCTTCCAGGCACCGGCGGTCATGCCGGCCGCGCGCCGCTCGGGGACGACCACGCCGTGGCCGCCGAAGGCGGAGACCGAGCGGACGACCGCGCCCAGGTTGCGCGGGTCGGTGACCCCGTCCAGGGCGACGATCAGCGGGTCCTCGCCCTCGTCGTAGGCCGCCTCGGACAGGTCCTCGGGGTGCGCGTACTCGTACGGCGGGACCTGGAGGACCAGGCCCTGGTGGTTGAGGCCGTTCGTCATGCGGTCCAGCTCGGGGCGCGGCGCCTCCATGAGGTTGATGCCGCCGCGCTCGGCCGCGAGCTGCAACGCCTCACGGACCCGCTCGTCGTTGTCGATGAACTGCTGGACGTAGAGGGTGGAGGCCGGCACGCCCTCGCGCAGCGCCTCGACCACCGGGTTGCGGCCGACGACCATCTCGGACGTGCCCCTGCCGCCCCGGCCGCGTACCACCGGACGGCGCTGGGTCTGCTTGGCCTTGGCCGTGGCGATGCGGTTCTTCTTGTGCCCCTTGCGCATCTCGGCGGGCGGGGTCGGCCCCTTGCCCTCCAGGCCCCGGCGCCGCTGGCCGCCACTGCCGACCTGCGCGCCCTTCTTGCCGGACATGCGGCGGTTGTTGGCTGCCATGAGTTACCCGTCTCCGTGAGCTTCGTTTCGTACGTACGTCTTATGCAGTGTGCCGCCCGGGGGGCCGGGCGGCACAGTCGATCTTGCTGGCTGGGGTGCTAGGCCTTGAGGGTCCAGCGCGGGCCGGACGGGCTGTCCTCGATCGCGAGGCCGGACCGGCCCAGCTGGTCGCGGATGGCGTCGGCGGTCGCCCAGTCCTTGCGGGCGCGGGCGGACTCGCGCTGGTCGAGGACGAGGCGTACGAGGGTGTCGACCACGGTGTGCAGGTCCTCGCCCTTCTCGGCCTCGCCGGACCAGTGCGCGTCCAGCGGGTCGAGGCCGAGGACGCCGAGCATGGCACGGACCTCGGCGAGGCGGGCGACGGCCGCTTCCTTGTCGTCGGCGGCGAGGGCGGAGTTGCCTTGGCGGACGGTGGTGTGCACGACCGCGAGCGCCTGCGGGACGCCCAGGTCGTCGTCCATCGCCTCGGCGAACGCGGGCGGGACCTCGGGCGAGGGCTCGACGGTTCCCCCGGCCAGCTCCACCACGCGCTGCACGAACCCGTCGATCCGCGCGAACGCGGCCTCGGCCTCGCGCAGCGACTCCTCGCTGTACTCGATCATCGAGCGGTAGTGCGGGGTGCCGAGGTAGTAGCGCAGCACGATCGGGCGCCAGTGCTTGACCATCTCCGAGACGAGCACCGAGTTCCCGAGGGACTTCGACATCTTCTCGCCGCTCATGGTGACCCAGGCGTTGTGCACCCAGTACCGGGCGAAGTCGTCGCCGAACGCCTTGGCCTGGGCGATCTCGTTCTCGTGGTGCGGGAAGATCAGGTCGAGGCCGCCGCCGTGGATGTCGAAGGCCTCGCCGAGGTACTTGTGGGCCATCGCCGAGCACTCCAGGTGCCAGCCGGGCCGGCCGCGCCCCCACGGCGTCTCCCAGCTGGGCTCGCCCGGCTTCGCGGACTTCCACAGCGCGAAGTCCCGCTGGTCCCGCTTGCCGGTCTCGCCCTCGCCCTCGGGCTGGCGGAGGTTGTCCAGCTCCTGGTTGGAGAGCTGGAGGTAGTCCGGGTAGGAGCGCACGTCGAAGTAGACGTTGCCGTCGGCCTCGTAGGCGTGTCCGCGCTCGATCAGCCCGCGCATCATCTCGATCATCTCCGGCACGTGTCCCGTCGCGCGGGGCTCGTACGTCGGCGGGAGGCAGCCGAGCGCGGTGTAGCCGTCGTCGAACGCGCGCTCGTTCTCGTAGCCGATCGCCCACCAGGGGCGGCCCTGGTCGGCGGACTTGGTGATGATCTTGTCGTCGATGTCCGTGACGTTCCGGATGAACGTCACCTGGTAGCCGCGGTATTCGAACCAGCGGCGCATGATGTCGAAGTTCAGACCGGAGCGGATGTGCCCGATGTGGGGGGCCGCCTGCACGGTGGCACCACAGAGGTAGATCGAGACACAGCCCGGGATGAGCGGGGTGAAGTCACGGATCTGCCGGGCGTTGGTGTCGTACAGGCGAATAGTCACGGGACCTAGGGTAGTGGGCCGAGGGTGGTGGATGGCACCGGTATGCGGAGCGCCGTGATCGGCCGCGAGTGCGCCGTGGCTTCTCGCGTGGTTCTGCGCGCCCCTTGAGCGGGACCGGTCAGCCCTGTTTGACGACCAACGCCGTCGCGACCGCCATAAGGCCCTCTCCTCGGCCGGGAAATCCCAGACCGTCCGTCGTGGCCCCCGAAACCGAAACCGGGGCGCCCGCCGCATTCGAAAGGATCTTCTCGGCCTCGTCGCGGCGCTTTCCGATCTTCGGGCGCGGGCCCACGACCTGTACGGCGATATTCCCGATCAGGAATCCCGCGGCCCGGACGATCCGGGCCGCCTCCGTCAGCAGGGTCACCCCGGACGCGCCCGACCATTCCGGCCGCCCCGTGCCGAAGTGCTGCCCCAGGTCGCCCAGCCCCGCCGCGGAGAACAACGCGTTGCACGCCGCGTGCGCGACGACGTCCGCGTCCGAGTGGCCGGCCAGGCCCGGGCCCTCGCCTTCCCACTTCAGGCCCGCGCACCACAGGTCGCGGCCCTCCTCGAAGGCGTGGATGTCGGTGCCGATGCCCACCCGGGGGAGGATCACCTCAGAAGCCATCGTTGAGCCTCCTGCGGGCCAGGACCGCCTCCGCGAGGACCAGGTCGAGGGGCCGGGTGACCTTGAAGGCCTCCTCGTGGCCGGGGACGACCACGACCTGTTCGCCGAGCTGCTCGACCATGCCGGCGTCGTCGGTGACGTTGCCGGTGACCGTCTCGTGGGCGCGGACCAGCGTCCTGCGGTCGAAGCCCTGGGGCGTCTGGACGGCGCGCAGGCGGGCGCGCTCGGGGGTGGCCAGCACCGGCTCGGGGTCGCCGGGGACGGCGGCCGGCTCGACCTCCTTGACCGTGTCGGCGAGCGGGAGGGCGGGGACGACCGCCGGGGCGCCGTCGCGGACCGCCTGGATCACCGCGTCGACCGTGTCGACGGGGACCAGGGGGCGGGCCGCGTCGTGGACCAGGACGATGTCGTAGTCGGGGGGCAGCGCGTCCAGGCCGAGCCTGACCGACTCCTGGCGGGACTCGCCGCCGGGGACGACGAGGAAGTCGGTGCGGTCGGGAAGCGCGTGAACGTCGAGGAGGGACTTGACCTCGGGCGCGCCGTCGGGTGGGGCCACGACGACGACCAGGGAGACCGCGCGGGAGGCGGCGAGGGCGCGCACGGCGTGGATGAGCATGGGCGTGCCGTTCAGCGTGCGCAGCGCCTTGGGGGCGCCCGGACCGAGCCGTACGCCCCGGCCGGCGGCGGGAATCACGGCCGCCGTGCGCGGTTCCGGACGCGAAGGACGCGAATCGTCAGACATCGGTTCCTGTCAGGTTTGTGTGCGGGGGCGGCGTGGGTATGGCCTGGGAAGTGCCGGGCGCGACGCCTTGACCGGACCCTTCCGTGACACTGGTCGAGCCAGCAGCCCGGGCCCGGCACGCCTAGTATCGGGGGTTCCCCGAGGACGTACGCACACATGCCGCAGCGCCCGGCGACAGTGAGTGTCATCGGGCACCGCGGCATTCGGGTGTGCGGAGCTTCAGCGTGCTGAGCTGGACTGCGTCTGCGTCAGGACGCGAGGACCTCGTCGAGCAGGGCCTCGGCCTTGTCCTCGTTCGTGTTCTCCGCGAGGGCGAGCTCGCTCACCAGGATCTGGCGGGCCTTGGCGAGCATCCGCTTCTCACCTGCGGAGAGTCCGCGCTCGCGCTCACGACGCCACAGGTCACGCACGACTTCCGCGACCTTGATGACATCGCCGGAGGCGAGCTTCTCCAGGTTTGCCTTGTAACGACGGGACCAGTTCGTGGGCTCCTCGGCGTACGGCGCGCGCAGCACCTCGAAGACCCGGTCCAGCCCGTCCTGACCGACCACATCACGCACGCCGACGAACTCCGCATTGTCCGCTGGCACACGTACCGTCAGGTCACCCTGGGCGACCTTCAGCACCAAGTAGGTCTTGTCCACGCCTTTGATCTGGCGAGTTTCGATGGCCTCGATCAGCGCGGCCCCGTGATGGGGATAGACCACGGTGTCGCCAACCTTGAACGTCATGTGACAGGTACCCCTTCCGTGGCTATCCAGGGTAACACGGAAACCGGCGGTTCTGAATGGCGTTTTCGCAGGTCAGGGCATATCTCGGGGCTTGACAACAGCAACAGGAACGTGCTTCGCGGGCCTCCGGGAAGCAGGTATTCGCAGGTGGGAGCGGCTCTCCGGGCGAGGTGAAACGCGCACGTTACACACATCCGGAGGCTCGCCCGGGTGGCCGAACATCCACATATGTCCGGTTCCAAGCGTACGACTTCCGCTACTCCGTTCGGTTGCCGGAGCCGGATCCCGGATGTTTCCAGAATTGATCACGGGGCCGACTGAACGGTGCGCGAAGCCGCACCTGAAGCAGTGTGTGATCAATTTTCCCGCAGGTCGCGCATTCCTTCACGGAAATTTTGCGCGTGGTGTTGCGGGCGGGTTATGTGAATGCGGGACGAGCGTCGCTCCAAAGCGACCGAAGGGGCACTTGTGGATGCCCGTGGGTACCCCTGCTTGAGGGAAGCGAGGGGCTTGGGGAGGGTCGGGTGCGGCGGCGCGGGAACGGCTCGGTAACCTAAGGCCGCTGACAGACACTTAGGGCGGCTTTACAAGGGGGCCGCCCGCGCGTTCAAGGAGTTGCCGCCGCCGTGAGCAGCAGCCTTCGACGCGGCGCCCTCGCCGCCGCCACCATCGCCTTCTCCGTCGCCGCGCTCGCCGCCTGCGGCGCCGGCAACGACTCCCAGACGCTACAGATCAAGCCGGACAACGCGGCGACGAGTGTCGGTGCCATCAAGGTCCAGAACGCGATCGTGATCACCCAGCCCGACCTCACGTCGACCGGGCCGGCCGTGATCGCCGCGACCATCTTCAACACCGGCACCGTGCCGGAGACGTTGCAGTCGATCGTCGTCGCCGGCACCGGCATGACCGCCGAGCTGCACGCCACCAAGTCCCAGCCGCTGACCATCCAGGCGGGCGGCCGGCTGATCCTGGGCGGCAACGGCAACGCCTCCGCGGTGCTCGCCAGCAGCCGCGAGGCGGTCCGCGACGGCAACGCGCAGAAGATCACGTTCACCTTCAGCAAGACCGGTGACGTGAGCCTGCGCGCGTTCGTCGTGCCGGCCGAGAGCTACTTCACGGGCTGGGGCCCGAGCGCGGTGCCGTCGGCCTCGGCCTCCGCGTCCGCCTCCTCGTCGGCCGCCGCCGGCTCCCCGGCCGCCGGCTCCACGGCGAGCGGGAGCACCAAGACGGGCAAGAAGAACAAGGGGTCCGCGAGCGCCTCGGCCACCCCGACGGACTCGGCCTCCGCGTCGACGAACGCGGGCTGAGCGGTCGTACCGACGACGCCAGAAGGGCGGTACCCCCGAGGGGGGCCGCCCTTCGTCATACGGCAGTGCCGTACATCCGCGGTACGGCCGGCGCACCACACGTCGGCCGTACCGCCGTAAACCCAGGCCGGCGGCTTACGGCTCGAACTTGTACCCGAGACCGCGGACCGTCACCAGGTAACGCGGCGCGCCCGGGTCCGGCTCGATCTTGGCGCGGAGGCGCTTGACGTGGACGTCGAGGGTCTTGGTGTCGCCGACGTAGTCGGCACCCCAGACGCGGTCGATGAGCTGCATGCGGGTGAGGACGCGGCCGGCGTTGCGCAGGAGCATCTCCAGGAGGTCGAACTCCTTGAGGGGGAGGTCGACCTTGGAGCCGGAGACCGTCACCACGTGGCGGTCGACGTCCATGCGGACCGGGCCCGCTTCGAGGGCGGCCGGGGTGACCTCCTCCGGCTCGCCGCGGCGGCGCAGGACGGCCCGGATCCGGGCTACCAGCTCGCGCGAGGAGAAGGGCTTGGTGACGTAGTCATCGGCTCCTATTTCGAGCCCGACGACCTTGTCGATCTCGCTGTCCTTGGCCGTCACCATGATGACGGGGACGTTGGACCGGCCGCGCAGCTGGCGGCAGACCTCCGTGCCGGGCAGCCCCGGCAGCATCAGGTCGAGGAGGACGAGGTCGGCGCCGTTGCGCTCGAACTCGTCGAGTCCGTCGGGGCCCGTGGCCGCCACGGCGACCTCGAAGCCCTCTTTGCGGAGCATGTACGACAGGGCGTCGGAGAAGGACTCCTCGTCCTCGACGACGAGCACTCGGGTCACGGAAGGACCTCCGGGGCGGGAAGCGGTTCGTACGGGGATGACTCGGTGGTACCGGCCTCGTCGTCGAGGTCGGGGTCGGGGTGCTGCGACGCGCGGTCGCGGGCCACGCCCGCCTCCGGCAGCCTGAGGGTGAACGTGGAGCCCTGGTTCTCGGCGCTCCACACCGTGACCTCCCCGCCGTGCGAGGCGACCACGTGCTTGACGATGGCGAGACCGAGACCGGTGCCACCGGTGGCCCGCGAGCGGGCCGGGTCGACGCGGTAGAAGCGCTCGAAGATGCGCTCCTTGTCCTTGTCGGAGATGCCGATGCCCTGGTCGGTCACGGCAAGCTCGATCATGTCGCCGCCCGGCATGCCGACCCGGCGGGCGGCTATCCCCACCCGGGTGCGGGCCGGCGAGTAGTTCACGGCGTTCTCGACGAGGTTGCCGAGGGCGGCGGCCAGCTGGCCGCGGTGGCCCCAGACACGCAGGTCGGCGGTGCCGCCGGCGGCCATGGTGATCTGCTTGGCGCCGGCCTGGTGCCGGCACCGGTCGATCGCCTCGGCGACCAGCTCGTCGACCCGGACCGGCTCCGCGTCCTCCAGCGGATCGTCGTTCTGCACTCTCGACAGATCGATCAGCTCCTGGACCAGGTTGGTCAGGCGCGTGGCCTCGATCTGCATGCGACCGGCGAAGCGCTGCACGGCCTCCGGGTCGTCCGAGGCGTCCATGACGGCCTCGGAGAGCAGGGAGAGCGCGCCGACCGGGGTCTTCAGCTCGTGGCTGACATTCGCCACGAAGTCACGGCGTACCGCCTCGATGCGACGGGCCTCGGTGAGGTCCTCGACGAGGAGCAGCACGAGCCGGGAGCCGAGGGGCGCCACCCGGGCGGAGACGGCCAGGGCCTCACCCCGCCCGGTCCCCCGCCTCGGGAGGTCCAGCTCGACCTGTCGTATCTCGCCGTCGCGCCGGGTGTCCCGGGCCATCCCGAGCATCGGCTCGATGGCGAGTTTGCCGCCGCGCACGAGTCCGAGGGCGTACGCCGCCGAGCTCGCCTTGACCACCGCGTCGGACTCGTCGAGGACGACCGCGGAGGAGCGCAGCACGCTCAGTACGGTGTCCACGCCCGGGGGCAGTACGGGGTCGGTCGGCACAGAGGTCCTGGTCGGTCGTTTCTGGTCGCGTTCGCTCCAGCGGAACGCCAGCATGGCGATGACACCGGTAAGAACCCCGGCGATCGCTGCCGCTGCGGCGACCGCCGCGTTCACGTCCATGCAAACAGGTTAAGCAGGGGGTACGACATCCCCACAGCCCACGAGGTGTCGGCTCGAACACTCGTCGCCCAGAGTTCACCTTGGAGCCAGTATTGGTTCATTTGGGGTGGCAGAAACGGTCGCGTTGAGACCGGAACGTGGAAGCGTGGGGGTTCGCAGCTGCTTTCGGCCACGGGCCCCGGCTCACGGAGCCCCGGGAACAGACGTAGGAGAGGGAACCCATGCGGGACGCGTACCACGAGGAACTCGACTCGATCGGCGACAGCCTGGTCGACATGGCCCGGCTGGTCGGATCGGCGATCGGGCGCGCCACGACGGCGATCCTCGACGCCGACCTCAAGCTCGCCGAGAGCGTCATCGAGGCCGACCAGAAGGTGGACGAGCTCCACCACGACCTGGAGGCGCGCGCGATAGCCCTGCTCGCGCGCCAGCAGCCGGTGGCGACCGACCTGCGGATCGTCGTCACCTCGCTGCGCATGTCCGCCGACCTGGAGCGCTCCGGCGACCTGGCCCAGCACGTGGCGAAGCTGGCCCGGCTGCGCTACCCGGCGAACGCCATCCCCCACGACCTGCACGCGACCGTCCTGGAGATGGGGCAGCTCGCGCAGCGCCTGATGGCCAAGGCCGCCGAGGTGATCATCACCAAGGACGTCGACCTGGCCCTGCAACTGGAGCAGGACGACGACGAGATGGACCTGCTGCACCGCACGATCTTCCAGCACCTGCTGGACGACCGCTGGAAGCACGGCATCGAGACCGCCGTCGACGTGACCCTCCTCGGCCGCTACTACGAGCGGTACGCCGACCACGCGGTCGCCGTCGCCAAGCGCGTCGTCTTCCTGGTCACCGGCGAGCACGCGGACGACCTGCAGCCCGACATCCAGCCGGTGACGGGCACCGAGGGGGCGTAACCGCCCGGCCGGGCGGGGCACGCGGGGTGCGGGACGGGCGCGGGGCACCCCAGTGCGCCGCCGTGCGCCGTTGATGCGCCCGGAGAAACGGGCATGGAATGGGCAAGGCCCTACCTCCAGGGCATCCAGGGACCTACGGGAGGGATCCATGGCCGAATCCCCCAGCACCACGCCCGACCCCACGCAGGAGCGCGAGAGCGACCAGCCCGCCGAGATCAAGAACCTTCTGGTCATCGGCGCCTGCGGCTGCGGTTCGGGCTGCGGCTGCGGCTGCCAGTCGGGCAGCCCCTGCCAGTGCGGCTGACCGAACGCCTCAGCACCTCAGGTACGGCGAAGGGCCCCCGACTCCGGTCGGGGGCCCTTCGTGCCGGTGCGGAGCGGCGCGCGAAGCGGCACGGACGGGCGCAGCATGGAAAGGGAACCGGAACCGGACGGGGCGGGTCGCGGGGGGAGACAGGAGGTGGCAGCCATGCCGCAGTTCATGGACGTACACCACGGGATGAAGGGCATCACCGCCGACCAGCTCAGGGAGGCCCACGAGGCCGACCTCGCCGTCGAGAAGGACGAGGGCGTCCACTTCGAACGGGCCTGGGCCGACCCTGACTCCGGCAACGTCTACTGCCTCTCCGACGCCCCCTCGGCCGACGCGGTCAAGCGCGTCCACGAACGCTCGGGCCATCCGGCGGACGAGATCCACCAGGTCCCGCTGTCCATCTGGTGAGCTCAGAGTGACGTTCGGGTGGCGGGCAGCCCGGCGAGCCAGTCGACGAGCAGCCGGTTGACCTCGTCGGGCCGTCCCTGCTGGATCCAGTGCCCACAGCCGTCGAGGAGGTGGGAGGAGACCAGACCCGGGAGGGTGACCGGGTACGCCTCGATGGCGTCGGCCGGCCAGGTCGTGGAGGCGTCGAGACCGCCGCCGACGAACAGGGACGGCTGGGTGACCGGGGCGCCGTCGTAGGCGGCGAGATCCTCCCAGTCGCGGTGCCACCCGGGCAGCGGCCTCGATGGCAACAGCGCGATATCCCGCCGCCGCGAGCACCGGCAACTGATACCGCCACGAGTACCAGCACTCGGGAAACCCGTGCACGAGCAGCACGAGGGGACCGGCCCTCCTCGACGAGATGAATCCGCCGTCCGCCCGCAAGAACCACCCGATGCCGCGCCGCCATACGTCCTCCCCGTCCTTCACGTTCGCCGATCTGCCGCCCCTCCACAGATCATGCGAATCCACGCGCCGACAGGCCGAGCCCGTTTGCCGGTTCGGCAAACGGGCTCGGCTTCGCCCACCATCCTGGACACGGCTCGTCCACCCTCCCCCCGGTCCTCGGCACGCCCGGGAGGTCCTGCGAGAGTGGCGCCATGACGACAGCATCGGGAAGGGTCGACGAGGTCGAGGGACTCGCGGTGGACGGGCTGCGGTGGTTGACCGGGCTGGCGCGCGCGACGGCCGGGGGCGGCCTCGCCTGGGCGACGAGGCCCTCGGACGACAGCCTCAACCCGAACCTCTACAGCGGTACGGCCGGGATCGTCCCCGTACTCCTGGAGGCATGGCGGCACTTCGGCGACGACTCCCACGCCGACGCCGCCCTGCGCGCGGCCCGCAGCCTCGCGGACTTCGTCGACGGCGTCGACGACGACTCCCTCTACTTCGGCCGTACCGGAATCGCGCTCGTCCTGCGGACCGTGCACGAGGAACTCGGCGACACGGCCGCCGGAGCCGCCGCCGACCGCGCGCTGCACCTCGTGCGGGCACGCTTCGACGGCACCCGCTGGGGCGAACTGTTCGAGCTGATGGGCGGGAACGCGGGAATCGGCCTCGGCGCACTGCTGTCCGGCGACCCCGAACTGGCCGTCCTCGCCGTGGAGCCCTATCTCCGCACGGCGGAGCAGACTCCGGCCGGCGTCCACTGGCCCCACCGCACGGGTGTCGAGGCCCGTCTGCACCACATCTCGCACGGCACACTCGGCATCGTCCTCGCGCTGGCCCGCGTCGGCGACGCCACCGGGCGGGCGGACCTGGTCGAACTGGCCCTGGCCGGGGCCGCGGACGTCGTCGCGCGCGACGAAGCGGGGCCGGAGGGCTTCCTGGTGCGGCACTCCACCCCGCAGTTCCGGCCCGAGCTGATCGAGCCGTTCAGCTACGGCTGGTGCCACGGCCCGACCGGGGACGCACAGGTCTTCCGGCTGCTGCGGGACGTCACCGCCGACCCGGCCTGGGCCGCCCTCGCCGACCGCTGCTGGCACACGGTCACCCACTCCGGCCTGCCCCAGCGGCTGCGCCCCGGCTTCTGGGACAACAACGGCCGGTGCTGCGGCACCGCGGGCGTCCTCGCCCTGGCCTGCGACCGGATCGCCGAGCAAGCCGGGCAACAGGACGCGTACGACTTCGCCCACGTCCTCGTCACGGACCTCACCGCCCGCGCGATCCGCGACGGCGAGGGTGCCCGCTGGTCCAACGTCGAACACCGGGCCACTCCCACCGCCCTCGAACCACAGACCGGCTGGGCCATGGGCAACGCGGGCATCGTCCGCGAACTCCTGCGCTTCGCACGCCTGCACGGCCACATCGACGACCACGTCGACGACCACGGCTTCGACTTCGGCTTCGGCTTCGGGCAACCTGTCGGGCACCGCCGCCAACCGCCCCCGAACTGACCGCCGGCACCCTCGCCGGGTGGGCCGCGCCGGCCCTTGGCACGGCGCAGTTGATCCACGCGGCAGACTCTCTGACCGGCGACCGCCAGCCGCTCGCCTCGTCCTCGCCACCTGCTGCGCGGCACTCAGCGTCGTCGGCGCCGGAAACTCCCGCGGACCCCGCCCCTGATCGGCTGAGAGCCCAGAGGCGGCCCCGGCACAGCAACAAGCCCCCCACCCGTGGAGAACCCGCGGGGAGGGGGCTTCTCGGGCAGGGTTACTTCTTCTTGCCCTGGTTCTTGACCGCCTCGATGGCCGCGGCTGCCGCGGCCGGGTCGAGGTACTGGCCGCCGGGGGTCACCGGCTTGAAGTCGGCGTCCAGTTCGTAGGCGAGGGGGATGCCCGTGGGGATGTTGAGACCGGCGATGTCGGCGTCCGAGATGTCGTCCAGGTGCTTGACGAGGGCGCGCAGGCTGTTGCCGTGGGCGGCGATCAGGACCGTGCGGCCGGCCAGGAGGTCGGGGACGATGCCGTCGTACCAGTACGGGAGCATGCGGTTGACGACGTCCTTGAGGCACTCCGTGCGGGGGCGCAGCTCCGGGGGGATGGCGGCGTAGCGCGGGTCCGCGGACTGGGAGAACTCGGAGTCGTCGGCGAGCGGCGGGGGCGGGGTGTCGTACGAGCGGCGCCAGAGCATGAACTGCTCCTCGCCGAACTCGGCCAGCGTGGCCGCCTTGTCCTTGCCCTGGAGGGCGCCGTAGTGGCGCTCGTTCAGGCGCCAGCTGCGGTGGACCGGGATCCAGTGGCGGTCGGCGGCTTCGAGGGCGAGCTGCGCCGTGCGGATCGCTCGCTTCTGGAGGGACGTGTGGACCACGTCCGGGAGCAGGTCGGCATCCTTCAGGAGCTCACCGCCGCGGACTGCCTCCTTCTCGCCCTTCTCGTTGAGGTTGACGTCCACCCAGCCGGTGAACAGGTTCTTCGCGTTCCACTCGCTCTCGCCGTGGCGGAGGAGGATCAGCTTGTACGGTGCGTCGGCCATGGGTCAGAGCGTAATCCACGTGTTCGGGGCGGAGGGCGGGCGCCCGTGGGGCGTCCCAGGGGGCGGACAGTCGCCTGCATCTGTTAATTGACTGGCTCAGGCGAGCAGCAGGTATGTAAGTTGCCCTCACGCCTTGTGTCACTTACATCTCTGTCGCTCACGCCTGCTCCGGGAGAACCATGTCGTCCGCCGCCCTGCGACGCGCCGTCCGGGAGACCGTGTCCGGTCTGCCCAGGGAGTTCTGGTGGCTGTGGACCAGCACCCTCGTCAACCGGCTGGGTGCCTTCGTGGCCACGTACATGGCCCTGTATCTGACCCTGGACCGCGGGTACAGCGCGTCGTACGCCGGGCTCGTCGCCTCCCTGCACGGGCTGGGCGGGGTCGTGTCCTCCCTGGGGGGCGGGGTGATGGCCGACCGGCTGGGGCGGCGGCCCACCCTGCTCGTCGCCCAGGGCTCCACCGCCGCGGCCGTCGCGCTGCTCGGGTTCGTGCGCGATCCCGTCGCCATCGCCGCCGTCGCCTTCCTGGTCGGCGTGGCCTCCAACGCCTCCCGGCCGGCCGTGCAGGCCATGATGGCCGACATCGTGCGGCCCGAGGACCGGGTGCGGGCCTTCTCGCTCAACTACTGGGCGGTCAATCTGGGGTTCGCCGTGTCCTCCATGGGCGCCGGGTTCATCGCCGAGGTCAGCTACCGCGCCGGGTTCCTGATCGAGGCGGCGATGACCGCCGCCTGCGCCGTCCTCGTCTTCGCCAGGGTGCCCGAGTCGCGGCCGGCGCGTGCCGCCGCGGCGGGCGGCAAGGGTGGCGAGGTCAGCCTGCTGACCGTGGTGCGCGACGGGCGGTACATGGGCGTCGTCGGGCTGTCGTTCCTCGTCGCGCTGATCTTCCAGCAGGGGTCGGTGGGGCTGCCGGTGGCGATGGGCGAGGCCGGGTTCTCGCCCGCCGACTACGGCATGTCCATCGCCGTGAACGGGATCCTCATCGTGGTGCTGCAGATTCCGGTGACCCGGGTCATCCAGCACCGGGATCCGCGGTCCCTGCTGGTCGTCTCGTCCCTGCTCGCGGGGTACGGTTTCGGGCTCACCGCGCTCGCCGGGTCGGTCGGGGTGTTCGCGCTCACCGTCTGCGTGTGGACGCTGGCCGAGATCGTCAACGCGCCGACCCAGACGGGGCTGGTGGTGCGGCTCTCGCCGGTGCAGGGGCGGGGCAGGTACCAGGGGATGTACACGCTGTCCTGGTCCGCCGCCGCGCTCATCGCGCCGCTGCTGTCCGGCGTCGTCATCGACCGGTTCGGGGCGCGGTGGCTGTGGGGGGTGTGCGCGGTCGTGGGGACGGCGGCGGCTCTGGGGTACGGGCTGCTGATGCGGCGGCTGCCGGCGGAACGGCCCGCGGCCGCGGCTTCGGCGGGTGCGGAGGCGGGGGTGCGGGCCTGAAGGGACCGGGGTCCGGGGTCCGGGGTCCGGGAAGCGCCGGGCGGCGCCCCGCGGACAGCTCCTGCCCTCGTACGACGGAGGGCAGGGGCTCTCCGGCGGACGGCGTCAGTCCGTGCAGCCCGGTACCAGGCCCACCGAGCAGTTGGTCGGGATGTTGTGGACGACCTTCGAGTCCGTCACCGAGACCCGGTTGGTGGTGAAGACACCGCCGGGCGCCGACGTGGAGGCGTTGTCGCGGACGGTGCTGTGGTCGAGGGTGACGGATCCGCCGTCGTTGTAGATGCCGCCGCCCACGGAGACGCTGGTGGCGCTCGCGTTGTTGCCGTTCGCGCTGTTACGGGAGACCTCGGTGCCTTTCAGGAAGAGGACCCCCGTGCCCGTGTTGTAGATGCCACCGCCCCGGCCCGCCGTGCCTCCGACGACGTTGCCGCTGACCTTGGACTTCACCAGCTTCAGGTTCGCGTTGTTGTAGATCCCGCCGCCTCTGTTGCCCGTGTCGGTGTTGTTCATGACCTTGCTGTCGTCGATCTCCGTCGTGCCGCCGTCGACGTAGACGCCGCCGCCGGAGACCCCGGCCGCGGTGTTCCGCCGGACCAGGCTCATGCCGACGAAGGTCATGCCCCCGGCCTGATAGATCGCGCCGCCGGCGAGCCGGGCGTGGTTGCGGGCGAACTCGGAGCTCTCGGTGGTCACGGAGCCGGCGGTGTAGAGGCCACCGCCGTCGCCCGCGTTGTTGAACGCCACATAGCTGCTTCTGATCTCCGCCGAGCCGCCCGCCTCCACCGCGATGCCGCCGCCGTTGTCCGTGGCGGTGTTGTCGAGTACGGCGACCTTCGCCAGCCTGAGCCCGCCGCCGCTGTTGACGTGGATTCCGGCGCCGTTCCCGGTGGGGAGATACCCACCGCGGACAGTGAGGTCCTTCAGACGCAGGTCGCCGCCCGAGCTGACGTCGAAAATCCGGAACGCGGGGGTGGTCGCCCCGTCGCGCACGATCGTCGCGCCGTTGCCCCGGATCGTGAGGTTCTGGGCGACGGCCGGCAGCGCAGCCATCAGGTGGTAGGTGCAGTCGCCGCGGAGATCAAGGGTCTCACCGTTCCGCGCGTTGGTGATGGCGAGGGCCAGCGCCGTCCCGCTGCACGGAACACGGTCCGGGCCCGCGGCATTCGCCGGTCCGCTCGTCAGGCCCGTGGCGATCGCCGCGGCGGCTGCGGCCGCACCGCAGAATCTGATGTATCGCATGACAGTCACATACGACATTCACACCGAACCCCGGCAATTGCGATGATCGCATCACCCGGTCACGCCAAGGGAATCCACCCGTTGGCCGACAGGATCGGCCGACAGGATCCGCCGACAGGGCGGGTCACGGATGCATGCGCGCCCCCTTCAGCACCTTGTCCACCGCGTTCCGCGGCCCGTACACCGAGAGCCCCACCAGGTCGAGTTCCGCCGTGGGCACCGCGCGCACCGCCGCGCGGTTGTCGCGGTCGTTGCCGGTGGAGAAGAGGTCGGCGGTGAAGACGGCGCGGGGCAGGGCGCGGCTCAGCGCACGCTCGTGCGCGGCCTTCAGGGTCTCCTTCTCGCCCTCGAAGACCAGCACCGGCTGCCGGAACATCGGCAGGTAGGCGACCCCGTCCGCGTCCTCGTACGGCTCCCCGACCACCTCGGGGAGCGTCGCGCCCAGGCCGCTGACCAGGAACGCGGTGACGTTCAGGCGCTGCCAGGGCTCCAGGTCCGCGCGCAGCAGCACGGCGATCTTCGTGTCGAAACGGACGGGGGCCGGGGCCGGGGCGGTGTTCAGAGGGGTCGTGGAACTCATGCCTTGAGACTGCCGGGCGTCGTACGGCCTCGTCTTGTACGTTCTTTGCATGGCCGCCCGGCAGTCCGTCACACAGGAAGTCACCGCCTGGCGCCCCCGCGTCCCGGGCGTCACCGAGGTCTTCCACGCCCGTTTCACCGAGTACGCGTACCCGATGCACGTCCATGACGCCTGGACGCTGCTCATCGTGGACGACGGCGCCGTACGGTACGACCTCGACCGGCACGAGCACGGCACCCCCGCCGACACCGTGACCCTGCTGCCGCCGCACGTGCCGCACAACGGCTCCCCCGCCACCGCGGACGGCTTCCGCAAGCGCGTGGTCTACCTGGACGGGACCCTGCTCGGGGACGATCTGATCGGAGCCGCCGTCGACGGGCCCGACCTGCGTGACCCCCTGCTGCGGCAGCGGGTCGGCCTGCTGCACTCCGCACTCGCCCGCCCCGGCGACGAGTGGGAGGCGGAGAGCCGGCTCGCCCTGATCGGCGAGCGGCTGCGGGGCCTGCTCCGTCCCCGGCTCGCGGTCCAGGAGCCCGCTGACCCGTCCCTCGCCCGTGCCCTGCGCGGACTCCTCGACGAGCGGGTCGCCGACGGGCTCGCCCTGGAGGAGGCGGCGCGGCTGCTGCACGCCCATCCCGCCCACCTGGTACGGGCGTTCAGCGGCGCGTACGGCATCGCCCCGCACCAGTACCTGATGTCCCGCCGGGTCGGCCGGGCCCGCCGGCTGCTGCTCGACGGCGTGCCGCCCGGCGAGACGGCCACCGCCACCGGCTTCTACGACCAGGCCCATCTCACCCGGCACTTCCGGAAGCTGGTGGGGGTGACCCCGGGGCGCTATCGCGACAGCGCGCGGTACGTCAGCTGACGTCGACGTAGTCGCCGGCGGAGGTCGCGCCGCCGGTGGTGGCCGTGGCGCCGAAGGTCCACCGGTAGTAGCCGTCGGCGGCCGCCTTGACCGTGGTCTTCAGGGCACCGGCCGAGTCGGCCCGCACCGTCTTCAGCGTCGTGTACGTGCTGCTGCCCTTCTTGCGGAACTGCAGCCTGGCCGCCTTGCCGCCGAAGCCGACGTACCTGTGCTTCACCCAGTCCGCGCGCGTGATCGCGCCCTTCACGGTGAGCGTCCCGCCCTTGGCGACGGGCTCCGGGGCGGCGTTGGCGGTGACCTTGGCCGCGCGCAGGACCTGCACGGTGCCGAGGCCGGTCAGGATCTCCTGGCTCTTGAGTTTGTCGTCCGAGCCCCAGATCTTCGCGCCGGCCGCGATCTTCCAGGTCGTCGCGTCGTTGTCGGAGTCCAGGGTGTAGCGCGGCTCGATGGAGAACTCGCCGCCGCAGTCGGCGGGCTGGGAGCCGTTGTCGCCGCAGCCCACCGAGTCGAAGTAGATACCGCCGTCCGCGGCGCCCTTGGCGGCCGTGGTGTCGTGGTAGAGGAACGGGAGCACCTGTGCGTCGGCGAGCTTGACGCCGGACGGCCAGGTCATGCGGAAGGTGAAGCCGGGCTTCACCTTCGCGGTGGTGCCCACCACGATGGGTTTGCCCTCGTTCACGACCATCCTGGTCACCGTGATCCCGGTGTCGGCCGCCGCCGCGGACGGTGCCGCGAGGGCTCCCAGGGCCAGCGCCCCCGCGAGCACCACCGCCGAGCCGGACGATCTGCCTGCGCGCATACACAACCTCTCAGTGACGGGAGAAGAAAGGTAAGGCCCCGTTAAGACACGGGGTCGCGGCAGGTTAACAGCAGGCAGACGGACGGCAGTTCGCGCCCCTCTGGAGCGTCTCGCCCCTGGGCCCCGAAGCCCGGCGCCGGCCGGTCCCGGAGTCAGTCGGCAGGACGTTCGATCAGGTGCGTGAACGCATCCAGGTTTCGGGTCGACTCGCCGCGCGCCACCCGCCACGCGTACTCCTTGCGGATCGCGGAGGCGAAGCCCAGCTCCAGGAGTGTGTTGAAGGCGCCGTCCGCGGCCTCCAGGACCTGGCCGAGGAGGCGGTCGATCTCCTCGTCGGTGACGGAGGCGACCGAGAGCCTCCCGGTGACGTAGATGTCGCCGAGGCGGTCGACGGCGTAACTCACGCCGTACAGCTTGAGGTTCCGCTCCAGGAGCCAGCGGTGGACGGCCGGCTCGTTCTCGTCGGGGTGCCGGATGACGAAGGCGTTCAGGGAGAGGGAGTGGCGGCCGACGCGGAGGGAGACGGTCGTCTTCAGCTTGCGGGTGCCGGGGAGCTGCACGACGTAGGTGCCGGACTCGGGGCTCTCCCACTCCAGTTCGGCGTCCTTGAGGACACCCTCGATGACCTGCGCGGCCTTGTCGACATCACCCATGGGCCGAGCGTACGCGACGGCGGTGGGACTGGGTCGCGGCCAGGTAGACGTCGGCGGTGGCGGCGGCGGCCGTGTCCCAGCCGAAAGACTGGGCGTGTCGGGCGGCCGCGCTGCCGAAACGGTCCGCCAAAGACGCGTCGTCGGCGAAACGGCGCAGCACGCGCGCGTAGTCGGCCGGATGGTGACCGTCCACCAGGAAGCCGGTCTCGCCGTCCCGTACGGCCACGGGCAGACCGCCGACGGAGGCGGCGAGCACGGGCGTGCCGGCCGCCTGGGCCTCTATCGCCACCAGGCCGAAGGACTCGCTGTAGGACGGCATGACCAGGACGGAGGCGGCCCGGAACCAGTCCGCGAGCTGCTCCTGGCCGACGGGAGGGCGGAATCGTACGACGTCCGCGACGCCGAGCCGCGCGGCCAGCTTCTGCAGGCCCTCCGGCTTGGCGAGACCGCTGCCGCTGGGGCCGCCGACGATCGGCACGACGATCCGGGAGCGGAGTTCGGGGCGTTCGTCGAGGAGGACGGCCACGGCGCGCAGCAGCACGTCGGGGGCCTTGAGGGGCTGGATGCGGCCCGCGAAGAGCGGGATCAGGGCGTCCTGCGGGAGGCCGAGGCGGGCGCGGGCCGCCTGCCGTCCGTCCGCCGGGCAGAACCGGTCGAGGTTCACGCCGGGGTGGACGACGGCGACCTTGGCGGGGTCGGCGCTGTAGTGGCGGACGAGTTCGCCGGCCTCTTCGGAGGTGTTGGCGATGAGGCGGTCGGCCGCGGCGACGATCTGGGTCTCGCCGATGACCCGGGCGGCGGGCTCGGGGGTGTCGCCGTCGGCCAGGTTGGCGTTCTTGACCTTGGCCATGGTGTGCATGGCGTGCACGAGCGGGACGCCCCAGCGCTGGGCGGCGAGCCAGCCGACGTGGCCGGAGAGCCAGTAGTGCGAGTGGACGAGGTCGTAGTAGCCGGGGCGGTGGCCGGCCCAGGCCTGCATCACGCCGTGCGTGAAGGCGCACAGCTGGGCGGGGAGGTCCTCCTTGGCGAGGCCCTCGTAGGGGCCGGCGTCGACGTGCCGGACGAGGACGCCGGGGGCGAGCTCGACGACGGGCGGGAGGCCGCCGGAGGTGGCCCGGGTGAAGATCTCGACGTCGATGTCGATCGCGGCGAGGCGCTGCGCGAGCTCCACGATGTAGACGTTCATGCCGCCGGCGTCGCCGGTGCCGGGCTGGTGGAGCGGCGAGGTGTGCACGGAGAGCATGGCGACGCGGCGGGGCCTGCGGGGCCGGCGGAGCCGGGCGGCGGCCGACGGGGAGTGGCGAGCGAGCCTGCTGATGTACTGGCTCACGTGGCGGTCCTCCTTGATGCGGGCATGCCTTCGGGAGGACGTCGAGGGTCCTCTGGGTGTGCAACAGCGGAGGGCCGGGTTCCCATTCCGGGGACGGTTGACTTTACCGACACATTGCCTAGAGTCGCTCAACCGTTCGAGGACGGGGCGCGTCAGTGCAGGGCGCGTCACTGTCTACCCTCTTAGACATGACAGCCCGCGCCGCCTCCCGCCCCGTGGGAACGGTGACGCGCGGGACCACCAACCCCAACCGGCTGCGCCGCATGGACCGCTGGATCGCCGTCACGCACGGGGCCGAGCTGCGACGCGCGGACGACCCCGTCGCCGTCGACCTGGGGTACGGCGCCGCCCCCTGGACCGCCGTCGAGTTGCTCGGCCGGCTGCGCGGCGTCGCGCCACGCGCGCGTGTCGTCGGGGTCGAGATCGAGCCCGCGCGGGTCGCCGCGGCCAGGCCGTACGAGCGGGAGGGGCTCACCTTCCGGCACGGCGGGTTCGAGATCCCCGTTCCCACGCGGCCGTCGCTCATCCGCGCGGCCAACGTGCTGCGGCAGTACGACGAGGGCGAGGTCGCCGAGGTGTGGCGGCGGCTGTGCGGACGGCTCGCACCCGGCGGGCTGCTGGTGGAGGGGACCTGTGACGAGATCGGGCGGCGGCACGTATGGGTGGCGCTCGGGGCGCAGGGCCCCCGGACGGTGACCTTCGCGACCCGGCTCGGCTCCCTGGAACGGCCCTCGGACCTCGCCGAGCGGCTGCCGAAGGCGTTGATCCACCGCAATGTGCCGGGCGAGCCGGTGCACGCGTTCCTGCGGGACTTCGACCGCGCGTGGGCGGCGGCCGCGCCCTACGCGTCGTACGGCGCCCGGCAGCGGTGGATCCGGGCGGTGCGGGACCTGACGGCCGACTGGCCGGTGACGGACTCGGCGACGCGCTGGCGGCAGGGCGAAGTGACGGTGGCGTGGCGGGCTTTGGCGCCGAAGGCCTGATGGGACGGGGTGGGAACGATCTCGATGAGTCGTACGTCACAAAGGCGGGGAGATCGTCATGCTCGGGGGGAAACCGGGGAGGAACCCACCTGCCACTACCTCTGTCGCTTTACGGCGCGCCATGGCACGATCCTCCACGTGCCGTAAGTTACTGACGATTAATCAGATTTTTTTGGGGGGCGCGTCATGGGACCGGACAAGCGCACCGTCCGGGCCGGCGGGAGCGGGATCCTGGCGACGGCGGTGACCGTGGTCTGCACGGTGACGGTGCTGGCTGCACCCGGCACGGCGTTCGCGGCGCCCGCCCCGCCCCCCTCCCCCACCGCCTCGGCCTCGGCCTCGGCCTCGACCGGCACCTCCGCGACCCTCACTCCGGACAAGGACCTTGAGGCCGTACGCGAGAAGCTGGACGCGCTCTATCACGACGCGGCCGTCGCCACCGACGCGTACAACGCCGCCGAGGAGGCGGCGCGGAAGCAGTCCGCCGAGATCGTCGACCTGGCGCAGAAGATCGTCAAGGGGCAGCAGAAGCTCGACGCGTTGAAGGAGCGGGCGGGCCGGGCGGCCGCCGCCCAGTACCGCACCGGCGGGCTGCCGGACACCGCCCAGCTGATGCTGAGCGACGACCCCTCCGAGTTCCTGGACGGGGCCGGGCGGGTGCTCCAGGGCGAGCGCGCCACCAAGGCCCTGATCAGGGAACTGACCCAGACCCAGCAGGACTTGACGCAGTACGCGGCGGACGCGGCCGACCAGTGGAACAGACTGGAGGCCGGCCGCAAGGCGAAGGCCGCCGCGAAGAAGAAGATCCAGCAGCGGATCGCCGCCGCCGAGCAGCTCCAGTCGAAGCTGGAGAAGAAGCAGAAGGAGCGGCTCGCCGAGCTGGAGCGGGAGGCCGCCTACAAGCAGCAGACCGCCTGGCTGGGCACCGGGATACTCGACGAGATCCACAGCAAGGCGTCCGCGGCGGGCAAGAAGGCGGTCGCGTTCGCCACCGCCCAGCTCGGCAAGCCGTACGTGTGGGGCGCCGAGGGCCCGGACTCGTACGACTGCTCCGGGCTGACCTCGCAGGCCTGGGCGAGCGCCGGGAAGCCGATTCCGCGCACCTCCGAGGAGCAGTGGAAGCAGCTCAAGCACGTCGACGTCAAGGACATGCGGCCCGGCGACCTGATCATCTACTTCGACGACGCCAGTCATGTCGCGATGTACATCGGGGACGGCGCGATCATCCAGGCCCCGCGCCCGGGACGGACGGTGTCGGTCGGCGGAGCGGGATCGATGCCGATCCTCGGGGTGGTACGGCCGGACGCCTGAGCACCGCCGGGCACTTTAGGTGTGATGCCCCTTTCGTGAGCTGAGTCATGTGACTCAGTGCACGCCAACGCCCCATCAAACTCCGGCGGCACGTGACCTTCGTCATTCCCTTCACACGACCCTCTTACCCAACTGCGGTACGGCACGCGGCATATGCCGGTGGCCTGAGACAGGGCGACGTGGCCCACCCCATTCCGTTGCGGCGGCCAGTACCGCTATGGTCCCCGTCGGGTGGGTCGAGGTCCCTCGCCCCGCCATGCCCTCGGGGGGAGGGAAGGAACCCGACACGATGCCCGTACCCGTACCGCGGCAGAGAGCGATCCCGGCCGTGGAGAGTGGTCAGGCGCCGGCCGCCGTGCCCGCACAGGGCGGCGGCCCCCTCAAGGAAGAGGCCAACCGCACGGAAGCCGTCACCCCGAACACCGGCGGCACCACTCTCACCCTGCTGCTGATCGAGGACGATCCGGCCGGTTCACCGGTCCTGCCCGAGTTGCGGGACGCGTCCGGCAACTCGATCCGCGTCCGCACCGCCCGCAACCTCACCGAGGCCGAGCGGCTGCTGACCGACGACGTCCACTGCATCCTGCTGGACCTGGCGCTCCCGGCGCCGGGCGACAAGGAGACGGGGGGCGAGCTGGCCGTGCTCAAGCACGTGCTGGAGCTCGCGCCCCGGCACGCCGTGCTGGCGCTCACCGCCTCCGGTGACGCCGAGCGCGGCACCGAGGCCGTGCGCGTCGGCGCGCAGGACTACCTCTTCCGCGACGAGCTGGACGGACGGCTGCTGAGCCGCGCCATCCGGTACGCCGTCGAGCGCAAACGCTCCCTGACGACCGAGCGCAAGCTCGCGGAGGGGCGGCTGCGGGCGCAGGAGAACCGCCGTCTGGAGCGGGGCCTGCTGCCCACGCCCCTGCTGGAGGGCTCCTCGCTGCGCTTCGCCGCCCGCTACCGCCCCGGCCGCTCCCGGGCGCTGCTCGGCGGTGACTTCTACGACACCGTGCGCACGCCCGACGGGACCGTGCACGCGATGATCGGCGACGTCTGCGGGCACGGCCCGGACGAGGCCGCGCTCGGCGTGGAGCTGCGGATCGCCTGGCGGGCGCTGACCCTGGCGGGGCTGTGCGGCGACGAGCTGCTGTCCACGCTTCAGGAGGTGCTGGAGCACGAGCGCGCCGACGAGGAGATCTTCGCGACGCTCTGCACCGTCGACATAGCGCCGGACGGGCGTCAGGCCGGGCTGTGCCTGGCCGGGCATCCGGCGCCGCTGGTCGCCCGGCCCGGACGGCCGGCCCAACTGCTGCCGTACGAGAACAACGGGCCGGCGCTGGGGCTGCTGAAGGGGGCCCGGTGGCCGCGGATGCAGGTGGAGCTGGGCTCCGAGTGGAGCCTGATGCTCTACACCGACGGGCTGATCGAGGGCCGGGTGGGCTCGGGCGGCGAGCGGCTGGGGCAGGAGGGAATGGTCGAGATGGTCCGACGGCAGCTGGCCTCCGGCCTGACCGGGGAGGCGTTGCTGCGCGCGGCCGTCAATGAGGTGCGGCAGCTCAACGGGGGCGAGCTGACGGACGACGTGGCCGTTGTGCTGCTGGATCGGGGGGTTTGACCGGCAACGCGCCGTTGCGGGGGTGCAGTGCGCCGGGGGCGGGCAGGGCGCGGCCTGTCGCGCCCACGCGGCGGAGCCGCTTATCAGGACAGCCCCGCGCCCCTGACGGGGCGCCTCGGCGGGCGCCCCTTGAAAGGGATCAGCGGCCGCCGTTGTACGGGCCGTACGGGCCGTCGCTGCTGCTGCCGCCGCGGCGGCCTCGCCAGCCGCCGCCACCGCCCGACACCTGCTTGACCGCGGGGCGGACGTCGACGATGTAGACGATGCTCGCCACCACGCCCGCGATCGGCAGGATGGAGAGGATCGAGAAGAGGTAGCTGACGACCAGGGCGATGGCCAGGATGATCAGCCAGAACATCTTGTTCTGCTTGTCGGCCGCGCGGAAGGCGTCCTCGCGCCGGAACACGGCGTCGACCAGCCCGAACGCGGCCAGGGCCATCAGGACGATCTTCAACAGTCCCAGGAACCCCGCGAACCCCAGCATCAGCATGCTGCCACCACCCGTTCTCTCCCGATCCCTACGCGGCCACCGTACCCGTAGAACGGGCCGGGCACCCCCAAGGTGCCCGGCCCGTACGTTCCGCTGACGCGGGCGCCGGTTACTTGGCCGGCGGGGTGGTCTTCTTGACCGGGGTGGCCTTGCGGGGGGCCGGGGTCTTCTTGGCGGCCGGGGCCTTCTTCACCGCGGCCGGCTTGGCCTCGGCGGCCTTCGGCTCGTCCGCCTTCTTCTCGTCCGCCTTGACCGTGACCGGCTCGGGCTTGCCCTCGACGGCGATGGCCAGGTCCTCGATCTCGTCGGCGGCCTCGCCGCGCCAGACCTTCACGGCCTGCTCGCCGTGCTCGGCGACCTTCTCGTAGGTCTCGCGGGCCTTGACGGCGTACTCGGCGGCCACGCCGACCTGGCGCAGCGCGAAGTCCTGGGCGGACTCGCCGAGCTTCTTGAGGTCGCCGTCGAGGGAGACGATGAAGTCGTTGACCTTGGACTGGAGGCTGACCTGGGCCTCCTTGGCCTTGGCTCCGGCCTCCTTGGCGCGGGCGGCGGCCTTCTCCTGGACGGCCTTCGGGTCGGTGTTGCGGACCGCCTCGATGCGGGCCGGGGCCTCGGCGCGCAGCTGCTCGACCAGGCCTGGGACCTTCTTGGCCTGCTGGAGGGCCAGGTCGGCGGTGCCGGCGGCGAAGTAGAGCGGAGTCGGGTCGCTGAGGGTCTTGCGCAGGTCGTCGGCGATGGCCATGGTGATGGTCCTCCCGTATTAAAGTTCGGCTGAGGGTTTTGTGGTCCGCGGCGCGGCGGCCGGCGCGCTTGGCCGGCTCATCCGGCCGTCCGCCGCGGATCGGTCTCGCTGTCGCCGGTCCCACTGCCGCCGGGGCCGCCGTCGCCGTCGTGGTTCTCGGCGCCGACGGTGTCCGTGCCACTCGCGCGCTCCAGGCCCGGCCCGAAGCCGTTCTCTTTCCTGAACGACTCGTAGATCTGCAGCAGCACCTGCTTCTGCCGCTCGTCCAGGGTGGGGTCGGCGAGGATGACCGCACGGGTCTCCACCTCGTTCAGATCCCGCTCGGCGTCGAGGATTCCGGCGCGGACGTACAGCGTCTCGGCGGAGATCCGCAGGGCCTTGGCGACCTGCTGCAACACCTCCGCGCTCGGCTTGCGCAGCCCGCGCTCGATCTGGCTCAGGTACGGATTGGACACCCCGGCGGCATCGGCGAGCTGCCTGAGCGACAGCTGCGCGTTGCGCCGCTGTTCACGCAGATACTCACCGAGATTGCCGACGTTCAGCGATGCCATACCTCCACCCTGCCCCACCCTCGCTAACAATTGCAAGCACCTGCTTGCAAAAGTGTGCCGCGTCATACCCGCGCGGCGGCACGGAAAAGTAACAGCACTTATATAACCACTGTTACGATGCGGCTCATGGCCGACCCCGACGCACTCGACCCCTCCCAGCAGAGCCTCTGGCGGCCCCTGCGCCTGCTCCAGGCGTCCATGGACGCCGACATCGCCCGGCTCTACTCCGAACAGCGGATCGACGGGCTCAAGCCCAGCTTCGTCATGGAGCTGCTCCGGCTCCACTCGCACGGCCCCATGACCATCGCGGAACTCGCCGAGTCGGTTCAGCGCACGCATTCGGCGCTCAGTCAGAAGGTCGCCGCGATGCGCAAGGCAGGCTGGGTCGAGACCGTCGTGGGCGACGATGCGCGCACCAGAAAGGTGACGCTCACCGACAGGGCCCGCGGTGTCATCGGTCGCCTGGCGGCGGAATGGCGGGCCACCGAGGCCGCCGTCGCCGAACTGGAGGAGGAGATTCCCTACCCGCTCTCCCGGGTCGTCACCGACATCGAGCAGGCTCTGGCGCGCAGGAGCTTCCACGACCGGATCGCCGGGAAACTGGCCGAGGATCCCGCATGGGAATGAGCAGGGGGATGCGCAGGGGAATGCGCCGCGCACTGATCGACGTGGCCCCGTTACGGTCGTCACCACCGTTCCGGCGGCTGTGGACCGGCCAGACGCTGTCGGGTTTCGGCAGCCAGATGACACTCGTCGCGGTGATGTTCCAGATCTGGCGGATGACGGAAAGCACCACGTGGACTGGTGCCGTCGGGCTCGCCCAGGCGATCCCCCTCGTCGCACTCGGGCTGTTCGCCGGATCGCTCGTCGACCGAGTGGACCGGCGGAAGTTCTACCTGCTCACCACCGGTGGACAGGCCGTGTGTTCGCTCCTGCTGGCACTGCAGGGCTTTCTCGGACATGTTCCCGCGGCCGGCGTGCTGGGACTGGTCGCGCTCCAGTCCTGCTTCGGCGCGGGCGGCGGCCCGGCGTCGCGCACCTTCATCCCGCACCTGCTGCCCGCGCACCAGCTGGCCGCGGGCCTGGCGCTGCGGCGCGTCGCCTTCCAGGGCGCCCTGCTGCTCGGTCCCGCGCTGAGCGGACTGCTCGCGGGCGGACCGGGGATCGGCGCCTGCTACCTGATCGACGCCCTGACCTTCGTCGCCGCGCTCTACGGGGCGTTCGGTCTGCCGAAGCTGCCCCGCCAGGAGGCCACCGCGCGGCCCGGCCTGCGCGGAGTGCTGGACGGCCTGGCCTTCCTGGGCCGCACTCCTGCCATCCGCGGGGCCCTGCTCACCGACCTGGCCGCCACCGTACTGTCGATGCCCGTCAGCCTGTTCCCCCTGCTCAACGCCGAACGGTTCGGCGACGACCCCCGCACCCTCGGGCTGTTCCTCACGGCTGTCGCCGTCGGCGGCGTCGTGGCGTCGGTCTTCTCCGGAACCTTCACCCGGCTCCCCCGCCCCGGCCTGGTCATGCTCTGCGGATCCGCCGCCTGGGGCGCGGCGTTGACCCTGTTCGGCATGGCGCCCGGCCCATGGGGCGGAATGGGCTGCCTCGTGCTGGCCGGCGCCGCCGACACCGTCTCCGTCGTCTCCCGGAGCACCGTCGTCCAGACGCACACCCCGGACGAACTGCTCGGCCGGGTCAGCGCCGCCGAACAGATCGTCGGACAGGCCGGACCCGACATCGGCAACATGCGCGGCGGCCTCGTCGCAGACGCGACCTCGGGCACGACAGCCCTCGTCAGCGGCGGCCTGCTGTGCCTCGGCGCGGTCGCCTGGGTGGCCGCCACCACGGCGGAACTGCGCCGCTCCTCCGCACCGTCCCGTCCCCGCGCAGCGCCGGCCGGCCCATGAGCCCTGCCCTGCCGTGCCCTGCCCCGGAGGCGCCTTGTCCCGGAAGCGCCTTGTCCCGGAAGCGCCTGGTCCCCCTGCTCTCAGTCCTGCCGACGGTGGGGCGCCGGAGCGAGAACGGCGCGGCAGCCGGACCAGGCGGGCCGGCTCAGCAGGGAGCGCGAGCGGGTGAACAGGGCGAGGAGTTCGGCTCCCCACTTCTCGCGGAAGGACGGGTCGATGCGGGCGAGATCGAGTTCGTTGGCGGCGGAGAGCTCGGCGAAGTCCCGGCGCAGCCGCGGCGCGGGAACGTCGGCACGGCCGGTGAAGCGGTCGTGGAAGGTCGCGTCGGGGTCGGCGAGGGCCGGGTAGGTGGCCTTGCGGTCGCACGAGGCGTAGAGATACACGATCTCCTCGGCCTCCGTGCCGATCACGGCCGCGAGTTCGGCGCGGCGGTCCAGGGGCCGCAGGACGGTGGGGAAGCCGTCGGTGCCGTAGCACGCGTGGCACAGGCCCGCGAGCTGGAGCGCGGGGCGGGCCCAGTCAGGGGGCGACGCAGGTGTTGGCGTCGTCCATCCGGGTGGTGGCCCAGGCGAGGTCGCGGCGGAGGGACTACAGGCGGGGGCCGAGGGCGGGGTCGACACGGTTCAGCAGCGGATGGGCCGGGGCGACGCCGGTGTCGTACACGGGGTAGGGGCGGTCGGCGGGGGCACCGAAGGGGATGAGGGTGCCGACGATGTCCAGGAAGAGAAGCACCGCGGGACAGGATCGCGGACTTCTCAGAACGGCAACGGCCTCGCATGCACCACGTCCAGTCTCGACACCGCCCGTGTCAGGACCACGTACAGCCTGTGCAGCCCTCGTTCCTCCCCCTCCGCCACCGCCGCCGGTTCCACGGCCACCACGTGGTCGTACTCCAGGCCCTTGACCACGCTCGCCGGGACCACGGCCACCCGCGCGCCCGGTTCGTCCGGTCCCGCCGGTTCGAGGCCCGCGGCCGTCAGCGCCTCGCGTACGGCGGTCACCTGCGCGTCCGCCGCCACCACCCCCACCGATCCCTCGTGGGCCAGCGCCTCCCGGACCGCGGTGACCGTCGCCGCGCGCACGTCGTCCGCCGGGCGGATCCGCACCTCCCCGTCGCCGCGGTAGGACCTGGCCGGCGGTACGTCCGTGCCCAGGCGGCGCAGCAGCCGGTTGGTCAGGGCCACGACCGCCGCCGGGACACGGAAACCGGTGGTGAGCGGGACGACGGCCGCGTCCGGCTTGCCCAGATGGCCCAGTGCGGCGTCCCAGCTCCGCGCCGCCCAGGGCGTGGTGGCCTGGGCGAGGTCGCCGAGGACGGTGAGGGAGCCGAAGACCGCGCGGCGGGCGATCGCCCTGCACTCCATGGGAGACAGGTCCTGGGCCTCGTCCACGACGATGTGGCCGTAGCCCTCGGGGTGGTCGACGAGGCCCGCGACCTCGTCGAGGAGGACCAGGTCGGCGGCCGACCAGCGGGCGGACCGGTACGAGCGGGGCGGGCGGGCCCAGCGCAGGTCCCGCTGTTCGCCGGGGGTCAGCAGCCCCGCGGCGGCCGCCGCCAGCGCCTCGCCGTCCGTGAGGAGTTCGGCCACCACCTCCTCCGGGCGCACCTTCGGCCACACGGTGTCGAGGTAGCCGCTCATCGCCCGGGAGCGTTCCAGACGCCGGGTCCAGGCGGCGGGCTGCGGGCCCGCCCGCCGTTCGGCCTGGAGCTGTACGGCCCGCATCGCCCGCCCCCGCACCCGCTCCCGACCGACGGCGTACGGCGGTTCCTCGTCCCGCACCCCCGCGACGATCTCCGTGAGCGCGGCGGCGGGCACCCGCCAGGTGTAGGTGCCGTCGGAGAGCGAGAGGGGGGTGACGGCGTCCGTGCGGACGCGGGCGTACAGGGCGCGGCGCAGGACCTCGGCCATCCGCGGGTCGTGCTTGAGCGCGGCGGTGCGGTCGGGGTCGGTAGCGGTGACGGGGTGGCGGCCGATCTCCTCCGGCAGGGTCGTCTGCCGGACGCCGGTCTCGCCCAGGGCCGGGAGGACCTCGGAGATGTAGGAGAGGAAGGTGCGGTTGGGGCCGAGGATCAGGAGGCCGGAGCGGCGGATGCGCTGCGGGTGGGTGTAGAGGAGGTAGGCGGCGCGGTGCAGGCCGACGGCGGTCTTGCCGGTGCCCGGGGCGCCCTGGACGCAGACGGAGTCGGTGAGACCGGCGCGGACCAGGTCGTCCTGGTCGGGCTGGATGGTGGCGGCGATGTCCCGCATGGGGCCGACGCGCGGCCGTTCGATCTCGCGGGTGAGCAGGGTGCTCCCGGTCCCGGACTCCCCCTTGCCCAGATGCTCGTCCTCCAGCCCCGTCAGGTCGGCGGAGTCGCCGCGGCTGCCGGGCGCCCAGCCGAACCGCCGCCGTACCGCCACGCCCTGCGGGTCGTCGGGGCCGGCCTGGTAGAAGGCGCGGGAGACGGGGGCGCGCCAGTCGACGACGAGGGGCGGGGCGGTCGGCTCCTCGCTGATGCGGAGGCGGCCGACGCGGTAGCTCTGCCCGGCGTGCTCGCCTGCCTCGAAGTCGAGCTTGCCGAAGAACAGGGGCCCCTCAGGCAGCTCGCGCATCTCCTTGGCCCGGCTGCGCAGCCGGTACCCGAGCACCTCGGCGTCGGCACCGGACGCGGAGACGTCCTCGCCGGTGACGACGTGCTCGACGGCGCCTTCGACCATGCGGGCGAGGGCGGCTCGGCAGGTGTCGTGGTAGGCGCGTTCACGGTCGAGTTCCTGCTGCATGGAGACAGCGTAGGCGAAAACTCGTAACCAGGTTAATTTTTTAACCCGTACTCATCAGTGGTCCGTCAGGGCCCGCTCCAGCCGTCCGAACGCCCGCTCCGCCGCCCGCACCGCGTCCTCCCGCACGTCCTCGGCCCGCTCCCCGGCCGCGATCCGCCGCCAGTTGTCCTGCGCGAGGATCCGCTGTACGGCGATGATCTGGCCGGCGGCGAGCCTGGCGTCCAGGGTGCCGCCGAGGGCCTCGGCGAGCGCGGCCTCCGACCGCTCCAGGTAGGCGTGCTGGCGGGCGACCAGGGTCGGGGTGCTGTTGAGCAGGGTGTGGAAGGCGAGCACCTGGGGGTGGTCGTTGAGCCCGGTGATCGGGTCGCCCCGCCGCAGCCCGTCGAGGAAGTGCGCCCGCAGCACGCCGACGGGCGACCCGGCGCCCGCGACCAGCCGGGCCGCCTCCGTCTCGTGGTCGGCGATCCGGTGCAGGACCAGGTCCTCCTTGGCCGGGAAGTACCGGAACAGCGTCGGCTTGGAGATCCCGGCCGCGGCGGCCACCTCGGCCACCGACACCGCGTCGAACCCCTTCGCCAGGAACAGCCGCACGGCGATGTCCGACACGTCCTCGTACATCCGCCGCTTCTTGCGCTCACGCAGGCCCATCTCACCCATGGGGCGAGCCTACGCAGCGGCGGTCAGACCGAGGTCCCCTGTCGCCAGTGCGGGCGCTTCGCCAGGCGCCACAGATCGTCGAAGTGTTTGGTCCAGGTCGCCACGGCCGCCTCTGCCGCGCCCTCCCGGGACCACACGTTCAGGTCGGTCCGGTAGCCCTTGGGGTCGTAGTACTCGTCGCCCATGTGGTGCAGCCGCATCCGCACGGACAGGTCGTACAGCCCGTGCAGCACCTGTTGCCGGTTGAAGATGCAGATCTTGTCGCGCGGGATACCGGGATAGAGGCGGTACTCGCACTCGACATGCACCCGGCCGGCGGCCGTGAGCCGTTCCGCGAGCTCGGAGAGTATGCCGTCGTACTCACGGCACCGCTGCTCCATGCGCTTGCGGAAGTCGGGGTCGTCCACGGGCGCATCCCTCTCCCCCACCCTGGACGGAACCGTCATCGACTGGCCGAAGTCCGGGACCAGCATGCGGATCAGCACCCTGCGGGTGGGGCCGGGATGGTCGAAGAGGTCTTCCAGACGGTGATACAGGGTGTGGTACAGCGTCTCCCCGGTGTAGCCGAGAAAGCTGATCTCCACTCTTCGCGCCTCGAAGGCCTCACTGACGAAGCCGCCCAGCTGACTGGAGTTCACGAGTGCCCGGGCTGGATCCCGGACCGACGAGTTCAGTTCCTTCATCTGGTCGTACAGGACATAGCCGACCAGGCTCAGCAGGGCACCGCCGAGATAGGCCTTGCCCTCCAGGGCATCACCGACCGGCTTCACGAACTGGGCCGTGAGGCCGGTGACGAAGATGCCGAGCAGCAGGACACGGGTCACCACCGGTTCGACGCGTTCCTGAAAACGCCTCAGCCGCGATACCCCGTCCTCACCCGCCGAACCACCGCTCCGCCCGGACATGCACGCCCCCTCCGCGCAGCGCTGCCCGGCCGGCCGTGCAGCCCCATGGGCAAACGGGTATTCGGAGCACTCATGTTCCCGCTAAGCCAGAGCACGAGCAAGATGGGGGTTCGCCGTCGCCCGGGTGGGCAGGCCCAGGGAGGCCTTGGCCGCAGCCAGCGTCATGGCGTACGAGTCCACGGCCCGGCGGACGTTGGGGGCGTCCAGGCTCACTCCGGTGACCAGCCGGTCCAGGTCCACATAGGCGGAACGGATGATCTCGATCCACCGGTAGACCCTCCAGTCCTGCCGCCAGGCGGTGGTGTAGGCGTCCGGCAGCAAACGCTCCCAGCGGTGGAACATCCGGTCCCTGATCTCCGGCCGGGTCGGGGTGAGATGCATGTGCCGCACCAGGTCGTACAGGGGGTCGCCGACGACCGCCATCTCCCAGTCGATGATGGTCAGCGCCATGGCGTCGTCCCGACGCACCAGGTTCCAGGGGTTCAGGTCACCGTGCAGGAGGATCGGTCTGCGATCAGTCACCTGGTGCCTGGCCAGTATCTGCTGCAGCCGTGAGGCGTCCGGCAGGCCGAGTTGCCTGGCGAGTTGCTGCGACTGCTTGGGCAGGTTCTCCACCAGCAGGACGAGTTGGTCGCTCAGATAGCTGTAGAAGCTGTAGCCCGCCACGCCGGCGGCCGGGTCCAGGTTGGCGTAGTCGACGTCCTTCAGCGCGCCGAGTTGGTCGATGAGCCGATCCGCCTCGTGCGGCAGCAGGCCGTGCACCGGATGGTTGGGCGGCCGGTCGATGTCGAGCGGCCCTTCGTAGGTGTGAATGGCAAAGCGGTCTTTCTCGTACTTCTCCGGGTAACTCTCACCGAGGGCCAGGACTCTCGGTGCCGCTACCGAAACCCCCGAGGACTCGATGGCCCTGAGCACGGCATGCTCACTGAGAAAGCTGCGTTCGCGACGGAATACCTTTTTCACCTTGCGCCGCACCACGACAGGAAATTCGATTCCGGGGACCCGCACCACGGAATTCAGGTGACCGGTTCCCTTGAACACCCGGCCGGCCGGGGCGGCGCCCTCGGCATGCAGCGCTCCCTGCACAGCCAGATAAGGAAAGTCCCGGCGTTCGGGAACACGTTTGTCCGGTGCCCAGGGCACGGTGACGAAACTGGAGAAAAGCCCCTCGCGTGCCCCTCCCCGGGAAATCCGCCACCGGAACAGAACGCGCTCGATCTCGGCTTCGCCGGGCAGGCTCCGCAACCCCAGCGGCGCCTGGGCCGCGCGCAGCGCACGGCTCACCGCGGCCGTGGCCTCGTCCAGGCCCTTCTGGTCGAACGATTCGTCCAGGGATGCCGCGGCCCGCATCACGTCCGGATAGACGGACTGCGCCTGCTCGAAGGCGACGTAGTGGTGCAGGTCCTTGTGCACGCCGTTGACGGCTCCGGGCCGGATCCCTTCCATGGCCCGGACCCAGGCCTCGATCACCTCGGACCACTGGTCGCCCGGGTACTGCATGCGCACCAGGTGGGTCGCCAGGTCGTGGAGGGGGTCACCGTAGGTGGCAAGTTCCCAGTCGACGCAGACGAGTGAGGGGTGACCGCCGTAGGGGACAATCAGGTTGTCCCGGTGCAGGTCCGCGTGGAGCAGGCTGTACGGCCGCCGCGCCATCACCGGCACCCGCTCCGCGAACCGGGTGAGTGCGTCCTCCGGGATACCCAGCGCCGCGAACAGCCCGCCGAAGGCCTGCAGGTTGGCCCGCCGGATCTGCTGGTCCGCGCAGTGCGCCAGCGTCTGCAGAAACCCCTGGCCGTTGCTGGGCCAGGAGGCCGGCAAGCCCGGCAGCGTACCCCGGCGCACCTGGGTCACCAGCGCGAGGAGCTCGGCGATCTCCTCGATGAGCAGTCTGTCCAGGGGCTTGCCGTTGCCACAGACGCTGGACAGCGGCACTCCCTCCACATAGCTGTGGAGGGCGGACCCGTTTCCCTCGAAGAGGCACTCCGGCACTTTCGGCAGCGCGGTCCTGACGGCCCGGAGGATGTCCGCCTCGTTCTGCCAGGTCCTGATCACCACGGGCAGCGCGTCGGCACGCCTCATGCGCACCATCACCGACGCGCCGGACTCACGGCCCAGCAGCTGCGCCATGGGACCGGCCAACGGCAGGACGTAGATCCTGTTGTGGTATCCGCTGCGTTTTTTGCCATGTTTCATGGCAAGAAGCGTGATGTGCTGGTAAAGCGCATGACCTGCGCCGGGTTTGGCGCGTCCCTCAAAGGAAATAGAGGGAACAGAAGATGCGCCCACTGGCCGCTCCGGGATTGCTAGCGCTGGCTGGAAAGTACGGCAAACGGTAAACGCGGCTGACTGCCCGCACGACCAGAGGCGCAATCGAGTAGCCACAACGGGTGGGTTTGGTACCCCGCTGCGTCGGGTCGTTCTGAGAACGGTGTGCTTGGCCTTCTCATACGTAGGAACCGGAGCGGTTGCTCACACAATGCGGGCATGCTAGCGCACCAGGCTTGTCCCTTACCTTTGGTCCCCGCAGAGCTACTCGGCGAGCAGGTTCCACACCGACTCGAACCAGGACCGCATCCCTTGGACGAAGACAGATCCCGGCGCGTTCGGGTCGGTGTCCTCGATGTGGTGCGTCAGCATCGCGCCCAGTCCCAGCACGTCGAGTGCGTCGATCTCCTCGCCGGTGTCCAGGATGATGGGCCGTTCGATGACCTCGTAGAGGGCGTGCAGCACCTCTGTCCTGTTGATGACGTAGAGCTTGAAGGTCGGCACCAGCCGCACATGCCTGATCTGCACGTCGACGGACGGCACGAACCGCTCGGCCCGCAGGTCCCGCAGGGCGGTACGGAGCGATTCCGTATGCCGGTCGGTGATGGCGCGCAGCCGCTCCCGCAGGCGCGGATCTTCCTTGTCCTGCCTGATCACGGGGTACGGCAGGTCGAGCCCGGGGTCGGGCAGCAGCAGCCGTACGGTGATACTGCCCGGGGCGATGGCGCCGGCCCGGATCCGCTCGGCCTGGAGCCGGATGTGGGTGTCGAGGGACTCCGAGGTGAACGTGAAGACGTCCAGCGAGACTTCGGACTGCTCGAAGGCCTCGCTGATCAGCGGCCCCACCATCATCACCTGCCGTGACCTGCTGGCCTTGGCCGTGGTGGACTGCACGCGCTGGACCTTGACGACCCGCGCCGGGCTGCCCTGACGGGATTCGATCCACCCCTCGTTGCCCAGTTCCCGCACCACCCGCTGCACGGTGTCACGGGACACCCCGAATTCCCGGGCGAGCCTGCCCTGTGCGGGCAGTTCGGCACCCAACTGGTACGTTCCGTCGACCATCCGGGTCCGCAGCGCCTCCGCAACCTGCTGGAACGCCTTGCCACCACCGTTGCGTACCTGCCTGGCCGCCATGCAGCGAACGTTCCTCTCCCAGCCGCCACGCAAACACGGCCCCGGCGCCGCAGGCGCGCCGCCCGCCGACCGCCCGTCACCCACCGGACCCGCCCGGTGCCGCCTGATGCCGGAGCATCTCCAGCAGCGGCCACAGGGACCCCACCACGTGCACCGCGCCGGCCGCGGTCAAAAGCCTGGCTTTCCGTTCGTTACGCGCGTAGCCCAGAAACGGGACCCCGGCCGTCCGGGCGGCCTGGAAGTCCGAGGGCGAGTCGCCGATCATCAGGGCCGCGCCGGGGGCGGCGCCCATCGCGTTGAGGGCGCGGTTGAGGCAGTGCGGGTCGGGCTTGAGGCGGTGCAGGTCCCGGGTGCGGCCGTAGATGTGCGGGGCGAAGCAGGGGGTCAGGCCGCGGTCGTCGAGGTAGGCGCGGACCACCCGGGGGGAGTTGTTGGTGGTGACCGCCATGCGGGCGCCCCGCGCTCGCCACGTCTGGATGAGGATGTCCGCGAACGCCGTGGGCATCGCCGTCGACGTGGCCCGTAGCTCCTCCTTGGTGAGACGTTCCTCCAGCTCCGCGACCAGGTCGCTGCCGGGGTGCCGGCGGTCCACGGCGCGCAGGACGAGGTGCGGGTCGAGGGAGTCCCGCTCGGTGTCCGTGACCAGGCCGTGCAGGCCCCGGCTCGCCAGCCAGTCGACCAGTTCGCCGGCCACGCCCGCCGCCGAGTGTCCCGCGAACAGCCGGCAGATCGGCCCGTCGAAGTCCCAGAGGACGAAACGGGCGCTTCTGACCAGTTCCGTGAGTTCTTCGGTCGCGTTCTCGCTCTTGGCTGCCGCCGGTTCAGTCTGCGTCGTATCAGAAGTCACTAGAAGAGTGTCAGGTCCGTCGTGATGGTTTCCCAGAGGGCGTTGAACCACTTCTGCGACTGCTCCACGAACGCGGCGTCGCGGTGCCCGGCGCTCTTCTCGAAGGAGAAGAGGAGGGACTCCGAGCCGACGGCGTCGTACATGTCGAGCGGCCCGTCCTCCGTCTGCTCCTCGCGGCGGGTGACCGTGTAGTAGGCGAACAGCGCTTCCGCGCCGTTGAGCAGGTACAGCTTGATCGGCGGGGTGAACGGGAGGGCCCGGAAGGTGACGTTCACGTCGATCTTGTGGGTGGAGCGCAGGCCCTGGAGGTTGTACTGGAGGACCTGGCCCTGGGCGTTGCGCATACCGAGCCAGCGGTTGTGGACCGCGGCGTCGTCGCCGTCGACCGCCGTCGGGAAGGCGAGCGGGATGTCCCGGCTGGGGAGCAGGACGCGGACGTCGATGCGCTCGGGGCGGATCCGGCCCTCGTGGATCATGCGCAGCGGCTCGGCGAGCGCCGGCAGCAGGCTCTGGGCGGTGAGGCAGGCCGCGTCGATGCGGACGTGCGCGGCGCCGAACGCCTCCGTCATGCGGGGGCCGAGGCCGACCATCGTCGGCTGGGGCTCGTCGAGCGCCTGGGGCCGCGGCTCGGCGATGCGCGGCGGGCTGCCCTTGCCGACGTCGACGAGGAAACCGTCGTCCTGGAGTACCCGCACGGCCTGGCGCACGGTCCCCCGCTCCACGCCGAACTCCTCGGCCAGCTCGGCCTGGGTGGGCAGGCGGTCGCCCACCTTGAGGTCGCCCGAGCGGATGCGCTCCCGCAGGGTGTCGGCGATCTCCTGAGGTGTGCTGCCGGCGTTCACTGCCACGTTCTCCTGAGTCACGACCAAACGCTATAACTTTGATCCATCTAACGGGAGTTGTTTGAAGGTTGTTTATAAGTAGCAGCCAACTGGGGACAACTTAATCAGAGTTGGTTACCAACTTGGTTAAGTTGGCGGAAGCCTTGCTTCCCGACTGATGGGGGGAACCACCATGCCCGCCGCCCTCGCTCTCCTCGCCGCCGCCTTCGTCGTCGGCTTCGAACAGATCGTCCAGTCGAAGTACGGTGCCACTGGCATTATCGGTCTGCTGCTGCTCACCGTGGGCATCAAGGCCAAGAACCCGGCGTTCAGCTCCGCCGGCGCCGTCCTGCTCGCCCTGCTGCTCGCCGGGCCCGCCCTGTGAAGACCGACGGGCTGCCTAGGACGTCAGCTGCAGCTCGGAACTGATCGTCTCCCACAGGGCGTCGAACCACCGGGTGGACTGGTCCACGAACGTGGTGTCCCGCAGCCCCGCGCCCTGTTCGAAGGCGAAGAGCATCGACCGCGTGCCCTCGGCGTCGTACGTCTGCAGGTGCTCGTGGTCGATCTCCCGCTCGTGGCGCCCCAGCGTGTAGTACGCGAACAGCGCCTCCGCCCCGTTGAGCAGGTACAGCTTGACCGGCGGGGTGAACGGCAGGGCCCGGAAGGTGACGTGCACGTCGATGCCGTGCGTGGCGCGCAGCGCCAGCAGGTTGTGCCGCAGCACCTGGCCCTGCGCGTTGCGCTGGGCCAGCCAGCGGTCGTGCACCGCGTCCTCGGCCGAGGCGTCGGCCGCGACAGCCGTCGGGAACGCGAGGTCGATGTTCCGGCTCGGCAGCAGCACCCGGACGTCGATCTTGGCCGGTTCCAGGCGCCCCGCGTGGATGAGCCGCAGCGGCCCGCCGAGCGCGAGGTTGAGCGAGACCGAGGTCAGGCAGAGCGCGTCGATCCGCACGTGCGAGGCCGCGAAGGCCGCCTCTATCCGGGGGGTGAGGGCCACCATGGTCGGCTGCGGGGGCACCTGCGGACCCACGGCCAGCCGCGCCGGGCCCGGACCTGTTGCCACCGTCGCCGGAGCGCCCTTCGAGACGTTGGTGAGCAGGTGCTCCGACTGAAGGATGCGCAGTGCCTGCCGTACCGCCCCGCGCTCGACGCCGAACTCGTCGGCCAGTTTGGCCTGCGTGGGCATGCGCTGACCCGGCCGCAGCTCCCCGGACCTGATCCGGGTGCGCAGTTCGTCGGCCACCTTGTGGTGTGACGCCTGAGGCCGCTGTGACCTCTTCCGTCCATTGACGGAGGCGAGTTCCGGGTCCACGGACAAACAGTACAACTTCCCGCCATCTTCCGGCAGTTCACGGGAAGGTGGTTATGAGCCGCATCCAAGTGGAGATAAGTACTGTGGAGTTGGTCACCAACTCATGCAACATGGTCATACTTCCTCGGCGGTTGGCCGTCCGGGTTCCCTTCCGGAGGGGAGCCGGGAGCCCGGTCGATCAGGCCGGCTGCCGGGGCGCACGACCAGTGCCGTCAGCACAGCCGGCACAGCCAGCACAGTCACAACTGAACACCGACAACCGAACACAGGCAGACCCGCACAGCCACAACTTCACAGCTCGCTACGGATGAGCAGCACAGAACCGCACAGCCACAAGTGAACACAGGTGATTCAGGCACCCGTCCCCGGGAGGAAGGAGGCCCGCCTCAGAAGATGTCCGGGCACCAAGGCCGCCCGGACGCGCGCAGCAGGGCGTCGGCCTCCCGGGCGGCGCCCACTCGCTCTTCCTGGACCCGTCCCAGGGCGTGCAACCGCGCCACGGACTGGTCACCGAGCCAGACACTCGCCAGCTCGGCGATGTCGAGCGCGAGGTCGGGGGTGTCGGTGGTCGGGGTGCAGGACGCCCCATCGGGGGAGGCGTCCAGCCGGAACCGGCCGCCGGCCAGCCCCTGCCGGTCCGCCACTTCGAGGACCAGCGACCCCGCCACGTCGTAGGTCCGCGCCTCCAGGGCCCGTACGACGTCCAGGATCCGCACCCACAGCCAGTCCGCCTGGGTGGTGATCCGCGCGGCGCGCGGGTCGGGCAGGTAGTACGGCAGCAGGTCGTCCGGCGACCGCCAGCCGCTCTTCACCCGGGTGATCCAGTCGATCGAGCACAGGTAGTGCCACAGCGCGCGCTCGGCCGCCGGTCCGGCGCCGAGCAGCCAGTGCACGTCGGCGGTGTTGTACGGCTGCTTGCCCTGCCAGTTGTCGTCCGACTCGTAGGACACCATGCCCTCCACCTCGCCGGCCGCCGAGCGGTACACCGCGAAGTAGGGCTCCTTCCACTCCTCGTCGAAGCGGACCGCCCCGGTGCGCGACTGCCACCACAGGTCCCTGCGGCTGACCGCGCCCGCGGTGCTGCGGCGGACGCGTTCGTGCAGGTCGGGGCCGAGCTTGCGGATGTCCTCGCCGTCGACGAGGTCGATGCGGCCGCCGTCCTCGGGACCCGACCAGCGCGGGTCCAGGCCGGCTCGCGGGACCTCGATCGTCCACTCCGTCACCGTGGTCGCCGGGCCGAAGCCGTAGCGGCCGTAGATCGGGTACTCGGCGGCGATCAGGGTCGCGACCACGTCCCCGCGCTCCTTCGCCGCGGCCAGGTCCTGGCTCATCATGCGGGTGAGCAGGCCGCGGCGGCGGTGGGTGGCGGTCACGGTGACGTTCGTGACGGCGTCGGCGGGGACGGTCGCTCCGCCGACGGCGGTCAGCTCCTGCTCGAAGGAGCGGAACGTCGCCACGCAGCGGGGGCCGTCGAAGGCGCCGAGAAGTCTGCCCGCGACGAACTGCTGTCGGCGGGCGTCGAGTTGGCCGGCGGAAAGGGTGGGGGGCTGGAGGAAGCCGGTGGCCAGGGCCCGGTGCCAGTCCTGGAACTCGGATTCGGTGATGGCGCGGACTTCGACGGGGTTGGTCATGACAGCACGGTAGGTGTGTTTCACGGGCGGTGCCGATTGATTTTCGGCCGCGGGTGCGTGAGGGCCGAGCCCGCCCACGCGGCGGAGCCGCATCCTCATACAGCCCCGCGCGCCCCGGCAGCCGCCCTCAGGTCAGCAGATCGTCGACCTGTGCTTCGCCTTCCCGGTAGCGGCGGGTGATCTCCCCGCTGGAGTCGTCCGCCGTCCGCTGAAGGCTCTGCCTGCGCCTCGACACCTCCTGTTCGTAGCGCACGAGGCGGCCCATCGCCGTCGTCAGTTCGGTGTCCGTGCGGGCCTCCAGGTCGGAGAGTTCGACCTCGGACAGCATGTCGGCGGCCAGCCTGCCGTACTCCTCGTTGTGCGGGGTGCCCAGGGTGACGTGGCGGGCGGAGGAGCGATGGCGGGCCGGGGCGTCCGTGAGGATCTCCGGGAGGCGGTCCACGACGGAGGCCGCGCCCGCCGGGGAGCGGCGGGCCAGTTCCGCCCGCAGGATGTCGATACGGCCCTGCAACAGCCGTCGTACATAGCTCAGGTCGGCCTCGTCGCGCTGCGCGTCCCGGCGCAGCACGCGCAGTTCGGCCAGGCTCAGGCGGGTCAGGTCGTACTCCGGTGGTTCCGCGGGCAGCGGGATGTCCTCGCCGCGCTGTGCGGGCGGCCGGGGCAGGCTCTGCACGCTCGGCGTGCCCTGCGCCTCCAGTTGCCCGGTACTGGGTGTGCTCATACGCCTCTACCGTCCCCTCGACCGGCGTGTGGAAGCATGGTGCCACCCCAAGTGGCCGCAATGTGACCGAGTGCCCCCGAACGGCCCTGGTTGGGCCGTTAAGGATCAATAATGGGCCCCTGTGAAGCCACAGGACCACAGGGCATGATGGTGCGCATGCGAGCGGTGGTACAGCGGGTGGACGGCGCGAGCGTCGTCGTGGACGGCGAGACGGTGGGCGCGATCGAGGGCGAGGGGCTGTGCGTGCTCGTCGGCGTGACCCACGACGACACGAAGGAGAAGGCGGCCCAACTCGCCCGGAAACTCTGGTCGATCCGCATGCTGGCGGACGAGAGGTCGTGCAGTGACGTCGACGCGCCGCTGCTCGTCATCAGCCAGTTCACGCTGTACGGCGACGCGCGCAAGGGCCGGCGGCCGACCTGGAACGCGGCGGCGCCCGGCGAGGTGGCCGAGCCTCTGGTGGACGAGGTGGTCGCGCAGTTGCGGTCGCTCGGGGCGACCGTGGCGACCGGGCGGTTCGGGGCGCGGATGCGGGTGTCGCTGACGAACGACGGCCCGTTCACCGTCCTGCTGGAGATGTGAACTCCTCCTGAGGTGGCACGGCGGCTCCCCGCGAGGGCGCCGCCGCCGACCGAGTCGAACACGTGCACACCGTGGCCAAGTGGCTGCCGTCCGTTGCCAACTCGGCGTGCCAACGGCATATCCCGCGGCGGGCTCACGGAGATCCACAGCCTGTGGACCGGGCCCCGCGGCCGGGCTACGGCTCGACGATCACTTCCTGTGCCGCGGCGGTCTCCCCCGCGACCAGCCGGGCGTCCGCCGGCACGTTGCGCTTGATCACCGCCAGGGCCACCGGCCCCAGTTCGAAGTGGCGCACCGACGTCGTCACGACGCCGATCTTCCGGCCGTCCGCGCCCTCGTCGGCCACGCGGATCTCGGTGCCGTGCGGCGGCAGGTGCACCTCGCTGCCGTCCAGGTGGAGGAAGACCAGGCGGCGCGGCGGCTTGCCGAGGTTCTGCACCCGGGCCACCGTCTCCTGGCCCCGGTAGCAGCCCTTCTGGAGGTGGACGGCGGTGCCGATCCAGCCCAGCTCGTGCGGGATGGTCCGGTGGTCGGTCTCGAAGCCGAGCCGGGGCCGGTGGTGCTCGACGCGCAGCGCCTCGTAGGCGAGCAGCCCGGCGGCCGGGCCCGCCTTCGCGGCGTACGGCTCCAGGTCGGCGCGGGGCAGGAAGAGATCGCGGCCGTACGCCGTCTCGCGTACGACGACACCCTCCGGGGTCTCGGCGATGGAGCCGGCGGGCAGGTGGACGACGGCGAAGTCGGCGGTGCGGTCGGCGACCTCCACCCGGTAGAAGAACTTCATCGACTCCAGGTAGGCGATCAGCGCCTCCTGGGTGCCCGGCTCGACGTGGGCCCAGACGGTCGTGCCGTCGTCGACCAGGTACAGCGCGTGCTCGATGTGGCCGTGCGCGGAGAGGATCAGCGCCTCGGTGGCCTCGCCGACGGGCAGTTCGCTGACGTGCTGAGTGAGGAGCAGGTGCAGCCAGCTGAGGCGGTCCTCACCGGTGACGGCCACCACCCCCCGGTGGGAGAGGTCGACGAAACCGGCGCCGCCGGCGAGGGCACGCTGCTCGCGGAAGAGGTCGCCGTAGTGCGCGGCGACGCCTTCGTCCACACCCTCGGCGGGCACCGCGCCGGACAGAGACAGCAGGGGGCTCTTCATGTACGTAAGCCTACGACTCGGTAATTGAAGTCTGGACGGATGCGGCCCTGGCTCTCTTCAGCGTGCAGTCCTTGCACCGCCCGAAGATCGCGAAGTGCTTCATGTCCGTCTCGAAGCCGAACTCCCGGCGCAGCTTGGCCGTGAACTCCGCGGCCACCGCCACGTCCGCCTCGATCACGTTCTCGCAGTCGCGGCAGACCAGGTGGATGTGGTGGTGCCGGTCGGCGAGGTGATACGTCGGCGCGCCGTGCCCGAGATGGGCGTGGCTGACCAGCCCCAGCTCCTCCAGGAGCTCCAGGGTCCGGTAGACCGTGGAGATGTTGACCCCCGACGCCGTCTTCCTCACCTCACCGAGGATGTCGTCGGGGGTCGCGTGCTCAAGGGTGTCCACGGCTTCGAGCACGAGTTGCCGCTGCGGCGTCAGCCGATAGCCGCGCTGCCTGAGGTCGCTCTTCCAGTCGGTGCTCACCACACCGAAAGTCTAGGACTACTTCCGAAATCCAGAACTATTTGAAGAACGCGATCCCGTCGTCCGGCAGGTCGTCGGGGAGGGCCTTGGCCCAGCGTTCGACGTCCTCCGGGGTGACGACCTTCTTCAGGTGCGCGGACATGTAGGGACGCAGCTCGACCTCGGGGGTCTGCTTCTCGCCGACCCACATGAGGTCGCTCTTGACGTAGCCGTACAGGCGCTTGCCGCCGCTGTAGGGAGCGGAGGCGGCCGTACGGGCCACGGCGTCGGTGACCAGGTCGATCTGGGGCTTCTTGTCGGCCATCTCGCCGTACCAGATCTCGATCACGCCGTCGTCGCGGACCATGGTGACCTCGACCTTGCGGTCGGCCTCGATGCGCCAGAAGCCGTGCTCGGTCTCCAGCGCGCGGACCTTGTTCCCGTCGTGGTCCAGCACCCAGGTCTGGGAGTGGTACTCCAGGAAGTCCCGCCCGTCGTGGCTGAAGGTGACCTCCTGGCCGAAGTTGCACTTCTCCGAGCCCGGGAAGTCGTGGACACCCGCGCCGGCCCAGCTGCCGAGCAGGAAGGCGAGCGGGACCAGGTCCTTGTGCAGGTCGGACGGAATCTCGATCATGAGTGGCGGTTCCTAGACTCGGACCGGGGTCAGCGCTGGCCCTGGTACAGCTTCTTCACGGTCAGCCAGGCGAAGGCGACGACGCCGACGCAGACCAGGACCAGCAGGGTTTCGTAGAAGGCTTCCACGGGTGCTCCTTGAGCGAGGACAGGCGGACGTACAAGAGCCGGGCCCCAGCTTACGCGGCCCGGACCCGGCCCTCTTGGCGAGGTACGCCTGCACGGGGTCAGCTCAGCAGCTCGCCCTGCAGCGTCACCGTCTGGTCGAAGGGGACGGCGAGCGCGCTGCCCTTCCTCGACTGGACGATCACGGCGACGGTGTCCCCGGAGGCGAGATAGGCCACGCGGACCTGCTCGGCACCGTACGGCCTGGTCTCGCGGACCGGGACCGTGTCCACGTCCGGCACCTGGGCCGCCTTCGGGAGGGAGTCGTCCATCTCGTACGCGTCGCCGCCGCGGACCCGGTAGATCGGCGCCGCGTTCACCGTGAGCTCGTCGCCGAAGACGTGGTCCGCGACCGCCCCGGTGTCGAACTGCATCAGGTAGACGCGGGTGTGCGTGCCGTCGGCGGTGGTCCAGCCGCGGGCCGTGATGTGCCGCAGGCCGTTGTCGGTGAGCCGCTGGGCCACGTCCGCACGGTCCGGCGCGAGCGCGAACTCCTTGAGGAACGTCTTCGTCGGCAGCCAGCCGTCCGTCCCCTTGAGCGACGCGTCGGCGGTGGCGCCCTTCGGCGCGGGCAGCACGAGTGCGCGCAGGTCGGCGTAGTGGGCGCCGGCCGGGTTGCGGGCGTCGTCGTTCGGGCCGGGGCTGCCGGAGGGCAGCGGGGGCTTCACGAGCACGGGGTACGCCCAGCGGCCGTCGGAGTGGGTGGCGAGACCGGGGACGTCGGTGCGGTCGAGGCGGGTGATGCCGTACGCCGTCCCGCAGCCGACGACGGCGAAGACGGCCACCGCGCAGCCCCAGCGGAGCGCGGCCCGCAGCAGCCGCCGGTCCTTGTGCCCCTGCTGAGGGGGCTCGACGCCGGTCTCACCGGTCTCACCGGTCCCGGGGGCGTCGGCGACGACGACGGGCTCCGGCTGCTGGTTCGCTTCCATGGTCATACGGCCGCCCCCGGCTCCTTGATGCGGTCGAGCTGTGCGCGGAGCATGTCCGCCGCGCTCTGCTTGTCCAGCGGCTTGGCCGCGGTGGCGGTCGCGGTGACCAGGATGTCGCCGACGTACCCGGAGCAGAACATCGTGTCGAGCTTCACGTCCTTGTCGGCCGGTGTCAGGAAGCACGCGGTCGAGTTCTTGTAGCCCTCGATCTCCGGGCCCTTGCGGAACACCTTGAGCACGTCGAAGAGCTCCTTCTGGGCGCCCGCCATGGAGCGGACGGTCCGCTGGTTGCCCATCCGCGCCAGCACGATCTCCATCGTGTAGGGGGCGCCGAGTGCCGTGTCCGTGCTCACGTAGCTGCGCATCGCCATGCCCTTGACCGGGTCGCGGTCGATCCGCCGCTCCAGCTCCCGCCGCTGCGAACGCGGCAGGTCCTTGATCGACTCCTTGCGCAGCAGGGTCGCCTGCGCACCGGTCAGCGCGGCGTCCGACCCGAACTCGGCCATGTCCGGGCCCCGCCCGTACGTGTCGGCCTTGTAGGGCAGCAGCATCCCCTGGAGACCGGTGGCCGCGGCCGCCTTCGTCTCCTTGTCGGCCTTCGGAAGGCTCCAGACCGGGGCGCCGGGGTCGCGGTCGGCGTCGTGCACGGTGACGACGGTGACGGCACCGGCGGCGAGCACGGCCACGGCGAGAACGCCGGAGGCGACGAGGCCGGCGACACGGCGGGGGTCGCGCGGGCGCTTCGGAGCGGGGTCGACGGGGACGACGGGAACCACGGGGCCGGGGTCGACGGCTGCCGGGGCGGCGGGGGTCGACTCAGCGGGGGTCGACTCAGCGGGCGTCGACTCGGCGGAGGTCGGCTCGACAGCCGCCAGCTCGACAGGCGTCGGCTCGGCAGCCGCCGACTCGACGGGCGTCGACTCGGCAGCCGTCGGCTCAGCGGGCGCCGGCTCAGCGGGCATCGGCTCGGCAGCCGTCGGCTCAGCGGGCGCCGGCTCAACAGCCGCCGGGGCAGCGGGCGTCCGCTCGGCGGAGGTCGGCTCGGCAGCCGCCGACTCGACAGACATCGACTCAGCGGAGGTCGGCTCAACAGCCTCAACGGGCGTCGGCTCGACAGCCGCCGGCTCGGCAGCCGCCCGGGCGGCGGGCGTCGGCTCGGGGTTTTCGGTGGTTTTCGGGTTCTCGCTCACAGCTGCTCCATCTGCCGCTTCGCCAGGTCCAGCACCTTCGCCTTCGGGATCGGCTTCGTGTCGTAGATCCAGACCTGCATCTCGATGTCCCCGCGCCACGCGTGCGCCTCCGCCGTGTACAGGCTCACGCCGTAGGAGGTGTCGGGCTTGGGGTGGACGTACGCCATGCCGTCGCCGGTGCCGGGTATCGGCCAGCTCTGGGTGTCGTAGTCGTCCGACGGCTGGGCGTAGTAGTAGCCGTCGCTCGCCGCGTCGGCGGCCTCCGTGCCCTTCTCCTCCTGGCGGAACTGGATCAGCTGGATCTGCACGCTGTACGTGCTGCCCTCACGCCAGTCGGTGACGGCGGCCCGGCGGAACTCGTCGTCCTCGGTCAGCCTCCGGAAGGCACCGGCCGGGTACTTGAACGTGTCCGCGTACTCGGCGAGGTCCATCCACCCGTTCTCGCCCGCCTCGACCAGCCCCTTGCGCGCCCCGCGCGGCTTCTTCAGCAACAGCTTGCGCAGATCGCCGTCGACCTTGACCTTCCGGTCCTGGGCGGCCGACAGCGGCTCCGGTGCGGCACCCTTCGCCTGGGTGAGCGACGGCTGGGAGAGCGGCGGCAGCGCGGTGGGCTCGCGATCGGCCTGGACGAGATAACCGGCACAGGTACCGGCCACGACACCGAGCACGGCGGCACCGGCGATCAGCGCGGCGGTACGGCGCCTCTTTCGCCCGCTTCCGGGCATGGCTTGCGGAAGCGTTTCCGGCGGGGTGGCCTGCGGCGTCCCCGGCGGCGTTTCCGGCCGGGGTTCCGGCGGTGTTTCTGATGCGTCCATTTCGTCCCCCTGTGCACAACGGGAGCGCGGATTCCTTGATCCGCGCGCCACAGGAGACTCATGGTCAGCTCAATGAGTTGTACAAGGATTAATCACGATCAGGACACCGCCGCGGGCCGGACGGGGACCGGTACCGCACCGCCGTCCGGCCCGGGCGGCGCGGCGGTGTATTCCCAAGTCTGTTGGTTCCAGGGGCCGTTGTCAGTGGCCCCCACTATGTTCTGCGGTGTCGCCGGCCGTCAGGCCGCGCATGTCGCTGCCGGCAGGACCGGCATGCCCCGAACGACGTAGGGACACGCATGGAACCCGTATTCGCCGACTTCTCCACCGACCCGGCCCAGTTGTCGAACGCCGTGGTCGCCCACCACCGTTGTGGCATCGCCCCCTCGCACCTCGCGCTGGGTGCCGGCGGCCACATCAGGCTGGACTTCACGGTGGACGAGCGGGAGGAGATCGCGGAGGCCGTCGTGGCGGTGACCGTGCTGGGTGCGAGCGCCCCGATGGACGTCCTGCTCAACGGCAAATCCCTCGCGGAGCAGTTGGCGATACCGGGAGCCGGGGAGCACAGCGACCCGCAGGTCACCGTGCTCGGTGTGCCGGGGGAACTCCTCACCACGGGCGACAACCTGCTGGAGGTGCGCAACCCGGAGGGCGCGGAAGGGCTGCTGCGGCTCCGGGCGGTCACCGTGGCCCCCGCGCACGACCGGGACCGCTCGGAGCGCGCCCTGGCGGCCCGGTCGGCCAGGCGGTCCGTCGTCGCCTTCGGCACCGAGGTGCGCACCGCCGGCTCCACCGTCTGGCAGACCGCTCCCCGGCTGCTCTTCCACATCGACGGCGGCGAGCGGGCCCTGCCCGCCCACCTCTCCTGGCGCGGGACGGACGGGGCGGAGGCGGCGATCGGGCTGCGCGCGGACCTGTCCGGTTTCCTGGGCCACCGCAGGACCGCCGACGGCGCGGTCACCGAGTACCGCGGCACGCTCGCCGACCGCTGGGCCTACCCCGAGGGCACGGCAGGAGCGCCCCTGCACCGGTTCTCCACCGAGGACGGGATCGACGGCACCTGGTCCCCCTCCGGCGAGCTGCGGCTGCTGCTGGACGACGGCGGGGCGCCCGTGGAACGGGTGACCTGGACCGACCGGCGGGGCACCACCGCCTCGGTCGTGCTGAGCTCCGGCGGCGCGCCGGCCGTGCAGGAGGCCGCGGGGGAACTGCGCGACATCACCCGCGCGGTGACCGGGGTCGAGGCGAGCGACGAGTTCGAGATGGTGGGCGAGGTCGCGGAGAACCTGCTCAGCAAGTCCCGCAGCAAGTGGCTGGCGAACGACGACACCGCCGAGCTGGAGTTCACCTTCGACCACCCCGTCGCCGTCGCCGGATACCGGCTGACCTCGGCGAACGACGCGCCCGACCGGGATCCGGAGGGCTGGCTGCTGCAGGGCTCGCACGACGGCGGTCACTGGACGACCGTCGACTCCCGCACCGGCGAACGCTTCCGGGAGCGCCACGAGACGAAGGAGTACTCCGTCGCCTCCCCCGCGCCCTACGCCCGCTATCGCCTGAGCATCACCGAGAACCACGGCTCCGACCAGATCCAGCTCTCCCGGGTCCAGTTCCTCGCCCACGCGGCCCCGGCCGCCGGTCCGGCGCGCGCCGCCGACTTCACCGGCTACCGCGCACCGCGCGGGGACGCGCCGGTCGGATACCGGGGCACGACCGTCCCCGGCGGACAGGAGGAGCCGGAAGCGGGACAGGCCCCGGCAAAACTGCTCGCCGGCGACCTCGGCGACACGGCCCGCGGCCTGGACGACGCGGCCCGCCTCATCGGCAAGCTGGCCGAGTACCTCAAGAACTCCTGACGGGTTCAGGAGGGCGCGGCGACTCGGCGCCCGGCAGGCCGGCGGACGGCGTCTCGGACCCCGTCCGCCTTGACCGCCACGACGAAGGTCCCTCAGGCGGGCGCTCCGAGGAGGCGCGCTCCGTGCGAGGGGGCCTTGCTGTCACGGACGGGGACGAGGGAGGGGTGCTCTCGCGCCAGGTGACGCCACTCAGGTCGACGGCCGGCACGGCCATTTCTCCGGCATCAGCAGGCTGCACCTGCGCGACCCTGCCGGTGACAGCGCCAGGTCGCGCAGCGCATCTCACCTACGCAGCAGCAGCTCAACTGAGGCGTTTTCCACCACCAGTTCACCACGCACGTCGTTCTCGGTGCAGGCGACCGCACGGCCATCCGGCAATCGCAGCAACTTCACCGAGGTGTTCATCAGGCCGTGGGGTCCCGCGCTGAACGGCAACACCTGAAGCGTGATGCTCGGGCGCTCGGCGGCTTGAACTGCGGCGGATCCCCAACCGCCAACTCCTTCTCCGCCCTCAGCAACCGCGACTCCTCCGCGAACCGCTGCCCGGGCTCCTGGCTCCGCCCCGGCACCACCCGCCTCCGCGGCACCGCAGCCCTCCCCGATTCCCCGTGGACTTTGCGGAATCAGCGCCGCCAGACGGGGAAGAACCGCCCCTCATCGGCGCGCCGCCCCCACTTCCTGGCCGTCCTCGTAGCAGCCTCAATACGCAGAGTAGTCCAACTCGCGCATTTCGTATAGATGTTGGATGAAAGGAGCGAATGCCATGGAGCCGGGAACGCTGCTCTACGACACCGCCACCGACCAGGTCGGCGAGTACCGGGACCGGTCGGGGCCGTACGCGATACTGCGTCCCGTCGGAGGCGGCAGAGAGTGGCAGGCCGATCCGGCGGCGCTACGCCCCGCTACCGACAGAGAGCGGATCAGCGCGGGCGTCCGCGCGGCGAACGACCGCAGCATGTGGGCCTTACCGACGCCCCCCGGCGACCTGAGCCGCCCGCCCCGGCCCGTCCCCGGCTGCACGGAGTGCACGGATCTCGACGGCCGCCGGGAGACCGCGTGGGCCGCCGACGACCACAGCGCGGCCACCGACGCGAACGTGCTGCTGCGCAAGCACCAGCGCGCGGAGCACCGGCCGTGACCCATGATGCGCGACCGGCCTCGCCTGGCCTCGCCGTTCACCCCGGTCGGCACGCTGCGCATGCCGGACATCCCCGCCGAGCAGATCGGCCGCGAGGAGATCATCACCGGGGGCGAGCGGTTGCAGAGCCGGTGGGACTTCTTCGTGCAGAACACCCGTCCCGGCACGATCGTGCTCGACGGCGACACGGTGACCGGCCGCGCCCACATCCAGGAGCTCACGCGCACTCTCGACGGCCGCCAGGGGCTCAACTACGCCGTCCACCACGGCCGTTACCAGCGCACCGGGGAGGGCTGGAAGTTCGCCGAGCGGGTGTACGAGGTCAGGTACCTCGACACCTCCCCGCCGGCGGGCGCCGCACCCCGAACGGCCCCTGCCGCTGCCCCCGCCGCCCCCGCCGCCTCCTTCGCCGACCCGGCGTCGGCCGAACGACCGGAGCGGGCGGCCGCCGCGCTGCGTGCCAACGGCTTCGCCGCCGAGATCCTGGACGACGCGGCGGCCGCGCGCGCCCGTGTCCGTGACCTGATCCCCGCGGGCGCCGGCGTGCCCACCGGAGCCAGCGAGACGCTCCGGCTGTCCGGCATCGACGACGCCGTCAACACCGGCGACCGGTACGACGCCATCAGACCGCGCGTCCTGGCCATCGACCGGGCCACCGGCGCCGACGAGATCCGCAGGCTGCTCACCGTCCCCGATGCGGTCGTCAACAGCGTCGCCGCGGTCACCGAGACCGGCTCGCTCGTGCTCGCCCCGGGCAGTGGCAGCCGGCTCCCCGCCAACGCGGGCGGGGCCGCTCAGGCGGTCTGGATCGTCGGCACGCAGAAGGTGGTGCCCGATCTGGGCACGGCGCTGCGCCGCGTCGAGGAGCACGCCCTCCCGCTGGAGGACGCCCGCGCCCGGGCGGTGTACGGGTCGCCCAGCGCCGTCAGCCGCCTGCTCGTCATCAACGCGGAGCCCCGTCCGGGGCGCGGAACCGTGCTGCTGGTCCGGGAGGCGATCGGATACTGACCCGGGCGGTGGTTACGCTTCCGGCATGGCGAAGAAGCTGGTGATCAAGGTGACGGCGGGGGCGGACGCCCCTGAGCGGTGCTCGCAGGCGTTCACGGTGGCGGCGGTGGCCGTGGCCAGTGGCGTCGAGGTGTCGCTGTGGCTGACCGGCGAGTCCGCGTGGTTCGCCCTGCCGGGCCGCGCCGCCGAGTTCGAACTCCCGCACGCGGCCCCCCTGCCGGACCTCCTCGACTCCCTCCTCGCGGGCGGCCGCGTCACCCTCTGCACCCAGTGCGCGGCCCGCCGCGACATCACGGAGAAGGACGTCATCGAGGGCGTACGCATCGCGGGCGCCCAGGTCTTCGTCCAGGAGGCGATGACGGACGGGACCCAGGCGCTCGTGTACTAGTGCGCGCCGGGGCGCGGGTCAGCCGGTGGGGGTGCCGACGTCGTCGCGTTCCAGTGCGGAGCGGAGGTTCGACAGGGCCTGCGCGACGGCCGGCAGCGGGTACTCCCCGAAGGTCTCCGCGAGCAGTTCGGCGAGCCGCTCGCCGGCGGTGGCCTCCGCCGCGCCGACGAGCGTCGTGCCGTCCTCGGTGAGCGCCAGCAGTGACGACCTGCGGTCCGAGGGATTGGCCTGCCGGACGACCCAGCCACGTTTCTCCAGGCGGTCGACGCCCTTGCTGGTCGCCCCGATGCCGATGGCGAACGCGGCGGCGATGTCCCCCACCCGGGACCCGGGGTGGTCCCGCACGTGACGCAGCACCTCGAACTGTGACGTGACGATCCCGTGCCGCTCCCGGAGACGGTCGTTGAGGGCGTTGTACAGACGCGTCTCGCACCGCACGAGGTCGTCGAAGAGCCCCAGGAGGCCGGTACTGTCGTCACCCCATCTATATGCCATGGCATATAGTGTAGCGGCATGTACTTCGGAGGGGAGCAGGGATGAGCAAGGAACAACGTGCGCTGCTCGACGCGAGGCTGCGGCAGCCGCATCCCGCCGGGGACCCGTCGGTCGAGGGGATCCGGGCCGGGTTCAGGGCGCTGATGGCCGAAATGATCGTCCCGGAGGGGATCCGCACCACGGCCACGACGCTGGGCCCGCGCCCCGCGCTGCTCGTCGAACCCGCCGCGGGGCGACGGGCCGGGACGCTCCTGTACTTCCACGGCGGGAGCTTCGTGTTCGGCTCCCCCGAGACCGCGCTGTCACTGACGGGCAATCTCGTGGCCAGAACCGGCTTCAGGGCCCTCTCGCTGGACTACCGGCTGGCCCCCGAGCACCCGTTCCCGGCCGCCGTCGAGGACGGGCTGAGCGCCTACCGCGCCCTGCTCGACAGCGGCGCGGACCCGTCGGGTGTGGCGTTCGCCGGGGACTCCGCCGGAGGTGGCCTGTCCCTCACCACCTGCCTCGCCGCCCGTGACGCGGGCCTCCCGATGCCGGCGGCGATCGTGGCGTTCTCGCCCGGACTCGACGCCACCCGGACCGGCGAGAGCATGGAGACCAAGGCCGGTGCCGACCCGTTCCTCACACGGGAGGCCCTGGAACACACCGGGGCCATGTACCTGGCGGGGCAGGATCCTCGCCACCCGCTGCTCAGCCCGGCCGTCTTCGCCGACCCGACCGGCCTGCCGCCCCTGCTGCTCCAGGCAGGCACCAACGAAGTCCTCCTCGACGACTCCACCCGCATGGCCGAACGGGCGCGAGCCGCCGGAGTGGACGTCGTCCTCGACGTCACCGCCGACGTGCCGCACGTGTTCCAGGCGTACGCCGGCGTCCTCGACGAGGCCGACGAGGCGCTGGACCGCGCGGCCCTCTTCCTCACCCAGCGCATCGGCGCCGCGAACACGGCGAGCGCGCGGGCGGACTGAGCGCTCCGCCGGAGGTGCGGCGACATGAAGTCCGGGGGACATGAAGTCTGTCGACTGCGGCGCCGTCGTGGCCGGCCGCGCCCGCGCGGCGGAGCCGCGTATCGGATACGGCCCCGCGCCCCCTCAGGGCGCTGCCGAACCCCACCCGCTCAGGACCTCGGCCGCTTCTTCCCGTCCAGCTCGTCCCACCACTCGTCGGACTGCGGATCGCCGGAGGGGTCGTCCCACCAGCGGTCGTCGGGCCCCCGGCGGTTGGCGACCATCGCGGCGACGGGCGGGATGACCATGGCCACCAGGCACATCCCCACGGCGGCGGGGACCGACCAGATGCGCACCACCCCCCACGCCAGGACGAAGAGACCGATGCAGATCCCCATCATGACGAAGTAGACGCGGCGGCGACGGGCCAGCATGAATCCAGGGTAGGTCGGCACGCCCGGTCCGGCGCCACGGCGGAGAACACTGCCTCGCTCCCCTGGCAGGCCCGGCGGGCGGGGAGTCCGACGCGGCGCCCCGAGCGAAGCCCGCCAAGCAGTGCGAGGGACACGTCAGGAAGGGAACGGCCGAGGGCCGCGCCCTCCGGGGATGATCCGGAGGCGCGGCCCTCGGCCGTCGTGTCGGTGCTCTGCTCAGACCGCGATCGCGACCTCGGCCAGGCCGCCCTGCTGGGCGACGACCGTGCGGTCGGCGGTGGCGCCGGGGACGAGGGCGCGGACGGTCCAGGTGCCCTCCGCCGCGTAGAAGCGGAACTGTCCGGTGGCGGAGGTGGGGACCTCCGCGGTGAACTCGCCGGTCGAGTCGAGCAGGCGGACGTAGCCGACCACGGGCTCGCCGTCCTTGGTCACCTGACCCTGGATCGTGGTCTCACCGGGCTTGATCGTCGAGGGGTCCGGGCCGCCGGCCTTCGCTCCACACATGTCGTACTCCTGAGGATGGGTCCTGAAAGGTCGGTCTGAGGGTGTTGCCGGGTCCTGCCGGGTCTTACTTGTTGGCGCCGAGCTCGATCGGGACGCCGACGAGGCTGCCGTACTCGGTCCAGGAGCCGTCGTAGTTCTTGACGTTCTCGACACCGAGCAGCTCGTGCAGGACGAACCAGGTCAGGGCCGAGCGCTCGCCGATGCGGCAGTACGCGATGGTGTCCTTGGCGAGGTCGACCTGCTCCGCGGCGTAGAGCTCCTTGAGCTCGTCGTCCGACTTGAAGGTGCCGTCGTCGTTGGCGTTCTTCGACCACGGGATGTTGCGGGCGGACGGGACGTGACCCGGACGCTGCGACTGCTCCTGCGGCAGGTGGGCCGGCGCGAGCAGCTTGCCACTGAACTCGTCGGGCGAACGGACGTCGACGAGGTTCTGCGAGCCGATGGCCGCCACGACGTCGTCGCGGAAGGCACGGATCGCGGTGTTCTGCGGCTTGGCCTTGTAGGTGGTCTCGGTGCGCTCCGGGACCTCCTCGACCAGCTCGCGGGCGTCCAGCTCCCACTTCTTGCGGCCGCCGTCGAGGAGCTTGACGTTCTCGTGGCCGTAGAGCTTGAAGTACCAGTAGGCGTAGGACGCGAACCAGTTGTTGTTGCCGCCGTAGAGGATCACCAGCGTGTCGTTGGCGATGCCCTTCGCCGACAGGAGCTTCTCGAAGCCCTCCTGGTCGATGAAGTCGCGGCGGACCGGGTCCTGCAGGTCCTTGGTCCAGTCGATGCGGATCGCGCCTCGGATGTGGTTCTTCTCGTAGGCGGACGTGTCCTCGTCCACCTCCACGATCGCGATCTCGGGGTTGTCCAGGTTGTCCTGGACCCAGTCGGCGTCGACCAGGACGTCGCTGCGGCTCATGCTCTTTCTCCTCCGGGGCAGTTGCGGCGGGGCGTGCGAATGCGGGTGGGTGCGCGTCGGGGCGCACGGATGCCCTCGGCGAAGGAGGGCAGGGGGGATGCGGAGGCAGTGGCCTCCACCGTCAGAAGGGGCGACAGAGCATGGCGGCGACGCGGCACAGGTCGACTGCCCGCCGCTTCGTGAGATCCGCCTGACGCTTCATGGGCTCGATCGTAGGGACGGATGAGCGGGCATGTCACCGGCATGTCGTATGGTGAGACGCGATCGTCCGGATTGCGGGACGAGAGGGAGGCCCGCGGCGTGATTCCGGGGCGGGCGGGCGCCTGTATCGGTCATCACATCTACTGTACGGACGCGGCCGTCTCGCGTGCTGGAACGGCGCCGGTGCCCGCCGTGCCGCCTTCTACCCGGCCAGCCTGACGTTCGAACCCTGCACCGCGATCTCCACACCGTTCTGCACGGCCTCCACCTTGTCCAGCTTGACGCCGCCGGGCAGCTGGTCGATCGCCTGCTGGAAGTCGGAGGCCCGGCGGAAACGGTCCTCCACGAGGCTGACACCGGCGAGCTTGGGGAGGTTGTCGGCGTGCACCTGCACGGTGTTGTCCTTGACGGTGACCGTGCTGAGGACGGGCACCTTCTGGTGGGCGCCGCCGGGGACGCTGATGTCGAGGGTGACCTTGATCCTGCCGTCGCCGCCGTCGGCGAGACCGACGACCTGGCCGGTGAAGCCGAGGCCCAGGTCGGTGGGCGCCGACCTGGCGTTCTTCAGCAGCTCGTCGTAGGAGACCAGCGCGGTGCCGGTGGCGGTCTTCGCGGTGGCGGAGCTGTAGTCACCGGTGAAGGTGACGTCCTTCATGTCGGCGTTCAGGTCCTCGATGCGGATGGTCCTGCCGGCGGTGCCGGTGGCTGCGTCGTACCCCTTGATGCCGACGTGCACGTCGTCGAGGGTGCCGCTCGCGACCTGGGTGAGGAACGGGAAGCCCTTGATGGAGACGTCGGGGGTGCTCGCGAGGTTCTCCGTCGTCTTCAGCTTGTCGGCGGCCTCGCCCTGGGCGAAGTGCACGGCCACCCGGTCGACGATCACGAAGAGGACGCCGAGGACGACGACGGTGATCAGGAGTATTCGCAGGGCACGCATGTGGGTCGGTTTCCCCCGGGGTCGGCTGGTCATTCGATCCCGCCACGCTAACCCTGCGGGAGCGGGCCGACGGGGGATTGTGGAGCAGCTGTGACAGTGGGGGCGGCCGCGGTGCCGGGGACGCCCGCCCCCAGGCCCCCGCATCGGGCTGCCCGGTCGGTGTTCGGGCGCGGGCCGATGGGGGTTGGCGACGGCACCCATGCGGCGGGATCGGCCGGGGGCAACCGGTCCGTTTCGGGCACGGGCACGGGCCGGTGAGGGAAACCGGTCCGTTTCGGGCACGGGCACGGGCCGGTGAGGGAAACCGGTCCGTTTCGGGCACGGGCACGGGCCGGTGAGGGGAACCGGTCCGTTTCGGGTTCAGGCGCGGGCCGGTGAGGGAAACCGGTCCGTTTCGGGTTCAGGCGCGGGCCGGTGGGGGGAACCGGTCCGTTTCGGGTTCAGGCGCGGGCCGGTGGGGGGCTGGTCGCGCCCACGTGGCGGGGCCGGGTATCGGTGCAGTACCGCGTCCCTGAAAACAGGGTGCTGCGGGGTCGTCCTGCTTCGGCCTCGCCTTTTCTGCCTACCGAGTCGGGTGGGTGGGTGGGCAGAGCTTTTCGGCCTCGCGGCGACGTCAGTGCAGGATCCAGATCACCGGTGCCGCCGCCGTCAGCGGCAACGCCACGCCTGCCGTGAAGTGGACGAACCTCGACGGGTAGTCGTAGCTCGCCGCGCGGTGGCCGACGAGGGCGCAGACCCCGGCCGCCGCTCCGACCAGCGCGCCCTTCGTGCCCAGGCCCGTCATGCCGCCCACCGCGATGCCCGCCCCGGTCGCCGCGAGCAGGGAGACGGTCACCGACGCCGCCGTCGGCAGCGGCAGCGCCCGCGCGAGGACCGCCACCGCGACCGCGGCCGCGCCGACCGACACCGTGTCGGGGTCCGCGCCCAGGTAGCCGGTCGCGATGATCGCCAGCGCGGAGGAGGCGACCGTGGCCATCAGGCCGTACATACGGGTGTCGGGGTCCGCGTGCGAGCGGAGCTGCAGGACGAGAGTGAGCAGGACCCACACGCCCAGCGGGCCGAGGATCGCCGCCGGGGCCTGGTCCCGGCCCGCCACCAGGACCGCCACGTCCGCCGTGATCCCGCCCAGGAAGGCGAGCGCGATGCCCTGCCGGGCCGGCCACATGCCGTTCAGGCGGAACCAGCCCGCCGCCGTCACGGCCTGGAGGATCACCAGCGGGACGACGAGGGCGTACGAGGCGATCGGCGCCGTCGCCGCGAGCAGCAGCCCCAGCAGCGCCGTGAGCAGCGCCGGCTGCATGCCCGGCTCGATGATCGGCGAGCGGCCCTCCAGACGGGCCCGCTGGGCGTCGGTGATCCGGGCGTTGCCGGAGAGGGTCGCGGGACCGTAGCCCGCCGATTCCGACTGGGCGGGGGCGGGGGCAGGGGCGGAGGCGGCCGCGGGCGCGGGGTACGCCTGCTGCCCGGTGGCGTACGGCCGCTCGTACGACTGCGGTGGCATGTACGCCGTCTCGGAGGCCGCCGCAGGCGGAGCGGCAGCCTCCTGCACCGGGGCGTGCATCTGCGTCTCCCAGGTCTGCCCCTGCCACTGCTGGGTGGCGTACTGCTGCTCGTCGTACCCCCACTGCGGCTGGGCCGGGGGCTGCTGCTGGTACGGGTCGTAGCCCTCGTACGGCTGGTTGCTCATCGCTCTCGCTCACCCTCCTGCGAACGGCGGGAGCACCTCGACCGTGCCGCCCTCGGCCAGCCGTACCGTCTCATGTCCGCGCGTGCCCACGGGGTCACCGTCGACGAGGAAGGAGGATCGCCGCAGGACGCGTGTCAGTTCCCCGGGGTGTCGCGCGCGCACCGCGGCCAGCGCCTCGGCGAGGGTGTCCGCGTCGTACGGCTCCTCGGCGATGCCGGCCGCGGCCTTCGCGGCGGCCCAGTAGCGCACCGTGACCTTGGGCATCCGGTTCCTCAAGAGAATCGATGAGAACGATCAGTCGGCTGTGTACCTGTGTACAGGGTCAGGCTAGCCCGCCCGGGCGGCCGCCCAGTCGCCGATCCTGCCCAGCAGCCGCTCGCTCGCCGCGTGTTCGGCGTGGCCCATGCCCGGCTCCAGCCAGAGCTCGGCGGCGCCGCCCGCGGCGTCGGCCAGCATCCGGGGGTGGTCCACCGGGAAGTAACCGTCGCTGTCGCCGTGCACGATCAGCAGCGGGGTCGGGGCGATCCTCGGCACCGCCTCCACCGGGGAGAGCGGTACCGGGTCCCAGCCGCGGTGGTGGATACGGGTGCGGAAGCCGTAACGGCCGACCAGCCGGCCCTCCGGTCTGGTGACCAGCCAGTGGACGCGGCGCATGGGGGCGGTGCCCCGGTAGTACCAGCGGGCGGGGGACGACACGGAGACCACCGCGTCCGCACCGGCGTGCAGCGCCGCGTGCCGCAGGACCACCGAGCCGCCCATCGAGAAGCCGACGGTGACGACGCGCGCGTGGCCGAGGTCCCGGGCCCACGCCACCGCCGCCGCCAGGTCGAGGACCTCGCGGTCGCCGACGGTGGTGCGGCCGCCGGACCGGCCGTGGCCGCGGAAGGAGAAGCTGACCACCGGCGCGTGATCCGTCAGGGCGGCCACCACCCGCCGTACGTGTGGCCGATCCACGTCGCCCGTGAAACCGTGGGCGATGACGAACACCAGATCACGGGAAGGTGGCCGGGAGCTGTCGTATACGGCGGAGGCGGGATCGTATACGGAATCGATGGAAACCCCGTCGTCCGTGCGCAGAAACGTCCGCATAGAGGCGTTTCTGCTCGTCTCACATGTCGGACGAACGGTGGAACGTGCCACATGACCTGCCGGACCGATGCTCATGTGGGCTATTCTGCTGGCAGAGGACTCGGGCAGCGCCGCCACCGGGTCCTTTTGTGCTTTCGGAAGGGCTGTATACGAAGCGGGTAACTCCAGGTGACCGCCGATGTATGGAACTTCGGGAGCGCAGCGCAGTGTCATTGCACACAGTCCTCGCAGGGACCGAGGAGGAACCAGACATATGAGTTCTCTGCTGCTCCTGACCAACGCCCTCCAGCCGTCGACGGAGGTGCTGCCTGCTCTCGGCCTGCTCCTGCACAACGTGCGGGTCGCACCGGCCGAGGGGCCCGCACTCGTCGACACCCCGGGCGCCGACGTCATCCTGATCGACGGCCGCCGCGACCTCCCGCAGGTCCGCAGCCTCTGCCAGCTGCTCCGCTCGACCGGCCCCGGCTGCCCGCTGATCCTGGTCGTGACGGAGGGCGGGCTCGCCGCCGTCACCGCCGACTGGGGCATCGACGACGTGCTCCTCGACACCGCGGGTCCCGCCGAGGTCGAGGCGCGACTGCGGCTGGCCATGGGCCGGCAGCAGATCGTCAACGACGACTCCCCCATGGAGATCCGCAACGGCGACCTGTCGGTCGACGAGGCGACGTACAGCGCGAAGCTGAAGGGACGGGTCCTCGACCTCACCTTCAAGGAGTTCGAGCTGCTGAAGTACCTCGCCCAGCACCCCGGCCGGGTGTTCACTCGTGCACAGCTGCTGCAAGAGGTCTGGGGGTACGACTACTTCGGCGGCACCCGGACCGTCGACGTACACGTACGGCGGCTGCGCGCCAAGCTCGGCGTGGAGCACGAGTCCTTGATCGGGACCGTCCGGAACGTCGGTTATCGATTCGTTACGCCTGAGAAGGGCGACCGGGCCGCTGACGCGGCCAAGGCGCACGCGGACCAGCCAAAGCCGGAGGATGCGGACGCATCGGCCGCCCTGGACGCGGTCGAGGTGCCGACGGAGGCGTAGTCGCCGGCCGGGCGGGGCGTGGCCGTCGCCCGGCCGGGGCATTGCTTACGCAAGCGAAGCTTCGGTTCGCCCTGCCCAGAACGGGTCCATCCGCGTAGACTCCGCGCGTGGCCAAGGTGACTCGGGATGATGTGGCGCGGCTGGCGGGGACCTCCACCGCCGTCGTCAGTTATGTCATCAACAACGGACCCCGGCCGGTCGCCCCGGCAACGCGCGAGCGTGTCCTCGCCGCGATCAAGGAGCTGGGGTACCGCCCCGACCGGGTCGCCCAGGCGATGGCGTCCCGGCGCACCGACCTCATAGGCCTGATCATCCCGGACGCCCGCCAGCCGTTCTTCGGCGAGATGGCGCACGCGGTCGAGCAGGCCGCGTCCGAGCGCGGAAAGATGGTGCTGGTCGGCAACACCGACTACGTCGCCGAGCGCGAGGTCCACTACCTGCGCGCGTTCCTCGGGATGCGTGTCTCGGGCCTGATCCTCGTCTCCCACGCCCTCAACGACCTGGCCGCCGCCGAGATCGACGCCTGGGACGCCCGGGTCGTGCTGCTGCACGAGCGGCCGGAGGCCATCGACGACGTGGCGGTGGTGACGGACGACCTCGGCGGCGCCGAGCTCGCCGTCCGCCACCTGCTGGAACACGGCTACCCGTACGTGGCCTGTATGGGCGGTACGGCGGACACCCCGGCCGTCGGCGACCCGGTCTCCGACCACGTCGAGGGCTGGCGGCGGGCCATGGCCGAGGCGGACCTGCCCACGGAGGGCCGGCTGTTCGAGGCGCCGTACAACAGGTACGACGCGTACCGGATCGCCCTTGACATCCTCGCCGGCCCGCGCCGCCCCCCGGCAATCTTCTGCTCCACCGACGACCAGGCACTCGGCGTGCTGCGGGCGGCCCGGGAGCTGCGCATCGACGTGCCGGGGGAGCTGGCGGTGGCGGGCTTCGACGACATCAAGGAGGCGGCGCTCGCGGATCCCCCGCTGACGACGATCGCCTCCGACCGGCCCGCGATGGCCCGCGCGGCGGTGGACCTGGTGCTCGACGACGGGCTGCGGGTGGCGGGATCGCGGAGGGAGCGTCTGAAGACGTTTCCGTCGACGCTGGTCGTGCGGGGTTCCTGCGGGTGCGGGTAGGTCTGCGGCCGCGGGTGCGTCGTGGTCGCTCGCGCAGTTCCCCGCGCCCCTAAAAGGGCGCTCACCGCAGTGCCCTTCTTTCAGGGGCGCGGGGCTGTATCGATGTGCGGCTCCGCCGCGTGGGCGCGACCAGCCCCCACCGGCCCGCACCCGCAGAACTCGCGGACTCACAGCAAAGCCTTCATGAACGGCGTCTGAGAACCTCGGCCGACCTGCGAGAAGCTTCCTTATATCGGGCAAACACGCTTCTCGCGGCGTTCTCAGCGGGCACTCAGGGAGCTCTCATGGTCGCGGGACAAGCTGTTTGTCATGACCGAGAGCTTCCGCCGCAGCGGCGAGTACGAGAACCCGCAGGGTCCCCAGGGTGACGCCTACCAGGGCGCGTACCCCCAGCAGCAGCACGCCTCCTCGCCCTCCCCCGTGAACCCGGAGTGGCCGCCCCCGCCCGCCCACCAGCCCGCCCACCAGCCGGCGCAGCAGCCGGTGACCGCGGAGCCGGCGGCGGCCGACGGCGGACAGGGCGGCTACGGCGGCGGCACGGCCGTGCTCCCCACCGTCGGCGCCGACGCGGAGCACCCGGAGCACCCGGAGCACTCGGCCCACGGCAAGAAGAGGCGCAACCGGGGCCCGATGGCCCTGCTCGCCGCGGTCGCGATCGTCGCGGCGGCCGTCGGCGGCGGCACCGCGTACGCCTTCCAGGAGCTGACCGGCAAGAACGAGGTCGTCTCCAGCAGCACCACCACCAGCGTGGTGCCCTCCAGCAAGAAGGGCGACGTCGCCTCGATCGCCGCCGCCGTCAGCCCGAGCGTCGTCGAGATCAACGCGACCCTCAGCAACGGCACCTCCACCGGCTCCGGCGTGATCATCACCAGCAACGGCGAGGTCATCACCAACAACCACGTGATCTCCGGCGCCCAGTCCATCAAGGTCACCACCAGCGACGGCAAGTCGTACACCGCCCAGGTCGTCGGCACCGACAGCTCCAAGGACCTCGCCCTCCTCAAGCTCCAGGGCGCCTCCGGTCTCCAGAAGGCCACCCTCGGCAACTCCGACGGGGTCCAGGTCGGCGACACGGTCGTCGCGATCGGCTCCCCCGAGGGCCTGACCGGCACCGTCACCAGCGGCATCGTCTCCGCGCTCAACCGGGACGTGACCGTCTCCACCGACGAGGGCCAGCAGGAGCAGCAGGGCGGCGGCAACAGCCAGTGGCCGTTCTCCTTCGGCGGCCAGCAGTTCAACGGCGACACCGGCTCGTCCACCACGACCTACAAGGCGATACAGACCGACGCGTCCCTGAACCCCGGCAACTCCGGCGGCGCGCTGATCGACGCCAGCGGCGACATCGTCGGCATCAACTCGGCGATGTACTCGGCCAGTTCGGACTCCTCGTCGTCCTCCTCGGACACGGGCAGCGTCGGCCTCGGCTTCGCCATCCCGATCAACACCGTCAAGTCCGACCTGGCCAAGCTGCGGGCGGGCTCCACCAGCTGAACCACCCGGCACCAGAGCAGCACCTGAGCAAGGGAGTACGTCATGATCAAGCAGGTTTCGCACACGACGGCCGCCGACAGCCCGGCCGGGTTCAGCCTGGCCCTTGCCGTGGCGTACGAACTCCACGCACCGACGGAGGCCGTGGTGGCGCCGACCCCGGCACCGCGCTCCCCGGAGGCCGTGGTGATACCGACCCCGACTCCGGCACCGCGCTCCCCGGAGACCATGGTGGCGCCGGCCCCGGCCCGGCGCGCCCCGGAGGTCGTGCCCGCCCCGGAGCTGATGGGCCTGCGCACCTCCGCGGCCCGGCCGCACCAGCGCAAGGTGCCGCTGAGCCGCATGACCCTGGTCCGCGGCTAGGGGCGTACCACCCCACCAGCGCGCATACCCGACAGCCCGGAAACATGCGAGGCTGAGAGGCGTCCCGACCCAGACCCACCGCACCCCGAGGAAACCCGAGCGATGAGCCCCGCCGATGGCGACCGTGAACCCCAGCGCATCCTGATCGTCGACGACGAGCCGGCCGTACGCGAAGCCCTCCAGCGCAGCCTCGCCTTCGAGGGGTACGAGACCGAGGTCGCGGTCGACGGCGCGGACGCGCTGGAGAAGGCGACGGCCTACAAGCCGGATCTGATCGTTCTCGACATCCAGATGCCCCGCATGGACGGCATGACCGCGGCCCGCCGCATCCGCGGAGCGGGCGACACGACGCCCATCCTGATGCTGACGGCCCGCGACACGGTCGGCGACCGCGTCACCGGCCTCGACGCCGGGGCGGACGACTACCTGGTCAAGCCCTTCGAGCTGGACGAACTCTTCGCCCGCATCCGAGCCCTGCTGCGCCGCAGCTCCTACGCGGCCTCCCTGGCCGACGGCGCCCAGGAGGACGAGGCCCTCACCTTCGCCGACCTGCGCATGGACCTCGCGACCCGCGAGGTCACCCGGGCCGGCCGCCAGGTCGAGCTGACCCGCACCGAGTTCACCCTCCTCGAAATGTTCATGGCGCACCCGCGCCAGGTCCTCACCCGCGAGCAGATCCTCAAGGCCGTCTGGGGCTTCGACTTCGAGCCCTCCTCGAACTCCCTCGACGTGTACGTCATGTACCTCCGCCGCAAGACCGAGGCCGGCGGCGAGCCCCGCCTCGTCCACACCGTGCGCGGCGTCGGGTACGTCCTGCGCCAGGGCGGCGCGGAGTGAACAAACTCGTCCGCCGCTTCCGCACCCTCCCGATCCGCGCCCGCCTGTCGATGCTGGTCGCGGCGGCGGTGGCGTTCGCGGTGGCGGCGGTTTCGGTGACCTGCTGGTTCATCGTGCAGGGGAAGCTGTACGACCAGCTCGAGAGCGACCTGCAGAAAGTGCGGGGACCGGCGAATGTCGTCGCCCAGAACGCCCTCATCAACTGCACCAGCACGGTCCAGGACACCAACGGCCTGCGGGTCGGCTACGGCCAGGTGGTCAGGACCGACGGCACGTTCTGCCTCACCCACGACGCCACGGGCGTGATCAAGGTCAGTCAGGCCGACAAAGACCTCATCAAGGGCGGAAACACCGACACCCTCTACTTCAGCAACGGCAGCGACGTGGACGGCAACCCGCTGCGCGTGATGACGCAGGTGTTCGCCACCGAAGGCGGCTCCCACGTCGGGCTGATCACCGCCGTCCCTCTGAAGAGCACTCAGAACACCCTCAACGACCTCGCCCTGCTGCTCCTCCTCGTCTCCGGCATCGGAGTCCTCGGCGCAGGAGCCGCAGGCCTGGCCGTCGCCCGTGCCGGTCTCCGCCCCGTCGACAAGCTCACCGAGGCCGTCGAACACGTCGCCCGCACCGAGGACCTGAGCGTCCGTATCCCGGTGGAGGAGGAGTCGGACGACGAGATCGCGCGACTGTCCCGCTCCTTCAACAGCATGACCAGCTCTCTGGCGAGCTCCCGGGAGCTCCAGCAACAGCTCATCGCGGACGCCGGTCACGAACTCCGCACCCCTCTCACCTCGCTCCGCACGAACATCGAACTCCTCACGCGCAGCGAGGAGACCGGCAGGCCCATCCCCCCGGCGGACCGCAAGGCACTGCTCGCCTCGGTGAAGGCGCAGATGACGGAGCTGGCGTCGCTGATCGGCGACCTCCAGGAGCTGTCCCGCTCGGAGGGCCAGCGCGGTGAGCGCCTACAGACGGTGGCGCTTCAGGACACGGTCGAGGCGGCGCTGCGCCGCGCCCGCCTGCGCGGCCCGGAGCTGACGATCACGGCCGACGTCCAGCCGTGGTTCGTACGCGCGGAGCCCTCCGCCCTGGAGCGGGCGATCGTCAACATCCTCGACAACGCGGTGAAGTTCAGCCCCGAGGGCGGCACGATCGACGTCGTCCTGGAACGCGGCGTCCTCACGGTCCGCGACCACGGCCCCGGCATCGCGGAGGACGAACTCCCCCACGTCTTCGACCGCTTCTGGCGCTCACCCAGCGCACGGGCCCTGCCCGGCTCGGGCCTCGGCCTCTCCATCGTGGCCCGCACGGTGCAACAGGCGGGCGGCGATGTGACTCTGGCCCGCGCCAACGGCGGCGGCACGGTGGCGACGGTACGACTGCCGGGAGCGCCTACGGCTCCGCCGGATGGCCCGTAAGAGGTTCGCCTTCCTGCCAGAAGATCTCTTCCACCACGATCTGCGGATCTTCGGTCCGGCGGACGAAGGTGTATTTGAGCCAGCCGTACCCGTCATCGAAAAAGCACCTATGGCGGCCCCTCGGATCAAACGCCGGCGAATGGGAGGACTGGGCCGCGCTGCGCTACAACGGCGCCGCCATACGCGACTGCGCACCGCTGTTCGCCGAGCACGGCGTGAACCAGGTGAGCCCATTCGTGGACAACGAGGTCGTCGCAGCCGTGCTCGACGAGGTCGCCGAACGCAGGCTGCTGACCAGGAACCTGCGGACTGTCAACGCCCTGATGGACCCGACGGTCCTCGAGCCGGTGATCGCCGGTGTGAGCGCGGGCTCCAAGGGCGGGCACGGTGTCGCCGGTCGGGCGCCTGTCCATGGGTGGGTGGGGCTGCCGCATGGACAGGCGTGAGTGTGGGCCTCAAGCCGCTTCGAGGAAGGGGTAGTCGGTGTAGCCCTCGGCGTCCGGCCCGTAGAACAGTTCCGGCCGCGGCTCGTTCTCCGGGTGGCCGCCCTGCCAGCGCTCGACCAGGTCGGGGTTGGCGATGAGGGCCCGGCCCACGGCCACGGCGTCGGCGTGGCCGGCCTCGATCTGCTGGAGCGCCTGCTCGCGGGTGGTCTGCCCCCCGCCGAGGGGGCCGTTGTTGACGATCAGCTTGCCGTCGAAGCGCCGCCGCAGCTCCTGTACCAGCTCGCCGCCCGGCTCGGTGTGCAGTACGGAGAGGTAGGCCAGGCCCAGCGGGCGCAGTTGGTCGAGCAGGGTGCCGTAGGTGGCCAGGACGTCGTCCCGGTCGGTCTCGAAGACGTCCCCGAAGGCGACCTCCGGCGAGATCCGCAGCCCGACCCGCTCGGCACCGACGGCCTGGGCGACCGCCGTGACGACCTCGACGACGAAGCGGGCGCGGTTGTGCGGCGAGCCGCCGTATCCATCGGTGCGCTGGTTGGCCGCCGGGGAGAGGAACTGGTGGAGCAGGTAGCCGTTGGCGCCGTGGATTTCCACGCCGTCCGCTCCCGCCTCGATGGCCCGGCGGGCGGCGGTGACGAAGTCCTCCAGGGCTGCACGGATCTCTGCGGTGGTCATCGCTTCCGGTACGGGGTAGGGCTGCTCGCCCTTCTCGGTGAACGTCTCGCCGGTCCTGGCGATCGCGCTGGGGGCGAGGATGCGGCGGCCGCCGTTGATGTCGGGGTGGGTTTGGCGGCCGGCGTGCATGATCTGCAGGACGATGCGGCCGCCCTCGGCGTGCACCGCCTCGAACACCCGCTGCCAGCCGGCCGCCTGCTCGTCGGTGGCGATGCCCGGCTCACCGACATAACCCTGCGACGCGTGGTCGGGGTAGGTGCCCTCGGTGATGATCAGCCCGACGCTCGCCCGCTGCCGGTAGTACTCGACCATCAGGTCCCCGGGGATGCCGGAGGAACCGGCGCGGACCCGGGTCAGCGGTGCCATGACGATGCGGTTGGCGAGCTCGATCTTCCCGAGAGAGACGGGGGAGGAAAGTGATGAAACGGGCGAGACTTCTGAAATGTTGACAGGCATGGGTTTTCTTTCTGCGATACGGAGGGAAAGGGGATGAATGTCTGCGACACAGGGGGTCCACGCTGTCCCGGCGGAGGCGCGGATGCGGTCCTCGGGCAGGCGCGGGCCCGCTGGCGGTGACGCGGTTCCAGGACCGCGATCGGGGTGTGGGTGGTGTTGGCGGCGAACGCGGTGAGAGCCGCATGCCGTCGGCGTCAGCGTCGGTGTCGGTGTCGGTGTCGACGCCGGTCAAGCGCAACTGCCCGCCGGAGTACGGGCGTTCGCTCCTTGCGCACGATCAGCAGCCGGCCGGCTCACGAAGTCGTGGGTGCCGCCGCCGGAGTCGGTACGGATCGACGTCTGCGGGCCGCGTCGCGACCGACTCCCTCGACGCGCCCCCGTGAAGAGGACCGGTACACGGCTTCACCTGGAACGCGATTGCGGCGGGGGTGGGAACAGCGATCTCAGCGATCCTCATTCTGACCGGCCTGAGGCACGTCCGCCGGCCGATCGCCCATCGGACAGCCTGCTTCACGAAAGCGCGGGCCTAGTTGAGCGGGACGTCCGCGACAGCCTTGAGGTGGCTGAACGTCTCGAGGGAGTACCGGCCGTGGTAGCGGCCCATGCCGCTTTCGCCGACGCCTCCGAAAGGCAGGCCGGTCATGAGCAGTTGCATCACCGGCTGGCCCCAGGCGACGCCGCCGGAGGACGTCTCGTTCACCAGGCGCGCCTTGGTGGCCTCGGACTCGGTGAAGGCGTAGAGCGCGAGGGGCTTGTCGCGTTCGTTGATGAAGGCGATGGCGGCATCGAGGTCTTCGACTTCGACGACGGCGAGGATCGGACCGAAGATCTCCTCCTGCATGATGGGCGATGCGGGGTCGACATCGGTGAGCACCGTCGGTGCGATGAACAGGTCGTCACGGTCGTGCTGGCCTCCCACCGCCGCCCGGCCGGAGTCCAGCAGAGCGGTGAGCCGGTCGAAGTGCCGCTCGTTGATGATCCGGCCGAAGCCGGCCGAGGTCTGCGGGCTGGTGCCGAACTGAGCTTCGACCGCCGCACGCAGGGCGGGAACCAGTGCGGCAGCGGTGGCAGGATCGGCCAGAACGTAGTCCGGGGCTATGCACTGCTGCCCCGCGTTGCCGAACTTGGCGCCGACCAGCCGCTTGGCGGTCTCGTCCACGTCGGCGTCGGGCGCCACGAAGACCGGTGACTTGCCTCCGAGTTCGAGCGTGACGGGGGTGAGGTTCTTGGCGGCTGCGGCCATGACGATCCGGCCGACGGTGCCGTTGCCGGTGTAGAAGATGTGGTCGAAACGCTGCGCCAGGAGGGCCGTGGTCTCCTCGGCACCCCCTTCGACGACGGTGAGCACGTCGGCGTCGAAGTACTCACGCAGCAGGCGTGAAGCGACCGCCGAGGTGTGCACCGAGATCTCGCTCGGCTTGGCCACCACGGTGTTCCCGGCGGCCAGCGCGCCGATGATGGGGTCGATGAGAAGGTGCAGCGGGAAATTCCACGGAGCGATCACCAGGACGACCCCGAGCGGGTCGTACGTGGTGTAGGCCGTGGTCGTGGGACCGAAATGGGCAGGAACCTCCACCGGGCGAGGCTGAAGCCAGCTCTCCAGATTCGCCAGCGTCTCGTCGATGTCGGCGACGGTGAAGTCGATCTCCTGCGTCTTCGCCTCGGCGGCATTCTTCCTCAGGTCAGCCCAGAGGGCTTCGATCAGCTCCTGCTCGTTCTCGACCAGCAGTGCCCGCAGCCGCCGCAGTTGGCTGACGCGCCAGTCCAGTCCGCGGGTGACGCCGGTGTTGAACGTCGCACGAAGGCGGCCGACCACCTCCGCGGCAGTTTCGCTCCGGTGCGTCCTCGGCTCGGTCGCCTGTGTTGTGGTCATGGGGTGTGCTCCGTTCTTGATGCAGGCCGCGCCGACAAAGGCGTTCGCGGCATGCCGTGGTACCGGTGATGGGCAACCCGGTGGATGACGGATGAAGGGTCAATCCGTGCCTTCACCGTAACCCATGTACGCGCTGACGCGAACATAGGGCCGGGGTTATTCTTTTCTCATGGCCAGCCGCACCTCCTCCCCCCTCGTCCACCCCGACACGGACGACCTCGACCTCTTCAAGATCATGAGCGCGCTGACCGACGAGACCCGGCTCACCATCGTCGTCACCCTCTCCGTCTCCCCCGGCCTGGCCTGTAGCGGCTTCACGCAGGACGTCACCGCGTCCGTACTCACCCGCCACTTCCGCGTCCTGCGCGAGGCCGGTCTCATCCGGCAGCACGATGTCGGCACCCGCCGTTTCAACACGCTGCGCAAGGAAGATCTGGACCAGCGGTTCCCCGGACTGCTCGACCTCGTCCTCAAGGAGAGCGTCGGCCGCGTGGAGCCTTACGTGAACGCCGAGTGCGCCTGACCCTCCGGGGCGCCCCTCCGTGGCCGCGACGAACCGGACCCACCGCAGCCAGGTGTCCAGCTTGCGGTCGGCTTCGATCACGTCGAACAACACCTCGTGCGCCGAGCCGCAGTAACCGGTGCCCCAGCTAGGCGATACGCCACCGGCCCCGACGTACCCGCCTGCACGGAGGCGACGTACTACACCGAACCCGGTTCCCCGTCGGCGGAGGCACTACGACTGCTGGCCGGCTGGGGCGCCGACGCGACAAGGACGGGAGCCGGGTGCCGCCGGCACGCACGGCTTGATGAACAGTTGATCACCGGTAGTTCGCCGCGCGCCACGCCCAGCGTCGATCCCGGGCTGACTGGCTGACTGGCTGACTGGCTGACTGGCTGACTGGCTGACTGGCTGACTACAGCTTTGGCCAGCTGCCCAGCGCGAGGTTCGCGACTTGCAGCAGCTCAGGGCGGGAACTACCACTCGCGGCCTGGACGGCGATCCCATTGGCGACTGTTCTCAGGTAGAGCGCGAGAAGATGCGGATCCGCGGAAGGCGGAAGGTCACCGGCGTCCACCGCCTGTTGGAACCGGCGCGTCAAGTGGGCTACCCCCTCCTCGCGCCATGCGATGAGTGCGTCTCGGACCGGGCGGCTCTCATCCCCGGTGGCCAACGCACCCAGCACGCCAAGACAGCCCGCGGGCAACCCCGGCATGGTTGCCGCCTCGACCGCCCCGTGGAGCACGGCAGTAGCCACTGCTCCGCTGGTGGGCTCGGCCAGAGCTCGGGCGAAGTAGGCGGTCAAGCCCTCGGTGTAGCGCTCCAGCGCCTTGTGGAAGAGGTCTTCCTTGCTGCCGAACGCCCGGTACAGGCTGGGGCGGCTGATACCCATCGCTTCGGTGAGGTCGTCAAGGCTGGCGCCCTCGAAACCCTTTGACCAGAACACCAGGACTGCGCGATCGAGTGCCTCATCGATGTCGAACGCGCGGGGCCTGCCAGGAGGGACCGGTGTCGTCGAGGTCATTTCTTCATCCTACTCCTTCGGTACCGATCGGTACGGATGTGCTAACGTGTTTCGTACCAATCGGTACGGTATACGGAGAGGCAACATCATGTCACAGACCGTACTCATCACTGGCGGAACCTCAGGCATCGGCTTGAGCCTCGCGCAATCCTTCGTCGAGCTCGGGGCGTCTGTCGTCGTTTGCGGGCGTTCGCAGGCTGCGCTCGACCGATTCGCGCAGGCCCACCCGCAGGCGCTGGCCGTGCGGGCTGATGTGACGGACGCAGCTGATCGGGCAGCGTTGTTGCAAGCAGTCGCTGATCGCTTCGGGCGTCTGGACGTGTTGGTCAACAACGCCGGTACGTTCGAGGAACGGGACTATGCAGCCGGCAAGAACCCCAATGCGACTCTCGATGCCGAGGTGGCGTTGAACCTCACCGCCCCCATCCACTTGACGGGTGAAGTGCTCGAGCGATGGCCAGAGCCCGACGCGATCGTATTCATCACCTCGGGGTTCGCTCTGGTCTCGCCCACTCGCGCGCCTACCCATGGCGCGGTGAAGGCCGGCCTGCACGGCTTTGCGGATGGCTTGCGCCGTCAACTCGCCCCGCAGGGCACCCATGTCCTCGAGGTCCTCCCACCGTCTACGGACACGCCCATGAACGCCGAAGCCACGGGGAAGAAACTGACTCCCGCACAGGTGGCGGCGGTCACGATGAAGGCTCTTCGGCGGGGGCGGAACATGGCATTCCCCGGCCAGACGAAGGTCATGCCCGCCATGCTGCGCATCGCGCCGGGCACACTACGACGCGTCGTCGCCGGGCTCTGAACCCCAGAGAAATCCTTCCCCGGCAACACCTCACCGAGCGGGCCGAGCGGGCTCCCGTCTCCCGCGAAGCCGAAGGCAAGCAGCCGTTTCGGCCCAGGGCCGATGCCGTGACTCCGTTGGCGATCCTGCCGGGAGGTCAGCCGGGGGCGGTGCAGAGGGCGCGGAAGTGGCTTGGTGTCCGCCGGGGGCGGGTCGGTTCGGCGATCCAGTCGGCGATGCGGCTGACTCGGTTGCCTCCGCCACCGGCGACGGAGGCGACCGGTGTTCGAAGGCGACCGCCTCGGAATGCGCCGTACGAGTCATGCGGGCAGGACACGACGTCGGCAGCCGTGGTATCCGGCGGGCGGCGTGGGTAACTGGGCGTCCGTGCACCGGAGGGCCGCTCGCCCTGGTACGGGTGGCCTGGTTCCGACACATGACGATGTTCCCCGGGCATGTGTGTGCCGTGACAGCCGTCGTGGGCGGCGCGGAATCCCCTTGGCCGGTGCCGTCACCGGGCGAGCCGATCGGATGGTTCGCCGACCGTCTGGAGGATCCGTGCACGTCTTCGGTGGCCTGCGCTCACTCTCGGCCGTCGCGGCGCTGAGTGCCGCGCTGGCCGTCTCCCCCGCGTTGTCCCCCACGCCCGCCGCCGGAGCCGCTCTCGCCGGGCCGGTGCGGACACAGCCCGTCCGGTCGCCCGACTCGGGTCCCGCGCTGCACCACGACACCTCGCTCCCCCTGCGCACGCTGGCGCGGACGGCCGGGCACGTCAGGCCCACACCGTCCGTCGTTCCCGGTCCCCGACGGCCGCATCGGGCGCTGCCCGAGCACACCGCCTCGGATCCGGTGGTGCAGACGAACCAGGGCAGCCGGGCGCAGATCACGCTGCTCCGCAGCTTCGAGGGCGTCTCGAACGGGGGCGCCGTTCCTCCGGATCCGAACGCCTCGGTGGGCTCCACCCAGATCGTGGAGGTCACCAACCTCGTACTCGCGGTGTACTCCAAGACCGGCGGTACGGTGCTGGGCCAGATCCCGACCAACACCCTGTGGAAGGGCTTCGGCGGGCCGTGCGAGACCGCGTTCAACGTGGACCCCGTCGTCCGCTGGGACACCCTTGCCCGCCGCTGGATCATCACCCAGTTCTCCACCGACCACCGACGGCTGTGCGTGGGCGTCTCCACGACCGCGGACGCCACGGGCTCCTACCACCGTTACGAGTTCGGGTACCGGCAGGACCCCGGCCACGAGAAGGTCGCGGTGTGGCCGGACGCCTACTACGTGACCATCAACTCCGGCCCTCCCGGCCTGCCGCAGGAGGCATGCGCCTGGGACCGGAGCCGGATGCTGCGCGGTGCCGACGCCAGTCAGCAGTGCTACTTCTTCCCGGCGGACCACTTCCTGCTCGGCTCCGACCTCGACGGCACGACCCGGCCCCGGCGGGGCGAACCCAACCTGCTGGTCACCCTCGGGGAGACCGACGACACCCTGCGGTACTTCCAGTTCCATGTCGACTGGCGGAACCAGGCCGCCACCTCCGTGACCCGTGCGCGGGACCTGAGGGTCGCGCCCTTCACCCGCGCCTGCGAGCGCACGGACCACGCCGGGGACAGGTGCGTACCGCAGGCCAACACCAGGCAGAAGCTGGACTCGCTGTCCTACTTCCCCATGTACCGGCTCGCCTACCGCAACTTCGACGACCATGAGTCGCTGGTGTTCAACCACGCGGTCGACGCCCGCGGCGCCGTGGGTGTGCGCTGGTACGAGCTGCGGCTGCGGGGCGGCCGGCCGGTCGTCCGCCAGCAGAGCACCTACGCTCCGGACCCGACCTACCGCTGGATGGGCTCCGTCGCCCAGAACAGGGCGGGCGACATCGCGCTGGGATACTCGCAGTCCTCCGCCCAGACCCGCCCCTCGATCCGTCTCACCGGACGTCTGGCCGGTGACCGGTCAAACCTGATGACGTTCCACGAGACCCTGGTGGGGACCGGACTGGGCTCCCAGATCGGGAGCAACCGCTGGGGCGACTACACCTCCATGGCGATCGACCCGTCGGACGACTGTACGTTCTGGTACACCAACCAGTACCAGCCGTACGACGGCGCCTACAACTGGCACACCCGTATCGCCTCCTTCCGGCTCTCCGACTGCCGCCAGCAGCACCGGCGTCCCTGACCGACGGCACGGAACGACAGCACGGAACGACGGCACGCACGGACGGCGCACCACCGTCAGTGCGTGCGCCCGGGGCGGCGGGCGGTCTTATCCTCTCCTCAGTCGCGCACCCGTTCGGTGCGCCTGGGGAGGGGCTCGGGACGTGGACGAGGGCGGCGTCGAACGGGAGTACCGGAAGCGGCGGAAGCTGCCGTGGCCGCATCTCGGGCTGCTGGGCGTGGTGTTGGTGAACGCGCTCGTCCAGAGCGGCCGCCTCGCGACCGACCGCGACGAGAGCGATTTCCGGTGGGCGCCGCCGCTCATCGGGCTGCTGATGGCCGTGACGCTGGTGCGGATCCTGCTGGAGCAGTACCGGGCCCGCACCCGGGTCACCTCCGCCGGGATCACCGCGCAGGGACCGCTGCGGACCCGTACCTGGTCCTGGTCCGAGGTCTACGACATCCGGGTCGAGCCCGCCCCGCCCGGTTCGGGGCAGGCGGCTCCCCGGTGGCTCACCTATCTGTACGACTTCCAGGGCCGCCGCTTCCTGCTCCCGCACCTCAACGACTGGCAGCTGGACGACCCCTACGCCGAGGTCACGGAGCTGTGCCTGGCCGCCGCCCCGCACCGCAGCCTCACCTGGGAGCGGCGCCCGGACGTCGAGGAGCGGATCCTGCACGGGGCCGCGCGGCGCAAGGCGTGGACGTGGGGGGTGTACGGCGGCGTCGTGATGATCGTGGTGATGACCGTGGTCTCCCTGGCGCTGGTGCTGACGGGCTGGGCGGACCACCCCCTCCTGCTGATCGGGTGCGTGCCGCCGGCCTGCGGCGTCGCCCTGGGCGCCGTACTGCGGTGGTACTGGAGCGCCCACCCGCCCCGCTCCCCGGCCCGGCAGCCGTAGTCCGCGGTGCGGACGGCCGCTACCACCTGAGGATCATCGTCTCGTCGGGGGCCGGTGCCGGTTCCGCCGTGATGGCCTCGGGGAGCGGATGGGCCAGGGCGGCGTAGGCACCGTCGCGGGCGAGGAGTTCGGCGTGGGTGCCGGCCTCCACCAGGCGGCCGCGGTCGACGACCAGGACGCGGTCGGCGTCGGGGGCGAGGGTGAGGTCGTGCGTGATCATGATGGTGGTCCGGCCCGCCATGAGCCTGCGCAGGGGGGCGACGACCTGGCGGGCGGCGATCGCGTCCAGGCCCGCCGTCGGCTCGTCGAGGACGAGGACCGGGGCCGCGCGGAGCATCGCGCGGGCGATGGCGATCCGCTGGAGCTGGCCGCCGGAGAGGGCGGCCGTGCCGGGGGCGATGTGGGTGTCGTAGCCCTCGGGGAGCGCGACGATGAAGTCGTGGGCCGCCGCGTCCCGCGCGGCCTGCTCGATCTCGTCGTCCGTCGCGCCGGGTCGGCCGCAGCCGATGTTCTCGCGGACCGTGCCGTTGAGGATCAGCGTCTGCTGCGGGAGCAGGGCGACGTTCTCGCGGAGGAACTCCAGGGGTACGTCGCCGAGCGGGACGCCGTCCAGGCAGATCACGCCGGCCGAGGGGTCGTAGAAGCGGGTGAGGAGCTTGGAGAGGGTGGACTTGCCGGCGCCGCTCTTGCCGGTGACCAGGACCAGTTCGCCGGGGCCCGCCGCGAAGTCGACGTCGCGCAGGGAGGCGCGGCGGGACTCCGGGTAGCGGAAGGAGACGTTGTGGAAGCTGACCCAGCCGCGCACCGGCCAGGGGCCGACGGGCCGGTCGGGGTCGGTGACGGCGGGCTCGGCGTCCAGGATCTCGCCGATGCGCTCCGCGCCCGCGATGGCCGCGGTGAGGGTGAGGCCGAGCTGGCCGAGGTTGCGGATCGGCGGGTAGAGGTAACCGAGGAAGGCCGCGAAGGCGAGGAGTTGGCCAAGGGTCATGCGGCCGGCGGAGATCTCCCAGACGCCCAGGCCGATGACGGACAGCACGCACACGGTCTCCACGACCTCGACGAACTGCGCGTACATCTCGCTGAGCCGGGCCCCGCGCACGCTCGCCCGCATCCAGGCGCGGGCCTCGGCGTCGAGGCGCCTCTCCTCGTCCCGGCGGCGGTTGTACGCCTGGGTGAGGACGACGTTGCCGAGGGACTCCTCCACCACGGAGGTGATCGCGCCGTCGGCGACCCGCTCGTCCTGGGAGGCGGCCCTGATCCGGCCGGAGAAGCGGCGGGCGGCGAACAGGAACAGGGGCGCGAGGACGAAGGTGGCCAGCGCCAGGTCCCAGCGCAGCCAGCAGGCGGCGGCCGCGTAGAAGACGGCGGAGAAGGCGGCGGCGACGGTGCCGACGACACCGGACACGACCATCTGCTCGATGGCCTCGACGTCACCGGTGAGGCGTTCCACCAGGTCGCCCTGGCGGTGCCGCTGGAAGAAGTGCGGGGGCAGGTCCTGGACGTGCCGGAAGACCTTGGCACGCAGGCGCAGGACGAATCTCTCGGCGGTCCAGGTGGCCAGTGAGTTGCCGAGGTAGCCGACGAGGGCGCCGAGTGCGGCGACGCCCAGCCAGGCGCCGGCCGGGCCCCAGAAGGCGGCGAGCGAACCGGCCTTGAGGGCGTTGTCGGTGAGGTCGGCGAAGAGCAGGATCGCGGCGGTCTCGGCGAGCGCGGACACCACGACACACGCGATGATCAGCCACAGCCACCTGCGGTCGCCGCGGGTCAGCGGCCAGAAGCGGCGGAAGGCCGCACGGGCTTCTCTCATGGTCGGTAACTCCCTTCAGGGGTGTCGAGGCGGGCCACGGGGGCGGACATGGCCGAGGCGGGGCCACCGGCGCGAGCACGCGACACCGGTGACCCCGCCTCGCGGCGTGCCTCAGCGCTGGTCGCCGACGGGGCGCTTCGGCTCCGGCTTCTTCGGCGCGGGCTTCTTCGGGGCCGGGGCCGGCTTGCGGTGCTTCTTGACGGGGACGATCTTGTGGAAGCTCATGATGCCGTTCCTCTCGCGGTGACTTGTGTCGTGGTTCTGCAACAGTTTTTCTACTGACCCGCCACAGCAACCTGTGAATTGATTTGAATTACTTCTGTAAATGCTTTGTCAACGCTCGTCGCCGACCGGGCGGCGCTTCGGCTCCGACTTCTTCGGCGCGGGCTTCTTCGGGGCCGGAGCGGGCTTGCGGTGCTTCTTGACGGGGACGATCTTGTGGAAGCTCATGTCCTTCTCCTTCGTTCTGTCGTCCGCGCCGTTCGCTTTCGACATGGAAAACATTACGGGACCCGGGAGCCGGAAAAAGCCATTTCCAGTGAGACCTCGATGAATTGCGACTGAGAGAAATTTTCAGAAGCAACTTGGAACCGGACACGGTCTCACATAGGTTTTATCCAGCAGAAAGGGCCCGGTACGCACGGCTGCGTACCGGGCCCTCGGGTGGGGCTGAGACGGGTGCCTACTGCACGATCGTGATCCGGTTCGTGGCCGGCGGGGCGAGCGGGGCGGTCGCCGAGGAGTTGGCCGTCAGGTACTGGGCGAGGGCCGAGAGGTCGTCGGTGCCGACGAGGTCGCCGGTGCCCTGGCCGAGGGTGGTGAAGCCGTCGCCGCCGCCCGCGAGGAAGGAGTTGGTGGCGACGCGGTAGGTGGCGGCCGGGTCGACGGCCGTGCCGTTCAGCTTCACGGAATCGGTGACGACACGGTCCGCGCCGGTCTTCGTCAGGTCCAGGGTGTAGGTGAGCCCCCTGGACGGTTGCAGGATCTTCGGGGCGGCCGCGTTCGCGCCGCTCACCTGCTCCTTGAGCACCTGGATGAGCTGCGCGCCGGTGAAGTCCTGGAGGTTCACGGTGTTGGCGAACGGCTGCACGGTGAAGCCCTCGGCGTACGTGACGACGCCGTCGCCCTCGCTCCCCTTGGCCGCGTACGTCAGCCCGGCCCGCACCCCGCCCGGGTTCATCAGCGCCAGGTCGGTCTCCGGGTCCAGCTCCCTGCCGTACGCGAACTGGGCGTCGGCGATCAGGTCGCCCATCGCGGACTCGGTGCCGGTGTTGTTGACGTCGGCGGAGATGTAGCCGATGGCGCGGTTGCCGATCGGGGCGGCGAGGGTGTTCCACCTGCCGATCAGCCCGGTCATGTCGGGCGCCTTGGCGACGTCCCGGGTGACCACGTGGTTCGCCGACTTCACCGCCGTACGCGCGATGTCGCCGGTGTAGCGGTCGTACGTGAGGGTGGTGTCGGTGTAGAGGCGGCCGAAGGAGGCGGCCGAGGTGACCATGCGGGGGTTGCCGGCCGGGTCGTCGACCGTGCACACGTACGCGGTGTGGGTGTGGCCGGTGACCAGCGCGTCCACGGCCGGGGTCACGTTCTTCGCGATGTCCACGACGGGGCCGGAGATGCCGTCCCCGGCGCCCGGCGAGTCGCAGTCGTAGTTGTACGACGACGAGCTCGGGAAACCGCCCTCGTGGACCAGCGCCACGATCGACTGGACGCCCTGGCGCTGGAGCACCTTGGCGTACTTGTTGATGGTCTCGACCTCGTCCTTGAAGGCCAGGCCCTTGACGCCGTCGGCGGAGACGATGCCGGGCGTGCCCTCCAGGGTGACGCCGATGAAGCCGATCCTGACGTCCTTCTTCTTCCACACCCAGTAGGGCTTGAGGATCGGCTTGCCCGTCTTCTCGTCGAGGACGTTGGCCGCCAGGTAGGGGAAGTCGGCGCCCTTGAACTTCTTGTCGGTGTAGCAGCCGTCGGTCGGGTGGCAGCCGCCGTTCTGGAGGCGGGCCAGTTCCCCGGCGCCCTCGTCGAACTCGTGGTTGCCGACCGTCGTCACGTCCAGGTCGAGCTTGTTGAGCGCCTCGATGGTCGGCTCGTCGTGGAAGAGCCCGGAGATCAGCGGGGAGGCGCCGACCATGTCGCCGCCGGCTGCGGTGACGGAGTACCGGTGCCCCTTGCGGGCCTGACGGAGATGGGTCGCGAGGTACTCGACACCACCGGCGTCGACGGTCTTCGTCGTCCCGTCGGCCTGGGTCTCGGTGACCCGCCCGGAGGAGCCGGACGGCGGCTCCAGGTTGCCGTGCAGATCGTTGAAGGAGAGCAGCTGGACGTCCTGGTAACGGCTGGGTCCGTGGCCCTTGCCGGAGTGCGCGTCGGCGGGCAGCGCGCTCGCCAGTGCCGCGACGGTGGCGAGCCCGGCGGCCGACGCGAGCAGCGCGTACGAACGCCGTCCGGACGGTCTGGACTTCGCTTCCATGGAACCCCCCTGTGGGTCTGCTGAGAAGTGGCCCGGTCCGGCGCAGCCTAGGGTCAACGCGCGTAGCGCAACAGGGGGTTCCTGGTTACATCTTGGTTGCCGGTTGCCCTGCCCTTTACCTTTCCCGGGTGCCCCCGCATTGCCGATCCGGCCCCGTACCCTCGTACGCATGACCAGCGACGACACCGCACGGCCGCCCATGGGCTCCCGCTCCATCGACACCTACTCCGCGCTCACCCCGGATCAGGCCGAGGCCGTACGGGAGCTGCTGGCGGAGGCCGCGCGGACCGACGGCCAGCAGCCGGTGTCCGAGCAGGGCCGCCTCCAGCTCGGCGGCGGCGCCCGGGAGGGCGTCTCCCATCTGCTCCTCTCCACCGACGGCGAACTCGTCGGCTACGCCCAGCTGGAGGACACCGACCCGGTGGAGGCGCCGGCCGCGGAACTGGTCGTCCACCCGGACCACCGGGGCCACGGCCACGGCCGCGCGCTCGGCTCCGCCCTGCTGGCCGCGTCCGGCAAGCGGCTGCGGGTGTGGGCGCACGGCGGCCACTCGGCGGCCCGCCACCTGGCGCAGGTCCTCGGCCTCACCCTGTTCCGCGAACTGCGCCAGATGCGCCGCTCGTTGACGGACCTGGACCTGCCGGACCCGAAGCTGCCCGACGGCGTCACCGTCCGCGCCTTCGTGCCCGGCCAGGACGACGCGGCCTGGCTCGCCGTCAACGCCGCCGCCTTCGCCCACCACCCGGAACAGGGCTCGCTCACCCAGCGCGACCTGGACGACCGCAAGGCCCAGCCCTGGTTCGACCCGGCCGGCTTCTTCCTCGCCGAACGCGCCGGCGAACTCCTCGGCTTCCACTGGACGAAGGTCCACGACGCGGAACGCCTCGGCGAGGTCTACGTCCTCGGTGTCTCCCCCGGCGCACAGGGCGGCGGCCTCGGCAAGTCCCTCACCACCATCGGCCTGCGCCACCTGGCCGACCGCGGCCTGCCGACGGCGATGCTGTACGTCGACGCCGACAACGCGGCGGCGGTCGCGGTCTACGAACGGCTGGGCTTCACGACCCACGAGACGGACCTGATGTACCGCACGGAGACGTGAGGACCCGGCCCCGCACCGGCCGCTCTGAGCCCCGGGGCTCAGCCCGCCAGGCAGTCGTCCGGCCCCTTCGGCACCTTCACGCCGAGCAGGCGGGCCGCGTCGGCCGTCGTCGTGTGCGGGGAGACCAGCTGCTGCCAGTGGGCCTTCACACGGGCCGCCACCGTGTCGTGCGGCTCGCGGAGCAGTTCACGTACGACCTGCGTCTGAGGGGCCGAGACGGACATGCTGCCGCCGTCCGGGGTGAGGACCGCGGCCGAGCCCTTGAGGCTGTCGTCGATGCGCAGGTGGCGGAAGGTGGCGGTGGGGGTGGGGTCGGTGGCCAGGGCCAGCCACATCGTCGTCACCACGCGGGCGTCGCACATCTCCTGGGAGGCCTGTTCGCTGCCCGCGACCAGGACCCGGGCGACCCCGACCGCGAACTCGGGGACCCGGTTGCCGCCCCACTGGGTGCCGACGGTGACCGTGCCGGGGGCGGAGCTCGTCGGGAGGGTGGCGTCCGTGGTCAGGTCGGTGATCTCCTCGATGCGCTGGCGGATGGTGAGGCGGGTCGTGGCCGCGTCGCCGCCCGCCTCGGACTGGACGCGGTGGACGACTCCGGCCCAGTCGACCGTCCAGCCCGTCCAGTCCGGGTACGCGCAGTAGCGGGAGCCGGCCCGCTCGACGCACGTCTGGAACTTCGCCGGGTGGTCCGCCTCCGCCTTCCGGGCGGCCTGCAGAGCGGCGGAATCCCGCGGTGCCTGACCGGCCACGCCCGCCACCGCCGCCGCCAGGGCCACGGCGGTCGCCGCCTTCAGGACCCGCGCCCGGCTGCCGGCCACCCACATCGCCACGCACACCGCCAGCACGGTGAACCCCAGCAGGTACAGCGCGTGCCAGCCCGCCGGCCGGCCCAGCAGTTCCCCGGGGACCGGGGTGCCGCCGTTCTCCGCCACCGCCGGCCACAGCCAGTCCACGCCGCGCGTGCCCGAGCCGTCGGACAGCAGGCTGGTGACCACCCCGGTCGCGAGCAGCAGGAACAGCGGGGCCGCCGGGTGGGGCAGGACCCGGGCCAGCAGCACGCCGACCGCGCCGGCCAGCAGGACGGCCAGCGGGGCCACCGCCAGTTCGAAGACCGAGCCGTGGCCCACCGCGCCCGGCCGCAGCGCCGCCCAGGCGAACTGGAGGTCGACCACCAGGGCCACGCCGAGCGCGAAGGGCACGACCGACAGGGCGTGGGCCAGCGTCCGGCGCGCGGGCGGCATGGCCAGCACCCCGAACTGCTCCTCAAGGCCCCGCCGCCGGTCGAGCAGCGCCGCCCGGTGCGCGCAGACCAGCAGGGCGACGGCGAACAGCTCCGGGCCGCCCTGGGTGGAGCGGTCCACGTCGTGCAGGACGGGATACGCGTCCATGCCCTCGTCCCGCCCGAACAGGCCGTACCCGACGTAGGCGAGATACACCAGGCCGAAGACCAGCACCGGGATCTGCAGCAGGAGCTGGCGGGCCTCGAACGCGGCCAGGGCGAAGACGGACGCGGTCGCGGTGCCGCGCTCGCGCTGGTGGTCCGCGGGCCCGGCCGTCTCCGGGTTCTTCACGAGTACGGTCGTCATGCCGCCACCCCCGTGTCCTCCGTGCCCTTCGTGCCCTTCGTGCCCTTCGCCGGGTTCTCGTCGAGGACCAGCAGGTAGCCGTCCTCCAGGGTGGGTTCGAGCAGGTCGGCTCCGGTGGGCGGGTCGCCGACGTTGCGGAAGGCGCCGGTGCCGGTGCGCCAGCCCGCCCGGGCGCCCGGGGCGCGTTCCGTGCTGCTCCACACGCGTCCGGCCGCGCGGGCGGTCAGCCCGGCCGGCGTGCCGTCGAAGCGGACCCGGCCGTCGGCCAGCACGATCACCCGGTTGCAGAGCATCGCCACGTCCTCGGTCTGGTGGGTGGACAGCACCACCGTGCGGCCCTCACCGGCCTCGGCGATCAGCTCCCGGAACCGCATGCGCTGTTCGGGGTCGAGTCCGACCGTCGGCTCGTCCAGCACGAGGAACCTGGGGTCGCCGACGAGCGCGGCGGCCAGCGCGACCCGCTGCCGCATCCCGCCGGACAGCCGCTTGATCCGCCTGCCGCGCACGTCGGCCAGGCCGACCTGGTCGAGGACGCGCCGCACCTCGCGATGGCGGCCGCCGCGGCCGGTGAGCTCCTTGAGGACGGCGACGTAGTCCACGAACTCGAAGGCCGTGAAGTCCGGATGGAAGCCGGGGGTCTGCGGGAGGTAGCCGAGCATGCGGCGGACCGCGAGCCGGCCGGCCGGGGTGGCCGGGTCCGCGCCGTACACCGTGAAGGCGCCGCCGTCCGGCGGTACGGCGGTGGCGAGGACCTTCAACAGGGTGGTCTTCCCGGCCCCGTTGGGCCCGAGCAGGCCGGTGACGCCGTCCGTCAGGGACAGGTCGACGCCGTCGAGCGCCGGGGCGCCGCCGTAGCGCACGGTGAGGCCGGCGGCGGAGACAGTGGTGTTCACGTAGGACTCCAGTGATCGGTCGGTCAGACGATCAGTCGGTCGGTCAGCAGGGCTTGGCGTCGAAGCGGTCGCGCACCTGGTGCAGCAGGAGCGTCGCCAGGGCGGCGAGCGCGGCGGCCACCGACTGCCCGGCCGTGGTGAAGGCGGCCGGCGTGTGCGCCGGATGCAGTGCCGCCACCGCCATCAGGGCGATCCACGCCCCGCCGACGAGTCCGGGACCGAGCAGCGGGCCCAGCCGGGCGGAGAGGGCGAGGCCGGCCGCGGTGAGCGCCAGGGCGGGCAGCAGCCAGCCGAAGGCGAGCAGGCCGTAGCCGGGAAGGGCCAGCGCGGCCAGGCCGTTGAGGCCGAGGGAGGCGGTCAGCGCGGCCACCGTGCGGATCATCAGCAGCCGGAAGCCGTGCGTCGGGGCGACCGCGGCGATCTCGTGCGTCGGGTCGAGGACCGGTCCGTACGACAGGGCCACCGCGGCGAGCGGGAGCAGCGGGGCGAGGGCCAGGAACAGGGCCGGGGCGTCCACCGCGTGGACCACGAGCACCGTCGCCGCCAGCACGAACGTCACCGACGCCAGCCAGGAGCGGCGCAGCACGGGGGTCGCGGTGAGCAGCCGTGCGGTGTGCGCGGCGACCCCCAGACGGACCAGGAGCCGTTCGCCCGGCCCCGGCCGCGGCGCGTCCAGTTCGGCGTCCAGGCGCTCCCAGCCGACGTCCAGCGCGACCGGGTCGGACACCGCCGCGAGCACCGCACGGCAGTCCGCGCAGGAGCCGACGTGGGTGTCGGCCGACCACAGCAGCGGCGCCGCCAACTCGCCGCGCGCGTAGGCCCGCAGATCTTCTTCGGACACATGCCAGGTCATGCCAGCTCCTCCCGCAGCCGCTTGCGCGCCCGCAGCGCGCGGGTCTTGACCGTCCCCGGCGGGATGCCGAGCAGCACCGCCGCCTCCCGGGTGGTCAGCCCGTCGATCACCGTCGCCTGGAGCACCGCCCGCAGTTCGGGCGAGAGCCGGACCAGGGCCCCGGCGAGGTCCCCGTGCTCCACCCCCGCGAGCACGCGTTCCTCCGCCGAGTCCTCGTCCCGGTGCCGCAGCCGGGCCAGCGCCTGCCGCAGCCGGCCCCGGGCCCCGTCGCCGCGCACCGCGTCGACCAGCCGCCGCGAGCCGATCCGCCACAGCCACCCGGCCGCGTCGGCGTTCGCACCGTTCTCGGTGGTCTCCCGGTAGCGGGCGGCACTTCCCCGCCACACCGCGAGGAACGTCTCCTGCACGACGTCGTCGACGACCGCCGGATCCGCGCACCGGCCGCGCAGCCGCGCGGTCAGCCAGGGCGCGTACCGCCGGTACAGCTCCTCGAAGGCGCGCCGGTCCGAGTCCGCGGCTATGGCCCGCAGCAGCTCCCCGTCGCTTCTCGTTCCGCTCACGTCTCCTCATCGCACGGGCCCTGCCGATCGGTTCACGGAACCGGCCTTGACTTTCCGAACGATCCTGCACCACCCTTTCACTACTCAATTAGTGAAAGGGTGGTTGTACGGGTGGTCGAGTACCGCATCGACCGGCGCTCCGGCGTCGCCACCTACGTCCAGATCGTCCAGCAGACCAAGCAGGCCCTCCGCCTGGGTCACCTGCGGCCGGGAGACAGACTGCCCACCGCCCGCGAGGTGGTCGAGGCCACCGCCATCAACCCCAACACGGTCCTGAAGGCCTACCGGGAGCTGGAGCGCGAGGGCCTGGTCGAGGCCCGCCGCGGGCTCGGCACGTTCGTGAAGCGTGCCCTGGGCGCCGCCCCGACGGCCGAGTCGCCCCTGCACGGGGAGCTGGAGGACTGGGCCGCCCGGGCCCGCGCGGCCGGCCTGGACCGCGAGGACGTGGCCGCACTCTTCACCGCCGTACTCGAAAAGCACTTCCAAGGAGAGAGTTCATGACCGACACCGCGATAGCGGCGTCCGCGCTCGGCAAGCGGTTCGGCCGACGCGGAGGCTGGGCGCTGCGCGACTGCACCTTCCGGCTGCCCGCCGGGCGGGTCTGTGCCGTCGTCGGCCCCAACGGGGCGGGCAAGTCCACGCTCCTCGCCCTCGCCGCCGGTCTGCTGGGCGCCACCGAGGGCGAGCTGACCGTCCTCGGCACCACCCCCGCCCAGGCCCGCACCCGGATCGGCTACGTCGCCCAGGACAAGCCGCTCTACCCGCAGCTCACGGTCGCCGAGACCCTGCAGATGGGCGCCGACCTCAACCCGGAGCACTGGGACGCGGCCGCCGCCGAGCAGATCGTGGCCGCCGGCGACCTGAACCCGAAGTCCCGGGTCCGCGCCCTCTCCGGCGGCCAGCGCACCCGGGTCGCGCTCGCGCTCGCCCTCGGCAAGCGGCCCGGACTGCTCCTCCTCGACGAGCCGATGGCCGACCTCGACCCGCTCGCCCGGCACGAGCTGATGGGCGTGCTGATGGTGCAGGCCGCCCAGCACGGCACCACCATCGCGATGTCCTCGCACGTGGTGGCCGAGCTGGAGGACTCCTGCGACCACCTGCTGCTGATCGGCGGCGGCCGGGTCCGGCTGGCCGGCGAGATCGACGACCTGCTGGCCGCCCACACCCGGGTCACCGCCGGCGCCGGCGCCGACCTCGCCCCGCACACCGTCGTCGAGTCCCGCACCGCCGGCCGCCGGCTCAGCGCCCTGATCCGCCCGGCCGGACCGCTGCCCGACGACTGGCGCACCGACACCCCCTCCCTGGAGGAACTGGTCCTCGGCCACCTCCGCAACCCCGGGGCCCCGGCCCTGGCCCCGGCCGAGGAGGCCGTCGCGTGACCGCCCTGTCCGTACCCGCGCCCGCCGCCCCGGCCAGGCCGCACCTGACCCGCTGGGTGCTGCGCCTGCACCGCCCCGCGCTGTACGTCTGGACGGCCCTCGTCCTGCTCGGCACCGTCCTGCTGCTCCTGCTGCACGGCCCGTTCGCGGACGCGGCCGCCGAGGGCTGGCGCCAGTTCGACAGCTGCGGGTTCACCACCGCGTGCCGGTACGACCAGAGCGCGATCCTGCGCTACAAGGACTGGTACAACTACGCCACCCTGGCCGCGGCCGCGGTGCCCTTCCTCACCGCCGCCTGGGCGGGCGGCGCGCTCCTCGGCAAGGAGCTGGAGTCCGGCACCGCCGAGCTGTCCTGGGCCCAGTCCAGCACCCCGGTCCGCTGGCTGTCCGTGCGGCTGGCCACCCCGGCCGTCCTCGTCACGGCGGGGACCGGCCTGCTGGCCTGGCTGCACCATCTCGCCTGGGCCGCGGGCCGGGGCCGGATCCACAGCGCCAAGGAGTGGTACGACGTCGGGACGTTCCTCACCGGCGGCCCCACCCTCGGCGCCCTGTCCCTGGCCGGGCTCGCGGCGGGCGCGCTGGCGGGGCTGCTGTGGCGGCGGACGCTGCCCGCGCTGGCCTTCGGCACGCTGCTCACGGGCGCGATCTGGGGCGCGTCCCAGCTGCTGCTGCCCCATCTGTGGCCCACGCTGGGCCGCAGCGGGCATGGCTATCCCACCTCCCCGGCCGGCTCCTGGACGGTGAGCCAGGGCGGGGACGCGGCTCAGTACCATGTCACATACCACCCGTACTCCCACTACTGGCCGCTCCAGCTCACCGCCACCGCCCTCCTCCTCACCGTCGCGGCCCTGCTGACCCTCGCCTGCTTCCTGCTGCTGCGCCGCCGGACCGGCAGGGCGGCCACCCGATGAGCGCCCTGCCCCCGGCCGTCGGCGGACTGCCCCGGACCGTGCTGCGACTGCACCGGCCGGCCCTGCTGACCTGGACCGTGTTCGTGGTGGGCGTGAGCGGCTGGCTGGCGTGGCTGACGAAGGTCACCGCGAACGACCCGGACCGGAAGGGCCTGCCCTGCTACGACGTCTGCGTCGACGGGTTCGGCTACCCGGTGCAGCTGAGCTGGGCCGGCAACCTGATCGGCTACGGCTTCGTCGGCGTCGCCGCCTTCGCGGGCGGCGCCCTCATCGGCCGGGAACTGGAGTCGGGGACCGCGCAGTTGGCGTGGACACAGGGCGTCACCCCGGTCCGCTGGCTGGCTGCCAAGCTGGCGCTGCCCGCACTCGCGGTCACCGTCGGCGGCACGGTCCTGAGCCTGGTGTTCCGCTGGGCCTTCGCCGCCCACCCGGACCTGTCCTGGGAGAACTGGACCTGGGACATCGCGTTCACGGCCCGCGGCCCGCTGCTCGTGGCGTACGCCCTGTGCGCGCTCGCCGTCGGCACCCTCACCGCGCTGTGGCTGCGCCGCGCGCTGGCCGCGCTCGGGACCGCCGCCGGGGCGATGTGGCTGCTCAAGAGCGTGCTGACGTACTACCGCCCCTACCTGTGGCCCGCCCTCACCCGCACCGGACCCCACGCCTTCGACCTCCCCGACAGCACCTGGCTGGTGAACGAGGGCTCGGACTCCCACGGCCGCTTCGCCGCCTACCACCCCGCCTCCCACTACTGGCCCCTCCACCTCACCGAGACCGCGATCGTCCTCACCCTCGCCGTCCTCGCCACCCTCCTCTCCTTCCGCCTTCTCAAGCACCGCACGGAGTCCCCCGCATGACCGTCCCGTCCGCCGCTCCAGCGGCCCCGCACCGCTCCCTGCGCCGGCTGCACCGCCCGGCGCTGCTCAGCTGGGCCGCGTTCGTGCTGCTCGTGGCGGGCTGGCTGCTCTGGCTGCACTTCTCGGAGGTACCGGCCGAGCGGGCCTGCCAGGGCTTCCACTTCTCCGCCTCGGGCCAGCTGCCCGCGTGCGGCTACTCGGCGCTCACCGACGCCGAAAACGTCTTCAACTTCCTCGGCGAGACCCTCAGCTACGCCTGTGTCGCCGTCGCCGCCTGGGCGGGCGCCTCGCTGACCGGCCGCGAGCTGGAGTCCGGCACCGCCAAGCTCGCCTGGACCCAGTCCGTGTCCCCGGCCCGGTGGCTGGCCGGGAAGCTGGTCGCGGCCGCCGTACCGCTGGCCGCGGGGGGCGGGCTGCTGGCGCTGGTCTTCGGCCGGACATGGACCTCCGACCGGAACTGGCTGGTGAGCAACTGGACCTACGACCGGGTCTTCATCCCGTGCGGCCCGCTGCTGCCGGCCCTGCTCCTGCTCGGCCTCGCCGTCGGCGCCCTCGCCGGGATCGCGCTCGGCCGCACCCTCCCGGCGCTCGGCGCGGCCGCCGTCGCGACGCTCGTGATCAGGCTGTACCTGCGCGAGGCGTGGCAGCCGCTGCGCGGGCCGCTGCACGGCTTCTGGGCCGTGCACCTCCTCGCCACCGCGATGGTGCTCGCGGCGGCCGCCGCGGCCACGGCCGGCGCGTTCTCCCTCCTGCGCCGCCGGACCCGCTGAGGAACCTTCTGCCCCGCGCGTCCCCCGGACGGGGGAAGGACGTACGGTGCCGGTGGGAAGGTCGTACAGGATCGTCACTTTCGTGATCCGCCGCGCCCGCGCGGGCCGACCACAGACGTCCGCGAGCCGCTCCCCGCTATCCCGCACGCCATGTCTTCGTAACCGTTGGTTCAGACGGACTTGCGACGCTCAGCCAATGAAGCCCGCCGTGCCAGAGCCTTCGCCGCCCCCCGACGGGGTCACGGGAAACGGGGTCGTCCGGCTCCCACCCGCGCGTTCCGACGCGCCTGTGACGGCCCGGGCGCGGAAGAATGGGGTCATGAGTCAGCAGAACGCCCAGGCAGCCGAGGTCCCGCCCGCCCAGCCCTCCGTGGGCTCCATCGCCGCGCACCGGCCGCACACCGTGGCCGCCGCGGTCTCCGACCTGGAACCCGACATCGACGCCGACCTCGACGGGTACGAGGAGTCGCAGGCCGACGGGGGCCAGCTGCCCCAGGGGCGCTTCCTCGACCGGGAGCGCAGCTGGCTCGCGTTCAACGAGCGGGTGCTGGAACTCGCCGAGGACCCGAACACCCCGCTGCTGGAGCGAGCGAACTTCCTGGCGATCTTCGCGAGCAACCTGGACGAGTTCTTCATGGTCCGGGTGGCCGGCCTGAAGCGCCGGATAGCCACCGGTGTGGCCACCCGGTCCGCCTCCGGGCTACAGCCGCGCGAGGTGCTGGAGATGATCTGGGCCCGCTCCCGTGAGCTGATGGCCCGGCACGCCGCCTGCTACCACGAGGACGTCGCCCCCGCGCTCGCGGAGGAGGGCATCCACCTGGTCCGCTGGGCCGAGCTCACGGACAAGGAGCAGGCGCGGCTCTTCACGCTCTTCAGGCACCAGATCTTCCCGGTCCTGACCCCGCTGGCCGTCGACCCGGCGCACCCCTTCCCGTACATCTCCGGCCTCTCCCTGAACCTGGCCGTGGTGGTACGCAACCCGGTCAGCGGCCACAAGCACTTCGCCCGGGTCAAGGTGCCGCCGTCGCTGTCCCGCTTCCTGGAGAGCTCCCCGGGCCGGTACGTCCCGATCGAGGACGTCATCGCCGCCCACCTGGAGGAGCTGTTCCCGGGCATGGAGGTCGTGGAGCACCACGCCTTCCGGCTGACGAGGAACGAGGACCTGGAGGTCGAGGAGGACGACGCGGAGAACCTGCTCCAGGCCCTGGAGAAGGAGCTCATGCGGCGCCGCTTCGGGCCGCCGGTGCGCCTGGAGGTCGAGGAGTCCATCGACCGCGAGGTGCTCGACCTGCTGGTGCGCGAGCTGAAGATCGGCGAGGCCGAGGTCTACCCGCTGCCCGGACCGCTCGACCTGACCGGCCTGTTCCGCATCGCCGGCCTGGACCGGCCGGAGCTGAAGTACCGCAAGTTCATCGCCGGCACCCACCGGGACCTCGCCGAGGTGGAGTCCGCGTCCGCGCCCGACATCTTCGCCGCGCTGCGCGAGCGGGACGTGCTGCTGCACCACCCGTACGACAGCTTCTCCACCTCGGTACAGGCCTTCATCGAGCAGGCCGCCGAGGACCCGGACGTGCTGGCGATCAAGCAGACCCTGTACCGCACCTCCGGCGACTCCCCGATCGTCAACGCGCTCATCGACGCAGCCGAGGCCGGCAAGCAGGTCCTCGTCCTGGTCGAGATCAAGGCCCGCTTCGACGAGCACGCCAACATCAAGTGGGCCAAGCGCCTGGAAGAGGCCGGCTGCCATGTGGTGTACGGCCTGGTCGGTCTGAAGACCCACTGCAAGCTGTCCCTGGTGGTCCGCCAGGAGGGCGAGACGCTACGGCGTTACAGCCACGTCGGCACCGGCAACTACCACCCCAAGACCGCGCGCCTGTACGAGGACCTCGGCCTGCTCACCGCCGACCCGCAGGTGGGCGCCGACCTGTCCGACCTGTTCAACCGCCTCTCCGGCTACTCCCGCCGGGAGACGTACCGCCGCCTGCTGGTGGCCCCCAAGTCGCTGCGCGACGGACTGGTCGCGCGCATCGAGAAGGAAATCCAGCACCACAAGGCCGGGCGCCCCGCGTTCGTCCGCATCAAGGTCAACTCGATGGTCGACGAGGCGGTCATCGACGCCCTGTACCGCGCGTCCATGGCGGGCGTGCCGGTCGACGTCTGGGTGCGCGGCATCTGCGCGATACGGCCGGGCGTCACGGGCCTGTCGGAGAACATCCGGGTCCGCTCGGTCCTCGGCCGCTTCCTGGAGCACTCCCGGGTCTTCGCCTTCGGCAACGGCGGCGAGCCCGAGGTGTGGATAGGCAGCGCCGACATGATGCACCGCAACCTCGACCGGCGGATAGAGGCCCTGGTCCGGGTCACCGATCCGGCCCATCGAGCCGCGCTCAACCGGTTCCTCGAAAGCGGTATGTCCGACTCCACCTCCTCCTGGCACCTGGGCCCGGACGGCGAATGGACCCGGCACGCGACCGACGCCGACGGACAGCCGCTGCGCAACATCCAGGAGATGCTCATAGACGCCCGGAGGCGCCGGCGTGGCACAGCAACACCTTGAACCGACGGACCCGACGGCCCGGGTGTCCCCCGCTCTCGGCTCCGCACGAGCGGGAGGTGCCCCCACGGGTGACGCCCTCGCGGGCTACCTGCGCACCCAGGCCACGGAGTTCCTCCGCGCGCTGCGCCTGCACCGGGAGACCGGGACGGCGAGCGCGACGGCGGAGTCCGTCGACGCGGCCCGCGCGCTGCGCCGCTCCGCCCGGCGCATCAGCGGCAGCCTGCACACCTTCCGACCACTCCTCGACACCGACTGGTCCGAGGAGATCCGCCCCGAACTGGCCTGGCTGTCGGGCACGCTGGGCCTTGAGCACGCCTACGAGGGCAGACTGGAGCGCCTGTTGCTCGCGCTGCACCGCCTCTCCGGCTCCACGGCCCTGCCCGCCCAGGCCACCTCGGAGGCGGGGACCGAGCGCGGCAACCTCACCGTCGGCGCGGCCAAGGCGGGCGCCCTCCTGGACCGCCAGCTCACCCTCGCCCGCACCCGCGCCCACTCCACCGCCCTCCAGGCGCTCGGCTCCTCCCGCTTCCACGCGGTCGCCGACAAGGTCGCGGTGCTGGCCAGCGAGGTCCCGCTGACGGCCGCGGCGCCCACCACCGACCTGCGCCCGCAGGCGGCGGCGGCCGAGGAACGCCTCACCGACGCCATCGCCGCGCTCCCCCTGGTCACCGCGGGCCACCCCTACAACGCCGAGGCCCTGGTCCACGGCCTGTCGCCGGACCCGGCCCCGCACCCCCAGGACGGCCCCTGGCACCAGGTCCGCCTCCTGCTGCGCCTGCACCGCTACGCCCGCGAGGTGGTGTCCGGCGAGGGCGCGCCGGTGGACGTACGGCTGCTCGCGGCCGGCCAGGCCCTGAACCGGCACCGGGACGCCTCGGAAGCCGCCGCCGCGGCCGCCGCGGCGGCCCGCACCCCGCGCATCGCCCCCGCGACGGCCTACGCCCTCGGTGTCCTCCACGCCGACCAGCGGCACGAGGTGGAGGCGGCCCGGTTCGCGTTCCAGCAGGCGTGGCAGAAGCAGCCGGTGGAGGCAGTGTGAGCGACACCCCGGTGCAGGCGGCGGGCTGCGTCCTGTGGCGCCGCTCGCCCGTCGACGGCGACCTGGAGATCTGCCTCGTCCACCGCCCCAAGTACGACGACTGGTCGCACCCCAAGGGCAAGCTCAAGCGCGGCGAGGACGCGGGCACCGGCGCGCTGCGCGAGGTGGCCGAGGAGACCGGCTGCACAGCGGTCCTCGGCAGCGAGCTGTCCACCGTCCACTACTACGCCAACGGCCGCCCCAAGGACGTCCGTTACTGGGCCGGCGAGGCAGCGGAGGGCCACTTCACCCCGAACCACGAGGTGGACCGGATCCTGTGGCTCCGCCCACCGGACGCCCGCCGCCGCCTGACCCAGCCGAGAGACGCCGAACTGGTGGACGAGTTGCTGGCCGTGCTGCACAACACGCCGTAGGGAAGCGCCTCAGGGGGCGCAGCCTCCCAGGGGCGCGGGACTGCGTCGATCCGCGGCTCCGACGCGGGGCGCGACAAGCCCCCGCCGGCCCGCAGTCACCGCACGACCGCAACTCACCCCCCGGCCAGGTGCCCCTCCGCATCGGTCCGCGCCAGGCTTCTCGCTCTCCTCGCCGGCCCCCGCCACCCACAGGTGCACCGCGCGAAACAGAACCGCCCCTGTTCCACCGTGCTCGCATCGTGTCCCGTCCCTTGCAGGACCCGCCCGGAACCGTCTTCCTGCGCCACACCGACAACGTTACCCACGCTCGGCAAAGCCCAAGTATGCGTGACGGCCCCACCCACCCCTCGTTAAGCGGAACGACGCGGGACCCGTGACGGACGTACCGGCTGGGGGTAGGCAGGCGATGAAACGGCGGCAGCACTGGCGCGCTGGAAAGACGGCCGTCACCGTAGGACTCGTGGTCGGCCTCGGCGCATGCGCCACCGGCTGCGGCGGCGCCACGGCGGAGGGCGCCAGCGGCACCCCCGGCGACACCCCGGTCACCCTCCTGAAGCGCGCGGCGGACACCCTGCGCGCCACCGGCACCTCCCAGGCGACGACCTCGATGGAGATGGCCACCGGCGGCACCCGGGTCACCATCCGCGGCAGGGGCGTCTACGACTACGACCGGCAGCTCGGCAGGCTCACGATCGTCCTCCCGCAGGACCCGGCCGGCGCCTCCGAGCACCGCCCGATCACCGAACTCCTCGCCCCGGGCGCGCTGTTCATGAAGAACCGGGGCGCCGGGGTGCCCGCCGACAAATGGGTCCGCGTGGAGACCGCGACCCTCTCCGACGGCAACCTGGTCACCGGCGGCGCGACCGACCCGTTCGCGGCGGCCGAGCTGCTGCGCGGCACGCGCTCGGCGACGTACGTGGGGAAGACCGAGCTCGCCGGGACCGAGGTCCGGCACTACCGCGGCACCGCCGACCTCGCGGCCGCCGCCCGCTCGGCGTCCGCCGCCAACAGGGCCGCCCTGGCGTCCGCGGCAAAAGGGTTCGCCACCGCCGAGGTCCCGTTCGACGTGTACCTCGACGACCAGGGCCGGATCCGGAAGCTGCGGCAGCGGTTCAGCTTCGTCAACGACAGCGGCAAGAGCACGGTGGCGGTCGCCTCGACGACTCTGCTGTACGGGTTCGGCACTCCGGTGGACGTGAAGCTGCCGCGCCCCGCGGACATCTACGCGGGCCGGATCGCCGAGAACCAGCCGACGCACTAGTCAGGGAACCGCTCTGTCCAACCTGTGAACTAGCCCGTCCGTGCCATGCGCGTTGAGTAGACCGCTGCCTACTCTAGAGAGTCGGTGACGGCAGAGAAGAGGTGATGCACGTGGCTCCGGTCGGCGGTACGGCAGTTCAGGACCACGTGGCCCTCGCCGAGATCGAGCTGTGCGGAGAGCTGATCATCGCGGCGTCGGCCGCCGAGGACCGGCTCAGTCTGGAGAGCATCGACGAGGTGCTGCGCGTGGGCGAGGAGGGCGACGCCCGCTGATTCAGGCCAGGCCGGGCCGGGCCGGGCCCGGTCAGGTCCGCAGCAGGCGGGCGATGGCCTGGGTGGCCTCCTCGACCTTCGCGTCGATCTCCGAGCCGCCCTTGTCGGCCCCCTGGGCGGAACTCTCGACGGCCGCCGTGGCGACGCAGTGCCGCAGGTGCTCCTCGAGCAGTTGCAGGGCGAAGGACTGCAGGGCCTTGGTGGAGGCGGAGACCTGGGTGAGTATGTCGATGCAGTAGGTGTCCTCGTCGACCATGCGCTGCAAACCCCGGATCTGGCCCTCGATCCGGCGCAGCCGCTTGAGGTGCTCGTCCTTCTGCTTGTGGTAGCCGTGCGTGGTCGGCGTCGGCGCTCCGCTTCCGGAGGGTGTCGTGGCGCCGGCCTCGGTGGTCGTCATCGCGTCCTCCGTAGCGTCGATACATATACCCCTGGTGGGTATATGGTAACGAACTTTGCTGGGTATAGGGCCCTCGGGACGCCCCCGTGATGATCGCCAAGCCCCATGGGCGAGACTGGAGGGCGGCCCATTAGCCGTGGCCGGATGATGCGCTTAGCATCACCCTGACCGAAACCCATGCATACCGAGGACCCCAAGTGCGCTTTCGTCTGACCCCCAGGGAGACGAGCTTCTATGACATGTTCGCCGCCTCCGCGGACAACATCGTCACGGGCTCGAAACTCCTGATGGAACTGCTCGGGGCGGACGCGTCTGCCCGGGCCGAGATCGCGGAGCGCATGCGGGCAGCGGAACACGCAGGTGACGACGCCACGCACGCGATCTTCCACCAGCTGAACTCCTCGTTCATCACGCCCTTCGACCGCGAGGACATCTACACCCTCGCGTCCTCCCTCGACGACATCATGGACTTCATGGAGGAGGCCGTCGACCTGGTCGTCCTCTACAACGTCGAGGAACTGCCGAAGGGCGTCGAACAGCAGATCGAGGTGTTGGCGCGGGCGGCCGACCTGACGGCCGAGGCGATGCCCCACCTGCGCACGCTGGACAACCTCACCGAGTACTGGATCGAGGTGAACCGCCTGGAGAACCAGGCGGACCAGATCCACCGCAAGCTTCTCGCCCACCTCTTCAACGGCAAGTACGACGCGATCGAGGTGCTGAAGCTCAAGCAGATCGTGGACGTCCTGGAAGAGGCGGCGGACGCGTTCGAGCACGTGGCGAACACGGTGGAGACCATCGCCGTCAAGGAGTCCTGACCCGTCGATGGACACCTTGGCGCTCGTCGTGACCATCGCGGTCGCGCTCTTCTTCACGTACACGAACGGTTTCCACGACTCGGCGAACGCGATCGCCACCTCGGTGTCCACCCGGGCGCTGACGCCGCGCGCGGCCCTCGCGATGGCGGCCGTGATGAACCTCGCGGGCGCCTTCCTGGGCTCCGGGGTCGCCAAGACGGTCAGTGAGGGCCTGATCGAGACCCCCAAGGGCTCCACGGGCATGGGCATCCTCTTCGCGGCGCTGGTCGGCGCGATCGTCTGGAACCTCGCCACGTGGTACTTCGGCCTGCCCTCGTCCTCCTCCCACGCGCTGTTCGGCGGCCTGGTGGGGGCGGCGCTGGCCGGCGGCACGACCGTCCTCTGGAACGGCGTCGTCGACAAGGTCATCATCCCGATGTTCCTGTCGCCGGTCGTCGGCCTGATCCTCGGCTACCTGGTCATGACGGCCATCATGTGGCTGTTCCGCAGGTCCAACCCGCACAAGACGAAGCGGGGCTTCCGTATCGCCCAGACCGTCTCGGCGGCCGGCATGGCCCTCGGCCACGGCCTTCAGGACGCCCAGAAGACGATGGGCGTGGTCGTCATGGCACTGGTGATTTCCGGCCATAAGACGTACGGGGACCCGATCCCGGCCTGGGTCAAGGTCGTCTGCGCTCTCATGCTCTCCCTCGGCACCTACGCCGGCGGCTGGCGCATCATGCGCACCCTCGGCCGCAAGATCATCGAACTCGACCCGCCGCAGGGCTTCGCGGCCGAGGCGACGGGCGCGTCGATCATGTTCACCACGGCGTACCTCTTCAAGGCGCCGATCTCCACCACCCACGTCATCACCTCGGCGATCATGGGCGTCGGCGCGACGAAGCGCGTGAACGCGGTCCGCTGGGGCGTGGCCAAGAACATCGTCCTGGGCTGGTTCATCACGATGCCGGCGGCGGCACTGGTGGCGGCGGCGGCGTTCGGCGTCGTGGACCTGGCCTTCCTGTAACCACTTCGCCCAGGTGAGCGCCCCGTAGACGGCGCAGCCCCGCCTGCTGGCACAGCTCCCGCCTGGGGGCGCAGCCCCCGCCTGACGGCGCAGCCCCCGCCTGGCGCACAGCTCCCGCCTGGCGGCGCAGCCGCCGTCTGGGGGCGCGGGGAACTGCGCGAGCAACCCCCACCCACCCGCAGCCGCCGGACAACAGGTCCCCCCAGATCCCCCCAGGTCCCCCGTCCTCGACGGGGAAACGCAAGTCGGGCCCGCCCCCGGGAGCCAGGGGCGGGCCCTTTTGCGTCCTCGCGGTGGCACCGCCATGCAGCACCGCGAGGGGTCAGGTCCGGCTCAGCCGAAGCGCCCCGAGATGTAGTCCTCGGTGGCCTGGACCGACGGGTTGGAGAAGATGCGCTCCGTGTCGTCGATCTCGATCAGCTTGCCGGGCTGGCCGACGGCGGCCAGGTTGAAGAACGCCGTGCGGTCGGAGACACGCGCCGCCTGCTGCATGTTGTGCGTCACGATGACGATCGTGAAGCGCTCCTTGAGCTCCCCGATCAGGTCCTCGATCGCCAGCGTCGAAATGGGGTCGAGAGCCGAGCAGGGCTCGTCCATGAGCAGCACCTTCGGCTCGACCGCGATCGCGCGGGCGATGCACAGCCGCTGCTGCTGACCACCGGAGAGGCCGGAACCCGGCTTGTTCAGGCGGTCCTTGACCTCGTTCCAGAGGTTCGCGCCCTTGAGCGACTTCTCGACGATGTCGGTCAGCTCGCTCTTCTTGTAGTTGCCGTTCAGCCGCAGCCCCGCGGCCACGTTGTCGAAGATCGACATCGTGGGGAAGGGGTTCGGGCGCTGGAACACCATGCCGACCTCGCGGCGCACCGCCACCGGGTCGATGTTGGCGCCGTACAGGTTCTCGTCGTCGAGGAGGACCTTGCCCTCGACACGGCCGCCGGGGGTGACCTCGTGCATGCGGTTGAGCGTGCGCAGGAACGTCGACTTGCCGCAGCCGGAGGGGCCGATGAACGCCGTGACGGTGCGCGGCTCTATGTTCATCGAGATGTCGTCGATGGCCTTGTGGGAGCCGTAGTAGGCGGAGAGCCCGCTCACGTCGATTCGCTTGGACATTACTTCTTCACTTCCAGGAGTCGGTCGCTGTCGGCCGGTCAGCGACCGGTCTTGGGGGCCTTCCAGCGGGCGATGCCGCGGGCCACCAGGTTCAGGATCATCACGAAGGCGATCAGCGTGAGCGAGGCCGCCCAGGCACGGTCGTACGCCGCGTTGGCACCGGCGCTGTTCGCGTACTGCTGGTAGATGAACAGCGGCAGCGACGACTGCGCACCCTCGAAGGGGTTGTTGTTGATGAACGGGTTGCCGAACACCAGCAGCAGCACCGGCGCGGTCTCACCCGCGATACGGGCGATGGCCAGCATGACACCGGTCGTGATACCGCCGATGGAGGTCGGCAGGACCACCTTCAGGATGGTGCGCCACTTGGGCACACCGAGCGCCAGGGACGCCTCGCGCAGCTCGTTCGGGACGAGCTTGAGCATCTCCTCGGTGGAGCGGACGACCACCGGCATCATCAGGATGGCCAGGGCCAGCGATCCCGCGAAGCCGAAGGGCTGCATGTCGAAGATCAGCATGAGGCTGAGGATGAACAGACCCGCGACGATCGACGGGATACCGGTCATCACGTCCACGAAGAAGGTGACGGACTTGGCGAGGCGACCGCGCCCGTACTCGACGAGGTAGACCGCGGTGAGGATGCCGATCGGTGCGCCGATCAGGGTGGCGAGGCCGACCTGCTCCAGGGAGCCGATGATGGCCGCGTAGGCACCACCACCGGGCTGGGAGTCGGCGACGACGCCCATGGAGTGGGAGAGGAAGTAGACGTCCAGGACCTTCACGCCGCGCGAGACGGTCACCCAGATCAGGGAGACCAGCGGGACGACGGCGACGACGAAGGCGACCCATACCAGGGAGGTGGCGACCCGGTCCCTGGCCTGGCGGCGGCCCTCCACGCGGGCGGCGATGCCGTAGGTGCCGAGGACGTAGAGCAGGCCGGCGATCAGGCCCCACTGGATCTTGCTGTCCAGGCCGGCGACGAGGCCGATGAGCACACCGAGGACGATGGACCCGCCGACAATGGCGAAGGGGGACCACTTCGGGAGGCTGGCACCGCGCAGGGTGCTGGCGCGCCGGTCGACTGCTGCGGTGCTCATGCGTTGGCCCCCGAGTACTCTGCGCGGCGGGCGATGATCACGCGGGCCGCGCCGTTGACCAGCAGGGTGATGACGAAGAGGACCAGACCGGAGGCGATGAGCGCGTCACGGCCGTCGGAGGTCGCCTCGCCGAACTTGCTGGCGATGTTCTGGGCGAAGGTGCCGCCGCCCGGGTTGAGCAGGCTGGCGTGGATGTCGAAGTCCGGGGAGAGCACGGTGGCGACGGCCATCGTCTCGCCGAGCGCGCGGCCGAGGCCGAGCATCGAGGCGGAGATCACGCCGGAGCGTCCGAAGGGGATCACCGCCATGCGGACGACCTCCCAGCGGGTGGCGCCGAGGGCCAGGGCGGCCTCTTCGTGCATCCGCGGGACCTGGCGGAAGACCTCGCGGCTCACGTTGGTGATGACCGGCAGGATCATGATCGCGAGCAGGATGGAGACGGTCAGGATCGAGCGCGGGGCGCCGCCGTCCCAGGAGAAGATCCCGGTCCAGCCGAAGTAGCTGTTCAGCCAGCCGAACAGGCCGGTCATGTGGGGTACGAGGACCAGGCCGCCCCACAGGCCGTACACGATGGACGGCACGGCGGCGAGCAGGTCGATCACGAACGCGACGGGGCCGGCCAGGCGGCGCGGCGCGTAGTGCGTGATGAACAGCGCGATCGCGACCGCGATCGGGACCGCGACGGCCATGGCGATGATCGAGGAGACGATCGTGCCGAAGGCGAGCACCGCGATGCCGAAGCTCGGCGGGATGAGGTTGGTGTTCCACTCGAAGGTGGTGAGGAAGTTGCTGTGGTCGCGGTTGATCGCGAGGGCGGCCCGGTAGGTGAGGAAGACCGCGATCGCGGCCATGACCACCAGGAGCAGGATGCCGGAACCACGGGAGAGACCGAGGAAGACTCGGTCACCGACCCGGGTGGCGCCGCGCGCGTTGCGCTTCTGCTCGGCCACGGAGGGGTGCGGGGGCGGAGGAGGAGAGGCGTCTGCTGTCTGCGTCGATATGTCCATCGGGTTCTCCGGTCTGCGGAGTCGCCTGGGGGCGGCTCGGAGGAGCCGTACGCCCCACACGTAAGGGAGTACGACTCCGGGCGGCGGTGCACCGGACGGTGCGGCCGGGTTCCGTCCGGAACTCGGCCGCACTCACGGATCTTTAGCTCAGGCCCTCGATGGTGGTGCGGACCTTCGCGATGATCTCGTCGGGAACGGGGGCGTAGTTGATCGTGGAGAGGATCTTCTGGCCGTCCTCGGAGGCGATGTAGCGCAGGAACGCCTTGGTCGCCGGGAGGGTGTCGGCCTTGTTGCCCTTGTCACAGACGATCTCGTAGGTCACCAGGGTCATCGGGTACGCGCCCTCGGCCTTGGTGTTGTAGTCGAGCTTCAGCGACAGGTCCTTTCCGGTGCCGACGACCTTGGCGGCCGCGATGTCGGCGGTGGCGGACTCGGTGGACGGGGCGACCGGCTTGCTGGCGCCCGTGTCGACCGAGACGGCCTTGATGCCGTCCGCGACGTAGGAGAGCTCGAAGTAGCCGATGGCGCCCGAGGTCTGCTTGACCTGCTGCGCGACGCCCGCGGACTGCGGAGCGGACTGGCCGCCCTTCGCCTGCCAGGCCTTGCCGCCCGAGTACTTCCAGTTGGACGGGGTGGCGGCGATCAGGTACTTGGTGAAGTTGTCCGTCGTACCCGACTCGTCCGAGCGGTGGAACGCCTGGATCTTCAGGTTCGGGAGCTTCGCGGTGGGGTTCAGCTTCTTGATCGCCGCGTCGTTCCAGTTGGTGATCTTGCTGTCGAAGATCTTGGCGATCGTCGGCGCGTCCAGGACCAGGCTGTCGACACCCGGGACGTTGTAGCCGAGGGCGATCGGGCCGCCGACCATCGGGAGGTCGATGCCCTGGCCGCCGGAGCAGACCTTCTTGGAGGCGGTGACCTCTTCCGGCTTGAGCGCGGAGTCGGAACCGGCGAAGGCGACCTGACCCTGCGTGAAGGCGGTCACACCGGCACCGGAGCCGGAGCCCTTGTAGTTGATCTGGACACCACAGGCCTGCGAGAAGTTCTTCACCCAGGCGTCGATCGCGTTCTTCTGCGCGGAGGAGCCGTCGGCGAGCAGCTGACCCTTGGCGTTGTCGCACTTGATGGAGCTGGCGTTGGCGGAGGCCGAGGACGTGCTCGAACCGCTGCCGCCACCGTTGTCGTCGGAGCCGCACGCCGTAAGGGCCAGGGCGCCGGAGACGGCGACAGCACCGAGAGACAGGGCGCGCAGCCGGTTCTTGCGCTGAAGCTTCACTTTCGGGAGTTCCTTCCAGAGGCGCCACCTTCGGCGGCGTGCGAAGTAGGTGGTGGGCAAGGACCTCCTGCATGGGCATTCATGGCCGCTCACCGCACCCGGTACGGCCGAAATTAGGCAGAACAGGTGAAGCCGCCGATGGCCATAGGTGAACGGGGGGTGAACCCCTGCCGTCAACCCGGTTAGGTCACGGAATGCTCACGGTGAGAGCACATGCCGGTTCCAACGGGCGGGTTGGGCGAACAAGTCTTCGGCGTTCGCCATCACAGCCGTTACGACGTCACAGCGTTCGTTACACCGCACGGGAACCCGTGTGCGACCAACGCCGTCTCGTCCCACGACAGCCGACGAAAGGCACGGGCATGGAACGGCGTTCCTTCATATCGGGCGGAGCGGCCGCCCTCGCGGCGACCGCACTGGCGGGGTGCAGCACCGGCGGCACCACCGCGACCCACACGACCGGGGCGCCACTCGCGACAACATCCTCTCGTACGGCACTGAAGACCACCAGCGCAGCGGCCGCGGCCAACTGGACGGCCCTGGCGCACGCCCTGGACGGCACCCTGGTCCGCCCCGGCGAGGCCTCCTGGACGACGGCCCACCAGCTCTACAACACCCGCTTCGACGGCCTGAAGCCGGCGGCGGTCGCGTACGTGGCCCACGCCGACGACATCCGCACCACGCTGTCGTACGCCCAGGCCCACTCCCTGAAGGTCTCGATCCGCAACGGCGGCCACTCCTACGCGGGCTACTCCTCCGGCGACGGCCGTCTGATCGTCGACGTCTCGAAGCTGAACCGCATCCGCGTCAGCGGCGGCACGGCGGTCGTCGGCGCCGGCTCCAAACTGATCGACGTCTACCGGGCCCTGGCGGCCAAGGGCGTGACCATACCGGCAGGCTCCTGCCCCACCGTCGGTGTCTCCGGCCTGGTCCTCGGCGGCGGCCACGGGGTCGCGTCCCGCGCGTACGGCCTGACCTGCGACAGCCTCACCCGCGCGACGCTCATCACCGCCGACGGCACGCAGGTGACCGCTGACGCGAGCACCAACGCGGATCTCTTCTGGGCACTGCGCGGCGCCGGCAACGGCAACTTCGGCGTCGTGACGGAGCTGCAGTTCAAGACCCACCCGACCCCGCAGGGGGTGACGGCGTACCTGACCTGGCCGTGGGCCAAGGCGGCGCAGGTCCTCAAGGCCTGGCAGGAGTGGGGCCCCGCCCAGCCGGACGAGATCTGGTCCTCCCTGCACCTGGAGAACTCGGGCAGCGGCCCGCGCGTCTCGGTCGCCTGCTTCTCGATGGGCACGTACGGCGAGTTGCAGAACGCCGTGGACGCCCTCGCCCACAAGGCGGGCGCCAACGCCTCCTCCGTCTCGCTGCGCCGCCACGGCTACGAGGAGGTGATGGAGATCTACGCCGGCTGCTCCTCCTTCTCCACCGACGCCCAGTGCCACCTGCCCGGCTCCACGCCGGGCCGCTCCCCCCAGGGCAGACTCGGCCGTGAGACGTACACGGCCCGCTCCGACTTCTTCGACCGCTCGCTCTCGGCGGCCGGCATCCAGACGGCGCTGCGGCAGATCGCCGCCGTCCGGGGCGGCGCGGGCAGCATCGCGTTCACGGCGCTGGGCGGAGCGGTGAACAGGGTCGCGCCGACGGCGACGGCGTTCGTGCACCGGCGGTCGCGGATGCTGGCGCAGTACATCGTGTCCTGGGGGGCGGGTTCCTCCGGCAGCACGGGGCAGTCCTGGCTGAACGCGGCGCACGCCGCGATGCGGCCGTACGCCTCCGGCGCGGCCTACCAGAACTACACGGACCCGACGCTGACCGGCTGGAAGAAGGCGTACTACGGCGACGCCGTGACGAAGCTGGGCAAGGTGAAGAAGCAGTACGACCCGGAGAGGTTCTTCTCGTACGCGCAGGGGTTGTAGAGATCGTTCGGCTGCGGGTGGGTGGGGGCTGGTCGCGCAGTTCCCCGCGCCCCTTGCGGGGCGCTGCATTCGCGTCAGTTTCCTAGCTGCGGGCAGTCGTGCCTCCCCCAGTGCCTCAAGGGCCTGGGAGGTTCCCCCAGGGCGATGGGGGTCCCCCCGCGCGAGCGAAGCCGAGCGTGGGGGAGGGTGGGCGCGGCGACACCCCCGCCTACGCCGCCAGGTCCCGTTCCTCCGACTCCAGCGACGCCCGGCCCCCCGGCACCAGTCCGACCCGCGCCGACCGCCTCCGCACGATCCACCCCACCCGCGGCGACCCCTCCACCGCCTTCATCAGCGGCGTCAGCAAGGCCGTGGCCAGCGGAGACAGCAGCAGCACGACCGCCGTACCGAGGGCGAAGCCCCCGACCACGTCCGTCGGGTAGTGGACCCCCATGTAGACCCGGCAGAACCCTTCCGCCAGAGCCAGCGCTATCCCCGCGGCCCCGAACCTCCGGTTGGCGACGAACAGCCCGGCCCCCAGCGCCATGGTGATCGTCGCGTGGTCGCTCACGAAGGAGTAGTCGGTCTTGCCGGAGACCAGGACGTCGAGCCCCTGGTGGGTGAGGAACGGCCGGGGCCGCTCGACGAAACCGCGGATGGGAACGTTCACGAGGACGGCGATCGCGGCGGCGAGCGGCGCCCAGACCAGCGCGGCCATGGTGGCCGGCACGTCCTCGTCGCCCCGGCGCCGCACGGACCACCAGCACCACACCACCAGCAGCACCATCGCGACCAGCAGCCCGTACTCCCCGACGAACTCCATGGCCCGGTCGAACCAGTGCGGCGCGTCCTTGGCCAGGCCGTTGATGTCGTAGAGCAGGTCGACGTCGGGGTTCGATCCGGATTCGGCGATTACAGCCATCGTGCTGTGGCCCCTTCGTCGTCGTTCCGGGACGCACCTGGTGTGCGTCGCTCGCTGCCACCCCCGTGGTCGGCTACGTCAACAGGAACGCACGGCCCACACCACTGCGTTCCAGGTTCCACCGAATGATCACGCAGACGTTATCGAAGAGAGACACGAAGCCCCAGCTCAGGGGGTAGGTCATACGCTCCGTTCACACCGTCGTGGGGAGTGCTTTCGCGCCATCCTCGGTGACGCGGGTGGCCCCGAAGTAGTCGGCCGAGTCGATGGGGTCGAAACGGATCACGGCCCCGGTGTAGGGCGCGTCGATCATGTATCCGCCGCCGACGTAGATCCCCACGTGGTGGATGGCGCGGGAGTTCGAGAGGTCGGTGGAGAAGAAGACGAGATCGCCGGGGAGCAGTTCGTTGCGCGAGGGATGCGGCCCCGCGTTGTACTGGTCGTTGGCGACTCGCGGCAGTGTGATCCCGACATGGGCGTACGCCGCCTTGGTCAGCCCGGAGCAGTCGAAGCGGCCGCCGTCCGCGGCGGTGCCGTTGCCTCCCCAGAGATAGGGGGTGCCGAGCTTGCTCTGGGCGTAGTTGATGGCCCCGGCGGCCTGCTTGGTCGGGGAGAGCCGGCTGACGGGCGCGGCGAAACTCTGCTCCAGCGTGGTGATCGTCTTGACGTAGTTCTGGGTCTCCTTGTACGGCGGCACCCCCTTGTACTTGATGACCGCGTACGCCCCCGCGTTGTAGGCGGCGAGCATGTTCTCGGAGACGTTCCCGGGAACGTCCTTGACGTACGAGGCGAGCTCGCAGTCGTAGGAGGCGGCCGACGGAATCGCGTCGTTCGGGTCCCAGACGTCCCGTACTCCGTCGCCGTTCCCGTCGATGCCGTGGGTGGCCCAGGTCCCCGGGATGAACTGAGCTATCCCCTGCGCGGCCGCCGGGCTCTGCGCCTTCGGGTTGAACCCGCTCTCCTGGTAGAGCTGTGCGGCGAGCAGGGCGGGGTTGAGGGCGGAGCAGAGGTTGCCCCATTTCTGCACGAGCGTGGAGTACGCGGCCGGTACGGCGCCCTTGGCCAGGGTCTTGCCGGCGCCGTCGACCCCGCCCAGCAGGTTCCCGGCGACGACGTACACGCCGATGACGAGCAGCATGACGAAGCTCAGCCCGAGCGCCGCCGCCGCGCCACCGATCACCCATACTTTCCGCACGCCCCAACCCTCCCCCATGTCAGGGCTGTTCAACGCCATTTCGGCGGAGAGTGGCGCTATTTCACAGGAAGACGGCGCACATGACGCCCCCTCAGACGGCCGTCTCAGCCGCCCGTGGCGTCCTTGTACAGCTCGGCGGCCTCCCGGCCGAGCACCACGCTGTAGGAGACGTCGGGGGTCGACCCGCCCTGCTCGTGCCCGCCCAGCACCCCGACCACCTCGTGGTCCCCGTTCACCCACGGGCTCCCGCTGGTTCCGCCCGTGAACTCGGGGCAGTCGATGCGCTGTTGGGTGGCGCTGTGGGCGACGGGCTTGTTGGTGCAGCTGACCGGCACCTCGCGGGAGTCGGGGTAGCCGGTGACGGTGACGGCGGTGGCGCCGGTGGCCACCCCGGCGGCGAACCGGTTGCTCCCGGTCACGTCCTCGACCCGCTTGCCGCCCAGCTCGTCCACGACGGCGAAGGCAATGTCACTGTCCTCGTCCTGCCCGTGGGCCCACCCGTCGGGCAGGTACCGCCTGCCCACCTTCCACACCCCGTACGGCGCCTGTCCGTCCCGGTAACCCGGCACGAACACCAGCCCGGTGGCATCCCCCTCCCCGTCGATGCAGTGCGCGGCGGTGATGATCAGGTCCCGCTGCGGGCTGTGGACGACGGAGGCGGTGCAGAAGTGGTTGCCGGACAGGCTCCCGGCCTTGTCGGCGCCGAACAGCGCCCCGGCCCGGGCGCTCTCGGCCGTGTCGCCGACCACCGCGGTCACTCCGAACGGCCCCGCCGCTTCGTCGGCGGCCGCGACGGAGGCCGACGTGGCGGCCAGCACGAGCACGGCGCAGAGCGCGACGCGTCGCAAGGTGACGGAGATGCGTGAGGTGCGCTTCATCAGCGCCCACTGTCTCCCACAAAGGTGAGAAACGGTTCCCGACTTCACTGAGATTTTCCTGGGAACCGCCCTTGCGGCCGACCGGCCTCACCGTGGAGAGGGAACGCGTCGGTCACGACGCCGACGCGGACCGGCTCGGGCGACGGCACGCTCGCGCCGTACTTCCCCGGCAGTACGCCCTGGCAGGCGCCGTCGGCGGGGCGGGTGTGCGGCGCACGGCTAGTCCCGGATCCCCAGGTCCGCCCTCATCAATGTCCGCATCGCCACCAGCCGGGGCTCCGCCCGCTTGATCTCGACGAGCAGGTGCTCGACGGTCTCCCCGTCCCGCGCGAGGCCGCGGTCGACGCGCTTGGCCGCCGCGTCCACCCCCGCGAGCACCTTGTTGAGCTCCCGCGACGCCTCCATGATCCGCAGCGGGACGATCATCTGGGCCGCCGCGTAGTGGTCGCGGTACTCCCTGCGGGAGTTCTCCAGACCGGTGCGGTCCTCCTCGGTGTAGACGCCGTCGCGAATGCGGTGCAGTGCGTCCTTGAGGAGCGTGTGGAACTGCTCGGAGGCGCGGTTCATGGCCGTGTACGCCGCTCGGCGTTCCTCGAACGATCGTCTGCGGTCGGCGAGTTCGGCCTCGGTGGCACGTTCGCGGGCGTTGAAGCGCTGCGGGAGCACCGCGCCGAGGAGAGCCCCGCCGAGGCCCGCGGCCGCGGTGATCGCAGTCGCTATCGCGTCGGACATGCGCGGACCCTATCTGCTGGGACACGCCGGCGCGATCGCCCGTGCCGACGAGGCGCTCGGCGCGGTCCTCGGCCTCTGGGACCAGCACCGCGTGTCAGCCGGCCCCGCGCTCAGAACGTCGTGGTCATCCCGCCGTCCACCGCGATCGTCTGCCCCGTGATGAAGGACGCCGCGTCGCCCGCCAGGAAGACGACGATGCCCGCGATCTCGGCCGGGCGGCCCCACCGGCCCAGTGCCGTCCGGGTGCGCAGCCACCTGCCCCACTCCGGGTCCTCGGCGAGCTCCGCGTTGACCTCCGTGGCGAAGGTGCCGGGGGCCACCGAGTTCACGGTCGTGCCGCTCGGGCCCAGGTCGGCGGCGAGCGCCCGGGTCAGGCCGTCGAGGCCCGCCTTCGCCGTGGCGTAGGCGACGTCCCCGATGCGGCCGAGCTGGCCGACGACGGACGAGACGTTGATGATGCGGCCCGGGACGCCTCGCGCGGCCAGCCCCCGGGCGACCGTCTGGCTCAGCGCGTACGCCGACGTCAGGTGGACGTCGAGCAGCGCGGAGAGCTCGTCCGGGGTCATCTCCTCGACGCCCCTGCGGTCCCGGTGGCCCACGTTGTTGACGAGGATGTCGATCGCGCCGAGGGCGGTCACCGTCTCCTCGGCGGCCTCGCGGTCGGTGACGTCGAAGGCGGCGCCCGTCACGTCCAGGCCGTCGTCCTCACGCAGCCGGGAGACCACCTCCGCCAGCGCCGCCGCGTCCCGGCCGTTGAGGACGACCCGCGCGCCGGCGCCCGCCAGTCCCCGCGCCATCTCCAGGCCCAGCCCCCGCACGGAGCCGGTCACCAGGGCCGTACGGCCGTCGAGCGTGAAGTCCACGGTGCCGGCGCTCATCCGGCCACCTCCCGGAGAGCCGTCGTGTCGATCGTGTCCGCCCACGGTATCGGGGCGCCTCGACGGTTCCGCAGGGCCTCCGGTGGCCGGGTGCTCACCCAGGCATCCCGCCGTTCACGCGGCCTCGACGCCGAGCGGCCACCGCACCTGCGTCATCTCCTCCGACAGCGTCCACAGCCTGCGGGCCGCCGCCGGGTCGCTCGCCGCCGCGCTGCGGCCGACCAGGGTCGGCGCGCCCCGCATCTCGCCCAGGCCGTCCGGGCCGACGTAGCTCGCGCCCGGCAGGTCCTGGGTCGCGGCGAACAGGGTGGGGAGGGTGCCCGCGCGGTCGTCCTGGGCGACGAGACGGTTGCCGAACCGCATGCCCAGGCGGACCAGCGGGTTGGCGGTGTGGCTCTGCAGGTTGGTGGCCGCGTAGCCGGGGTGGGCGGCGAGGGCGCGGACCCGGGAGCCGGCCTCCGTCAGGCGGCGCTGGAGTTCCAGCACGAACAACAGGTTCGCCAGCTTGGACTGGGCGTAGGCGCGGGTCGGGGTGTAGGAGCCCTCCAGGTTCGGGTTGTCGAAGTGGATCACTCCGTCGCCGCTCCGGTGCAGGCCCGAGGAGACCGTCACCACGCGGTCCGTGACATACGGCAGCAGCAGGTTCGTCAGCGCGAAGTGGCCCAGGTGGTTGGTGCCGAACTGCATCTCGAAGCCGTCCTTGGTGCGCAGCTCCGGGAGCATCATCACGCCCGCGTTGTTGATCAGGAGGTCCAGCGGCCGGTCCCAGCCCGCGGCGAACTCCCGTACCGAGGACAGGTCGGCCAGGTCCAGGCGGCGGACCTCGGTGCTGCCGTTCACCCTGGCCGCGGCGGCCCGCCCGCGCTCCGGGTCCCGTACCGCGAGCACCACATGCGCGCCCGCCCCGGCCAGCGCGTCCGCGGCCGCGAAGCCGAGGCCGCTGTTGGCGCCGGTGACCACGGCCGTACGACCGGCAAGACCAGGCAGGTCGGAAACATTCCATGTGCGGTTCTTCTCAGCCATGCCACCAATGTAGACGTCGACAACAATGATGTCAACGGCAACAAAGCTGACGGCGACCACATCGAGCTACGATGGCATCCATGCCACAAAGCCGCCCCTACCACCACGGAGACCTGCGCGCCGCCCTGCTCACCCGCGCCGAGCGCACCCTGCGAGAGCGGGGCAGCGCCGCCTTGTCCCTGCGCGAACTGGCCCGCGACACCGGGGTGAGCCATGCCGCCCCCGGGCGGCACTTCAAGGACAAGCAGGCGCTGCTGGACGCCCTCGCGCTCAGCGGGTTCGAGCGCCTGAACCAGACGCTGGCCGCGGCGGACCTCCCGGACGCCGCCCTCGAACCGCGCCTGACCTCACTCGCCCGCGCCTACGTCACCTTCGCCGTCGCGAACCCCGAGCTGCTGGAGCTGATGTACTCCCGCAAGCACGACCCGGACATCGGCACCGAACTGGCCGCCGCCGCCGAGCTGTCCCTCGGCTCCTTCGTCCTGCTGGTGACCGACGCCCAGCGGCGCGGCGAGATCGTCCAGGGCGACCCGGAGACCGTCACCCTCACGGCCGCGGCCGGCATCCACGGCCTGGCCGCGCTGGCCACCAACGGCAGCCTCCGGCCGGAGGCGGTCCTGGCCGGCCTGGAGCGCCACATCCACCTCATGCTGTACGGCCTCAAGCCCCGCTGACGCAGGGCCGGTTCGGCCCTTCGGACGGCTCGGTACGCCCCGATCAACGCGCATTGAACCCCGCCCGCAACGGACTTCAGGTCAATCGAACCCCAACCTCCGGCCATCCGGCCCCCAATGATCAGTAAGCCCTTCCCGCCCTTCAGTAACGCGGAAGTCAGGATTCCGAAACCCACCTTGTTGTCGCGTACTCAACAAGGGGATGGTTCGTCGCGGGCCGCCGCCCCCACCGGCAACCACACCGGTGACCCCCCACCCGCAGGCCTCTGTCCCAACCCCTCCCAGGAGGCTGTACCTTGCGTACGACCACCCCCAACTCCCCCCACATACGCGGCAGATGGCGCCAGATCGGTTCGGCAGCCGCCGCCACCGCCGCGCTCCTCGTGGCCGGCTTCGGCACCGCGGCCCACGCCAGCGCGGCCACCACGGCCACCACCGCGACCCACAAGGTCAGCGCCAGGGCCGTCGCCGCCCAGGTCGCCAAGGCCCACGTCCGGTACGAGAAGGCCGGCTGCGGCGCCGCCCCGAAGAAGGGCTACGCCGCCTGCGACGCCCTCAGGGTCACCGGCGGCACCACCGCCTTCATGGAGAAGCAGGCCGCCCTCAAGGGCATCGCGCCGAAGACCGTCAAGCCGAACGCCGCCTCCGACTCCCCCACCGGATACGGCCCGGGCGACCTCCAGTCCGCCTACGGCCTGACGGACGCCGCCGCCTCCAACGGCTCGGGCGAGACCGTCGCCATCGTCGACGCCTACGACGACCCGAACGCCGAGGAAGACCTCGCGACCTACCGCTCGTACTACGGCCTGCCGGACTGCACCACGGCCAACGGCTGCTTCACGAAGGTCTCCCAGACCGGCTCCACCACCTCGCTGCCCTCCGCCGACAGCGGCTGGGCCGGCGAGGAGTCCCTCGACCTCGACATGGTCAGCGCGACCTGCCCGAACTGCAACATCCTGCTCGTCGAGGCCAAGTCCGCGTCCGACGCCAACCTGGGCACCGCCGTGAACGAGGCCGTCAAGCTGGGCGCCAAGTTCGTGTCGAACAGCTACGGCGGCTCCGAGTCCTCCTCGGACACGACGTACGACACCTCGTACTACAAGCACGCGGGCGTGGCCATCACCGCGAGCGCCGGCGACGAGGGCTACGGCGCCGAGTACCCGGCCGCCTCCCGGTACGTGACCGCCGTCGGCGGTACCGCCCTCACGACCGCCGCCAACAGCCGCGGCTGGACCGAGTCGGTGTGGAACACGTCGAGCACCGAGGGCACCGGCTCCGGCTGCTCCTCCTACGACGCCAAGCCCAGCTGGCAGACCGACACCAGCTGCACCAAGCGCATGATCTCCGACGTCTCCGCGGTCGCCGACCCGGCCACCGGCGTCTCCGTCTACGACTCCTACGGCTCCGACGGCACCGGCTGGAACACCTACGGCGGCACCAGCGCCTCCGCGCCGCTCATCGCCTCGGTCTACGCCCTGGCCGGCACCCCGGGCAGCAGCGACTACCCGGCCGAGTACCCGTACGCCGCGGCCGGCACCTCCGCCCTCAACGACGTGACGAGCGGCAGCAACGGCACCTGCTCCACCTCGTACTTCTGCACCGCCGAGTCGGGCTACGACGGCCCGACCGGCTGGGGCACCCCCGAGGGGACCGACGCCTTCACCGGTTGAGGCCCGCACCGATTGACCTCCCCGTCGGGTCACGGGGAGCCGCCACCGTGAGGGGGACGTGGGGTCCCCTCGGCGGCAGGGAAAGAGAGACGGGCCACGGCAGCCGGCCGTGGCCCGTCTTTCATGCCCCCACCGAACCCGGTTACATGCCCTTTGCAACTCCCGTGTATTGCCTGTGAGTTGAGTCAAGCCGCTGTCACCCGCAATACAACAGGCGGCCATTGAAGGGTCACGCGAAGGCCCTGTTCGGCAATGCGGAAGTCAGGATTCCAGCAGCCTCTTGTTGTCGCGTACCCAACAAAGGATTCTCTTCGCGGGCCGCCGCCCCGCCGCCGGGGAACCCGTACCGACGGCGAACGCACCAGATCGCACCCGCACCGCCCCTGTTCCCACCCCAGTTCCGGAACTCAGGAGGCTGCACGTATGCGTTCCACTCCCCCCAACAGAGCGTCCCACCGCGGCAGCTGGCGCCGCATCGGCGCCGCCGCAGCGGCCACGGCCGCACTGGTCTTCGCCAGCTTCGGCACCGCCGTCCAGGCCGACGCGGCACCTTCCGTCTCCTCGAAGGTGACCTACACCGCGACCCCCTGTGCCACCCCCAAGCACAAGGGCGAGCTGGCCTGCAACTCCTACCGCGTCACCGGCGGCCTCACCGCCTACCAGAAGCAGCAGGCCGCGAAGACCGGCATCACCCCCAAGGCCGCCGACGCCTCCACCCCCTCCGGCTACAGCCCGACCAACCTCCGGTCGGCCTACGGCCTGACCTCCGCCGCCGCCTCCAACGGCTCGGGGGAGACCATCGCGATCGTCGACGCGTACAACGACCCGAACGCCGAGTCCGACCTCGCGACCTACCGCTCGTACTACGGCCTCTCCGCCTGCACCACGGCCAACGGCTGCTTCAAGAAGGTCAGCCAGACCGGCTCCACCACCTCGCTGCCCTCCTCCGACGCCGGCTGGTCCGAGGAGATCTCCCTCGACCTCGACATGGCCTCCGCGATCTGCCCGAACTGCAAGATCCTGCTCGTCGAGGCCACCAGCGCCACGATGGCCAACCTGGGCACCGCGGTGAACGAGGCGGTCACCCTGGGCGCGAAGTTCGTGTCCAACAGCTACGGCGGCAGCGAGTCCTCCTCCGACACCTCGTACGACTCCTCGTACTTCAACCACACCGGTGTCGCCATCACCGTCTCCGCCGGTGACAGCGCCTACGGCTCCGAGTACCCGGCCGCCTCCCGCTACGTGACCTCGGTCGGCGGCACCAAGCTGTCCACGTCCTCCACCACCCGCGGCTGGACCGAGACGGTCTGGAAGACGTCCAGCACCGAGGGCACCGGCTCCGGCTGCTCCTCCTACGACGCCAAGCCCAGCTGGCAGACCGACACCAGCTGCACCAAGCGCATGATCTCCGACGTCTCCGCGGTCGCCGACCCGGCCACCGGCGTCTCCGTCTACGACTCCTACGGCGTCACCGCCGGCTGGTACACCTTCGGCGGCACCAGCGTCTCCGCGCCGATCATCGCCGGTGTCTACGCGCTCGCCGGCACCCCGGCCAGCGGCACCTACCCCGCCCAGTACCCCTACGACTACGCGGGCACCTCGTCCCTCAACGACGTGACGAGCGGCAACAACGGCACCTGCTCGGTCTCGTACTACTGCACCGCCACGACCGGCTACGACGGCCCGACCGGCTGGGGCACCCCCGAGGGCATCACCGCCTTCGCCAACTAGTCCGGCTCCTGCCTCTCACGGGTCGCGGCAACCAGCCGCGGCCCGTTCGTCATGAGAACATCGGGACGGTGGCTTTCACCCGACTGGCCGTCAAGAACCCCGCCAGGCCGTGAGAGAGGTCAACGACGGAACCACACCACAGGTTCCGCCCACCCCTCATTGCCCGGCGTGACCTGCCGTGATACACAGAGTGACCGTACGATACCTTCGTACGAAACCCGCCAATCAATGACGTCAAGTCGACATACTCCGGCGGCGTTGTCGGCGACAATGATGCGTGACCTCTGCACTCGGCAGGGGCGGACAGAACTACCCACCAGGGGCGGTGACTTACATGTTCCTTGCGGCCGACAAGGGAGACATCAACACCATCATCGGCGGAATCGCTCCGGACTGGGGGCCTTTCGGCAGCCTGGGCAACGAAGCGAAGACGATGATCCAGGTGGTCATGGCCGTCGCCATCCTGATCTGCCTCGGCATCGCCGTCTGGGGTGCCGCCAAACAGCGCATCGGCGCCACAGCCCTCCGCGACACCTTCAGCGCCGAACAAGGCAAGGGCCTCATCATCGCCGGCCTGACCGGAGTCTTCATCATCGGCTCACTCGGCACCCTGTTCACCATCGTGTACGGCATGGCCGTCTAGCCGACCTGCACCTCCCTTTTCACCGCCCCGAGGTTGCGTTTCCCTGATGTCGAGTCACCACACCGCGCCCGCGCGGGAACCAGCACGGCTACCGTCGTACTGCTACGCGTTCCGGTACGACGTGGAGGGGGAGTACCCGGCATGAGCCTCGGAGACGAGCCCGGTTACCCGGAGACCGGCCACACCCGCACCCGCCTGCCCGAGGACCCGTACGGCGGCGCCGGCCGCCGCGGCGGCCGGTCCTCCTCCCGGAGCCTGGTCACGGTCGTCGGCGTGGTCGTCCTCCTGATCGCGGCGATCGCCTTCGCGAACAGAGGCGGCGGTGACGAGCCCTCGAACAGCGCCGACACCGGCAGCACCGCCAACGGCAGCCGGCCGGTGACGTCCTCGACGGCGGCGAGCGGGACCAAGCCGGTGACGACCAAGAGCCAGGGCATCCCGACGGGCTTCGCCCACAGCGAGCAGGGAGCGCAGAGCGCGGCCGCCAACTACGCGACCGCGCTGGGCTCCGACGGCATGTTCAACACGGCCAGACGGCACGCGATCGTGCAGACCGTCGCCGACCCCGGCGTCGTGAACAGCATGCAGTCCGGCTTCGACAGCGACTACTCGGCCGACTTCCTGACGAAGGCCGGCCTCACCACCGACGGCACGGCCCCCAAGGGCAGCACCTTCGTCAGCCGTACGCTGCCGGCCGGCACCACGGTCACGTCGTACAGCGACAGCGCCGCCACCGTCGAGGTCTGGTGCAACGGCCTGTTCGGCATCGCGAGCCAGACCTCCACCCACCCCGTCACCAGCAACTGGTTCACCGTCACCCTGAAGCTGAACTGGAGTGACGGCGACTGGAAAGTCCTGGCATCCAGCCAGAAGACCGGCCCCACCCCGGTCAACGGGGACACCCCCGTGTCCGGATCCGACGAGATCAGCAAGGCGGTCCAGGAATTCGGAGGGTTCACCTATGCCCGCTAGCCAGCACCGCGTGCTCAAGCTGACCGGCCTGGTGGCCTCCGCGCAGGCCTGCGCCGTCCTCCTGGCCACCCGCGCCTTCGCGGACCCGTCGCCGAGCGCCTCCCCCTCCGTGAGCCCGTCCGCCACGGCGAGCAGCAACAACTGCGCGGGCATGAGCGGCCCCTCCCTGCAACTCTGCGAGAGCGGCTCCGGCGGCAGCGGCGGCGCCTCCACCACCGACCCCCTCACCTCCACCCTCGACCCCCTCACCTCCCTCGGCCAGGGCTGCGCCAAAGCCGCCTCGTGGACCATCGACAAGCTCAGCGGTGCCGTCAAGGAGACCGCCAACGTCGACTTCACGAACGAGAAGTTCCTCCAGCAGTACGCCGTGGTCTTCGCCGCGTCGACGATCCTCACCCTCCTGCTGTGGCTGCTGGCCGTGGCGAAGCGCGCGGTGCGCGGGGTCCCGCTGACCACGGCCATCTCCGAGGCCGTCGGGTTCCTCTGGCTCACCGTCCTGGCCTCCGCCTTCACCCCCCTGATCCTCTACACCGTCGTCTCCGCCACCGACGGCGTCACCGACGTCCTCGCCAAGACCACCGGCGACCAGACCAACACGTTCTTCGGCACCTTCTCCGGCGCCCTCAGCAAGGGCACCGACATCGGCGGCGGCCCCATCATGCTGATCGTCGTCTCCCTGGTCAGCATCCTCGCCGCCGGCGTCCTCTGGCTGGAGCTCGTCATCAGGGCCGCCCTGCTCTACGTCGGCGCCCTCCTCGGCACCGTCGTCTACGCCGGCCTCGTCGACAAGAACCTGTGGGGCCACGTCCGCCGCTGGGCCGGCATCATGATCGCCGTCATCCTCGTCAAACCGGTCATCGTGATAGTGCTGGGCCTCGCCGGCGCCCTGTCCTCCGACGGCGGCCCCGACGCCTTCTCCGCCGTCGTCTCCGGCCTCGCCATCATCCTGCTCGCCATCTTCGCCAGCGCGATGATCTACCGCTTCGTCCCCGGCTTCGGCGACGAGATCGCGGCCGGCCGCAGCAACCGCATCATGCAGGGCGCCGAAGGCAAGGCCGCCGCCGTCATCAGCAGCCCCGCCAACCTCGTCGCCCAGGGCATCAGAACCCACAGCGCCCGCGCCGACAACAACGGCGGCGGGGGCGGGGGTTCCGGCTCCTCCGGTGCCCGCCCGTCCAACCCCGCCTCGGGCGGCGTCGCCGCGCACAGCACGCGCACCCCGAACGGTGGCGGCGGCGGAACCGTCCCCTCCGCCGCACCCGCACCGCGCGCGCCCAGCCCGGCGAACACCCCGCATGCCAGCAACACCCGCAACAACAGCTCGGGAGGTGAAGGGCGTTGACGACCGAGTCCCACCTGTCCCATCCGATCACGCCCCGCCGTACGTATCTCATCGGCCGCGCCCGGCCGAACGCGATCATCGGCAGGAACCGTGAGTCCGGCGAGATCGCGCTCATCATCGTGGGCGCGTTCCTCGGCATGATGTGCGGGCTCCTCGTCCCGGTCCTCTCCCTGCGGATCGTGCTGCTCATGGGCTTCCCGCTGATCGCGCTGGCCGCGGTCTACGTGCCGTACAAGCGCCGCACGTTCTACAAGTGGTTCGAGATCAACCGCAGTTACAAGCGGAACCTGCGCAAGGGCACCGTCTACCGCTCCACCGCCGCCGAGGCCGGCACCCGCCTCGACGGCCGCGAGGTCGAGATCGGCCCCCCGCCCGGCATCGGCCGCATCACCTGGCTCGCCGCCCCCTTCGGCCCCGACGAGATCGCCGTACTCCTGCACGCGGACCGCAAGACGGTGACAGCGGCCATCGAGATCGAGGGCCCCGGCGTCGGCCTGCGCGACTCCGAGGACCAGGAAGCCCTCGTCGACCGCTTCGGCACCCTCCTCAAGCACGTGGCCAACGGCGACGGCTTCGTCACCCGCCTCCAGATGCTCGCCCGCACCCTCCCCGCCGACCCCGACGCCCACGCCAAGGACGTCACCCAGCGCGGCGACGACAAGGCCCCGGCCTGGCTGACCCGCTCCTACGACCAGCTCCAGTCCATGGTCTCCACCAGCAGCGAGCAGCACCGCGCCTACCTCGTCGCCTGCATGCACTACTCCCGCGAACTGGCCGCCGAGGCCCAGGCGATGGCCCGCGCGGCCCGCCCCCAGGCCGGCCGCAAGCTGGACCGCGACGCCGGTCTCGCGGTCGTCATGGCCCGCGAGCTCACCGACATCTGCTCCCGCCTCCAGGAGGCGGACATCCGCGTCCGCCAGCCCCTCGGCCAGGGCCGCCTCGCGTCCCTCATCCACTCCATGTACGACCCGGACCACCCCATCGACCACATCCAGGCGATGACCCAGCGCAACGCCTGGCCTGCCGAACTGGACGCGATGGAGCCGACGTACCTCCAGGCGAAGACCCGCGAGTCCGCCACCCGGGAACCCTGGTGCCATGCCACGGCCTGGGTGAAGGAGTGGCCGATGACCCCGGTCGGCGTCAACTTCCTCGCCCCGCTCCTGGTCCACACCCCGGACGTCATCCGCACCGTGGCGGTCACCATGGACCTCGAACCCACCGAGGTCGCCATCGAGCGCATGCTCACCGAGAAGACCAACGACGAGGCGGAGGCGTCCCGCGCCGCCAAGATGAACCGGACCGTCGACCCCCGCGACATCGCCGCCCACACCCGCCTCGACCAGCGCGGTGAGGACCTGGCCAGCGGCGCGGCCGGCGTCAACCTGGTCGGCTACATCACCGTCTCCTCCCGTACCCCGGAGGCCCTCAACCGCGACAAACGCACGATAAGGGCGTCCGCCGGAAAGTCGTACCTGAAGCTGGAGTGGTGCGACCGCGAGCACCACCGCGCCTTCGTGAACACACTTCCCTTCGCCACCGGAATCCGAAGGTAGAGGCTGATGCGCTGATGAGGGACCCGCTGTCCGTCCTCACCGAAGCCTTCACGTCCTTCCTCTTCGGGAAGGTCGAGACGACCCGCTCCCCGGTCCGCACCTCCACCGGCCAGGCCCAGGCGGTCTACCTCCCCACGGCCGCCCCCGGCCTGGGCGACTCGGGCGTGATCATCGGCCGCGAGGTGTACTCCGGCAAGGGCTACATCTACGACCCGTTCCAGCTCTACGGCCAGCAGCTCCCGGCCCCGCACTGGCTGGTCCTCGGCGAGTCCGGCAACGGCAAGTCGGCCCTGGAGAAGACCTACGTCCTGCGGCAGCTGCGCTTCCGCGACCGCCAGGTCGTCGTCCTGGACGCCCAGGGCGAGGACGGCGTCGGCGAGTGGAACCTCATCGCGGAGGAGCTGGGGATAACCCCCATCCGGCTCGACCCGATGGCGGCCCTCGACCACGGCATCCGCCTCAACCCGCTGGACCCGGCCATCACCACCACCGGCCAGCTGGCGCTGCTGCGCACCATCATCGAAGTCGCGATGGGCCACGGCCTCGACGAACGCTCCGGCTTCGCGCTCAAGGTCGCCCACTCCTACGTCAACGAGACGATCCTCGACCGCCAACCCGTCCTGACGGACATCGTCGAGCAACTACGGCACCCCGAACCGGAGTCGGCCGAGGCGATGAACGTCGCCCTGGACGACGTACGGGCCTGGGGCCTGGACGTCGCCCTGGTCCTGGACCGCCTGGTCGACGGTGACCTGCGCGGCATGTTCGACGGCCCGACCACGGTCGGCATCGACCTCGACGCCCCCCTCATCGTCTTCGACCTCTCCCACATCGACCGCAACTCCATCGCCATGCCGATCCTGATGGCGATCGTCGGCGTGTGGCTGGAGCACACCTGGATCCGCCCCGACCGCAAGAAGCGCATCTTCCTGGTGGAAGAGGCCTGGCACATCATCGCCAGCCCGTTCGTGGCCCAGCTGTTCCAGCGGCTGCTGAAGTTCGGCCGACGGCTCGGCCTGTCGTTCGTGGCGGTGGTGCACCACCTGTCCGACGTCGTCGACGGCGCGGCGGCGAAGGAGGCCGCGGCGATCCTGAAGATGGCCTCGACACGGACGGTCTACGCCCAGAAGGCGGACGAGGCCCGCGCGACCGGCCGCGTCCTCGGCCTGCCCCGCTGGGCGGTGGAGATCATCCCGACCCTCACCCCCGGCATCGCCGTCTGGGACGTCAACGGCAACGTCCAGGTGGTCAAACACCTGGTCACCGAGACGGAACGCCCGCTCGTCTTCACGGACCGCGCGATGACCGAGTCGTCCAGCGACCTTCTGCTGTCCGGGGACGACGCCCTGGTCGCGGCCGAACTGGAGGCGGAACAGCGGGCGGCGGCCTTCGTGGAGCAGCACCTCGGCGACTCCGAATCGACGGTGGCGTAGGGAGGACCGTCCGTGAGACCGGACCCTCGGCAGGAGCACGAACAGCGGGGCGGCGGGATTCCCGACGGCCTGCTGGTCGGCATACTCGGGTTCCTGCTCGGCATCACGATCCTGGTGTGGACGGCGACGGGCCTGGCGGCCTGGTTCGCCCACGGCAGCTGGCCGTCGACGATCCGCCTCTCCCGCACCCCGCTCGCGATGCGCCACCTCGTCGGCGCCCCGCACGACATCACGGGCGCCTGGCCGGACACACCGGCGGCCCAACTGGCGGGCTGGGGGCTGTTCTGGGGCCTGTTCATCGGCCAGCTGATGGTTCTGGTCGTCCTCACCGTGTTCGTGCTGGGAACGGTGACCCGGTGGCGGGCCGGGAGGAGAAGACGGGCCGCCACGGCGGCGACGGAGAGCAGACGGGCGGCCGCGGTTCCGGAGCCCCGCATCGAGCCGGAAACGGTCCAGGAGATGGTCCAGGAGATGGTCCAGGGCACGGGCCAAGGGACGGTCCAGAGGACAGGCCACGGGACGGCGCGCCCGATGGAGCCGGCGCTCCCGACAGCAGTCGCGGAGCACCCCCTTGCCGAGCAGAGCACGGAGGCCGCCCACCCCGCCCCCGGCGGCGACCTGCCGAGCGTCTGGACCAGGATCCACATCGCACCGCGGGAAGGCCGCCAGGCCACCGCGCTGCAGGCGATCCAGGACGCGCTCGGCCCCGCCCTCGTCGTCACCTCGAACGCCGCCCTCTGGGCGGAGACGAAGGACGCCAGAGCAAAACTCGGCCCCGTCCTCCTCTACGACCCGAACCACCTCTGCGACACCCCCGCCCGCTTCCACTGGTCCCCCACCGCCCACTGCGAGGACAAGCACACCGCGATCCGGCGCGCCCAGGCCCTCCTCACCCCGGTCAAACCCACCGCGAAGATCGACCAGACGGTCGCCGACACGGCGGAAACCCTCCTGCGCAGCTATCTCCACGCCGCCGCTCTGGAGAACCGCACGGTCCGCCACGTCCACCGCTGGGCACAGGGCACCGGCGTCCAGGACGCCGTACGAACCCTCCGCACCCACCCGAAAGCCGCCCCCGGCGCCGCCGGCGAGCTGGAAGCCGCCCTCACGTCCCACCCCGACCGCCGCGACATCGCACAGGAGTTGACGGCCCGGGCGCTCGCCGCCCTCTTCACGGTCAACATCCGCGAGGCCTGCACACCCAACCGATCCGATGCCCTCGCCCTGGATTCCTTCGTCTCCGAAGGGGGCACGCTTTATGTGGTCGGTGAATCCATCGAGGACCCCAGGACCAACCCGGGCGCGATGCCCCTCCTGACGGCCCTCGTCTCCAGCGTGGTCGAGCACGGCCGGCGCATGGCCGAACGGTCATCCTCCGGTCGGCTCGACCCACCACTGACCCTGGTCCTGGACGACGTGGCGGCCGTGGCTCCGCTCCCCCAGCTCCCCGACCTCCTGGCCGCCGGCCCCGACCAGGGCCTGCCGACCCTCGCCCTCCTCCGCTCCCACGAACAGGCCCGCGCCCGCTGGCCGCACCGGGAACTGCCGTAGACGAGACCGGGGCCGTCTAGGCCGGCCACTCCAGAACGAACTCGATCTCGGTCTCCGCCTTGTCCTTGAAGAACGGCACGACCACCCCGCTCGGCACGAAGCCCGCCTTGCGGTACGCCCCCTGGGCCCGCGGGTTGTCCGCGTGCACCATCAACCGCACCCGCTCCGCGCCCCGCCGGCGTGCCCACTCCACCCCGGCGTCGAACAACGCCTTGACCAGTCCGGTCCCCCGGTGCTCGGGCCGGACGAACACCCCCACGACATGCCCCTGCCGCCGCTCGACCGGGAACCCGGCCCAGTCCGTCGTCCCGGCCTCCTCGACCAGCACGGTCACTGTTCCGGCCCACTCCCCGTCCGCCGCCACCGCGACGAACTGCCGCGCGCCACTCGGCTCCTCGGCCGAACGCGCCGCCCGCTCCTGATAGAACGAGTCGGGCCGCTGCAGGGCCTCGTCATAGGTCTCCAGGAACGCGATGTCCGCCACCGGGTCCCGCAACGCGGCGAGCCGCAACCGCTTGACGGCCTCCCACTCGTCCGCCCGTATCGCCCGAATCACGTAATCACCGCTGGCCGTAGCACTCATGCGGCCACGCTAGCGTCCACCGTCCACCTCGCTCACCTTGTTTGTCAGTGCCGCCGTCTACGGTGGGCGCCATGACGACTCTCCCGAACCGTCCGAACACCGCCCTGCTGATCGTGGACGTGCAGAACGGGGTGGTGGACAGCTCCCACAACCGCGACGAGGTCATCGCCAACATCAACGCCCTGCTGGCCAAGGCCCGTTCCGAGGCGGTCCCCGTCGTCTGGATCCAGCACTCCAGCGACGAGCTGAAGCCGGACAGCGCCCCCTGGCGGTACGTCCCCGAGCTGGTCCGCGAAGCGACCGAGCCCCTCGTTCACAAGCGCTACGGAGACTCCTTCGAGGACACCGAGCTGGAGTCCGTGCTCGCCGAACACGGTGTGGGCCGCGTGGTCGTCACCGGTGCCCAGACCGACGCCTGCATCCGCTCCACTCTGCACGGCGCGATGGTCCGCGGCTACGACGCCACCCTGGTCGCCGACGCCCACACCACGGAGGACCTCACCGCCTACGGCGCGCCGGCCCCGGAGCAGGTCATCTCGCACACGAACCTCTACTGGAACTGGCAGGAGGCTCCGGGCCGAAAGGGCGGCACGGTCGATACGGCGGACATCACCTTCTGACGCCCTGCTGGCAAACGCGAAAGAGCCCCACACCGTGAGGTGTGGGGCTCTTTCTCAATATTTGTTCGGCGGCGTCCTACTCTCCCACAGGGTCCCCCCTGCAGTACCATCGGCGCTGTAAGGCTTAGCTTCCGGGTTCGGAATGTAACCGGGCGTTTCCCTCACGCTATGACCACCGAAACACTATGAAACAGACAACCCGACCGCTATAAAAGCGGGGCTGTTCGTGGTTTCAGAACCAACACAGTGGACGCGAGCAACTGAGGACAAGCCCTCGGCCTATTAGTACCGGTCACCTCCACCAGTTACCTGGCTTCCAGATCCGGCCTATCAAC